>NZ_JAGYGJ010000021.1:0-104315 GCF_019947405.1 Pseudomonas sp. GL-B-26 | reverse complement strand
AAAGAGCGGTTGGTTAAGATCTTTCGTCTCAACCGAGGCGCGCATTCTACAGCAGCCTCTGTTGCTGTCAAGCGGTTATTTTTCGAAGTTTTCAAAGTTTCCTTTGCAACTTCAACCACTTGCGCTTCCGATCTCTCGTTAGCGGGAGGCGAATTCTACAGCGTTACTCGCTGCTGTCAACACCTCTTTTTCTCCGCTTTCGACCGAGAAGATCGAATCGTTAAAAGAGTCAAACAACCTCACTCTTTCAACTCCTTCTGGGCTTCGATGACCTGAAGCAACTCGCTGTCGAAAACTGCGTAACTCATTGTTTACCAAGGAGTTTTCCGTTTCGGCCGCGCCGGAAGTGGGGCGAATTATAGACTTCCAGAATCTGTCGTCAACCCTTAATTACGCTTTTCTATAAGGATGCTCAAAATCGCTGCTTATATATAGACGCGCCCGCCATGAATGCGCAGTATATTGCCCAATAACACTCTCGCTTCCTACTTGGACGATGCCACGCCATGAATGACCAACCTCGCAGCCTTGCCTCGACCCTGTTTTCGGTTGGCCTGCTATTGATAGCCATGGCATCAATCCAGTCGGGAGCCTCCCTGGCTAAAAGCATGTTCCCCATTATCGGCGCGCAAGGGACCACCACCCTGCGGCTGATCTTCGCCAGTGTGATCATGATGTTGATACTGCGCCCTTGGCGAGCGAAGCTCACCGCAAAATCCCTGCGCACCGTCATCGTCTACGGAATGGCGTTGGGCGGCATGAACTTCCTCTTCTATATGTCCTTGCAAACCGTCCCCCTCGGTATCGCGGTTGCGCTGGAGTTCACCGGCCCACTGGCGGTAGCCATCTACGCCTCACGTCGCGCGATCGACTTTTTGTGGATCGCCCTGGCAGCCGTCGGCTTGCTGCTGTTAATACCTATGGGAGAAACGACCGCGGGGATCGATCTGGTAGGCGCCGGTTACGCACTGGGCGCAGGTGTCTGCTGGGCGCTGTACATTCTGTTCGGCCAAAAGGCCGGCGCCGACAATGGCGTGCAGACCGCGGCACTGGGTGTGATGATTGCGGCACTTTTTGTAGCCCCTATCGGCATCGTCCATGCTGGCGCCGCGCTGCTCACTCCTTCACTTATCCCCGTGGCCATCGCTGTCGCCATTCTGTCCACCGCCGTGCCCTACACGCTGGAGATGGTCGCCCTCACCCGAATCCCTACCCGGACCTTCGGCACGTTGATGAGTATTGAACCTGCGATCGGCGCCCTGTCAGGCCTGTTGTTTCTCCATGAGTACCTCTCACTGTCACAATGGATGGCCATCCTGTGCATCATTCTGGCTTCCATAGGCGCGACCATGACCATGGGGAGTGCAGCCAAGCCTGCTGTCGCTGCAGATTGAGACAGGATTTGACGAGGGTCTGGTATTTGCCGCGCAATTAGGCCATGTTTAGACCCGTAACCCAGTGTCAGACATGGATTTTTCAGATAGGGACATCAGAACGCTTCAAGCGAAAGCGAATGCAGCCAGACCCGGGCGCAAAGATCCGGGGACGCTATAAGGACAGTAATGAAACGAATTTTGATACTGATCGCCGTACTTGCGGTTGCGGGCTGCGCGGCGACATCGAAAACCCAGATAAAACACGGCAAGAGAGGGCTGCATATCAACTGTTCCGGGCTCTCGTCATCCTGGGACAAGTGCTACACCAGCGCTGCCAACTCGTGCGCTCCCAAAGGTTACAAGGTCATCGCCAAGTCAGGGGACGCTGTGGAAGAACCAGGCGATTACCCGTTCGGCCTCAACCCTGCCGGCTATACCAGTCGCAGCATGATCGTCATCTGCAAATAGATTGATGCCGTCTTGTCAGGTTCGTGGACCTGCGATCTGACGGCCAATCTCATCGTAACTGGACTTCAGTACCGCGCGCTGGATGTCTGGCGTGGCCAGCATTCGCGCAATGACCAACGCACCGATACATTGCGACAGAATCGCCCATGCCAGGCTGTCGCTTTCCAGAACCTGCGCCCAACTCTTTTGAAGCCGACAAATCCAGTTCTCCGCCTGCTGGCGAATCATCACGTCTGAACGTGCAATCTCAGCCCCCAACGCCGGCAAAGCACAACCGGATTCCGGGTGCTCGACATGAGCCATGCTCAGATAGTGTTTCAGGCAGCGCTGGAGCTTCTCAGGATTCTGGTCCGCCCCTAAACGCTCCAGGCTTTGAGACAGCTCACGCTCGACGATTGAAGCGAACAGCTCATCCTTCGACGAAAAGTGACTGTAGAAAGCCCCGCCACTCAAACCGATCGCCTTCATCAAACCGTCGACACCCACCGTTGAAAAACCAGACTTCTTGGCCGACACCGCACTGCTTTCAAGTAGCTTCTCTTTGGTTTCCAGTTTGTGATTGACCGAGTAACGCATTGCCTTGCCCTCAGGATTGATCGCCTTGACGCTTGCCGAATCGTAGCATAACGTTCGTTTAGTTAACGATCGTTTAGCAAAGGGAACTACCCATGAATAACAAGAAGGTCGTACTGGTTGTAGGTGCCGGGGATGCCACCGGCGGCGCAATTGCAAAACGCTTTGCGCAGGAGGGATTTGTGGCGTGTGTCACCCGCCGCAGCGCGGACAAACTCCAGCCGTTGGTGGACGCCATCAAGGCCGATGGCGGTGAAGCCCACGGGTTTGCCTGCGATGCACGCAAGGAAGAGGACGTGATTGCGTTAGTTGAGCAGATCGAAAGCCAGATTGGCCCAATCGAAGCGTTCGTCTTCAACATCGGCGCCAATGTGCCTTGCAGCATTCTTGAAGAAACCGCGCGCAAATATTTCAAGATCTGGGAAATGGCCTGCTTCTCAGGATTTCTCAACGCTCGTGAAGTGGCCAAGCGCATGGCCAAGCGTCAACGCGGGACTATTTTGTTCACCGGTGCTACCGCTGGCCTGCGTGGGGCCTCAGGATTTGCGGCGTTCGCCGGCGCCAAGCACGGGATTCGTGCCCTGGCGCAAAGCATGGCGCGTGAACTGGGGCCGATGAACATTCACGTCGCCCATGTTGTAGTCGACGGTGCCATCGATACCGATTTTATCCGCGAGAGTTTCCCCGAAAAGTACGCGACCAAGGACCAGGACGGCATTCTCAATCCAGAGCACATTGCCGAGAACTATTGGTACCTGCACAGCCAGCCCCGTGACGCATGGACCTTCGAGCTGGACCTGCGCCCCTGGAGCGAACGCTGGTAAGCCCTCCCCCACAATAATAAACAGAGCGCACCGACCATGAGCAAAACCGTGGAGTTCTACTTCGACCTCGGCAGCCCCGCCACCTACCTGGCCTATACCCAACTACCGAAGATCTGCGAGCGGACCGACAGCCAGTTGATCTACATACCCATCCTGCTGGGTGGCGTCTTCAAAGCCACTGGTAACGCCTCCCCCGCGACCATCCCTGCCAAGGGCCGCTACATGTTTCAAGACCTGGACCGCTATGCCAAGCGCTATGGCGTGCCACTGAAGTTCAATCCCCACTTTCCTATCAACACCCTGATGTTGATGCGTGCTGTCACCGGCATGCAATTGCGCCATCCCGAACGCTTTCTCGCGTTCATCGATTGCCTGTTTCACGCCCTCTGGGTTGAAGGCCGCAGCCTCGATGACCTGGCGACCGTCGCCTCAGTACTGACACAGAACAGTTTCGATCCAAATGAGGTGCTGGCCCTGACCGCCGACGAGGAAGTCAAAGCCACTCTCAAGAACAACACAGAGAAAGCGGTGCAACGGGGCGTATTCGGTGCCCCAAGCATGTTTGTCGATAATCAGCTGTTCTTCGGCCAGGATCGCCTGGACTTCGTCCTTGAAGCCCTGAGTTAAATCTCGACAACCAACCGCCCCTGCGCAGCTCCCGAAACGAGCAGCTCATGGGCGGCCTCGGCGGTTTGCAGGGTAAACTGCCGAGGGTCGAGCAACGGTTTCAACTGACCCGCCTCGATCAACTGCGCCGCCTCCCGAAGTATCTCCCCGTGATGCTCGCGACCCTTGCCAGTCAGCAACGGCAACAAGGTAAACACTCCGGAATACGTCGCCCCACGAAACGAGAGCGGCGCAAGACTGTGCGTCCCCCATCCGAGACAACTCACCACATGCCCCTCGTAGACCCGAGCAGCCTTGAATGAAGCGTCCAGCGTCACACCGCCCAGCGTGTCGTAGACAATATCGAAGCCCTCCCCCGCCGTGTGCTCAGCCACATACTCCTCAACCGAAGATTTGCGGTAATCAATAAACGTCGCACCGAACCCTTCAATGATCGCCTGCTGCCTGGCCGACCCGGTGGCAAACACGTCAGCACCGAAAGCCCGGGCAATTTGCACAGCCACATGCCCGACACCACCCGCACCACCGTGAATCAGCACTTTTTGCCCCGCCCGCACCCGCGCACGATCCACCAATCCTTCCCACGCTGTGATCAGTACCAACGGCAACCCTGCCGCCCCGCGCATGCTCAGATTGCCTGGCTTGCGCGCCAGCAGGCGTGCATCGACGACGGCGTACTCCGCCAGTGAACCCTGCGCACCGCCAATGCCGGTGGCCATCGCATAGACCTCATCACCCGGCAGCCATCCACTGACGCCTTCCCCCAATGCCGCCACTGTTCCCGCCAGATCCATCCCCAACACCGCCGGCAACGGTTGACGTGCATGAGCAGCCTGACCCGACCGAATCTTTCCATCCAGAGGGTTCACCCCACTGGCCTTGATCCTGACCAACACCTGACCGGCTCCAGGCACAGGCCGTTGAATGGAAGCCAAGCGTAAAGGCCCGTTGGCCGAATCAACAATCAGAGCGCGCATTTCAAGTGAGTCAGTCATTTCGCAATTTCCCGTCAGAGGTGGCTGTGGGATAAATCTTCCTCTCACTCACTCATGCCGATAAGACGCTATATAGCTATAGTGACCATGCCCATTTGGCATCAATGAGAAACCCCGTGGACAAACTCAATGCAATGGCGATCTTCGTCCGCGTTGTCGAACGTGGCAGCTTTTCTGCCGTCGCCCGGGAATTGCAGACCAGCCAGCCGACCATCAGCAAAGTGCTGCGAGCACTGGAAACTGAGCTGGGTGGAAAGTTGATTTCCCGCAGCACCCGACAACTGTCCCTGACAGACGAAGGCCAGCGGTACTACGCCGAATGTCGACAAATTCTGGCGGCCGTTGACGCCGCAGAGCACAGTTTTCACTCCGGCCGCGAAGCTGTTGCCGGAAACCTGAAAATCGGATCTTCCGTGAGCTTCGGGCGCTTGCAGATTGCTCCGCGACTGCCGGCATTCCTCAAAAAACATCCTCAGGTGCAGATTGATCTGCAACTGAGCGATCAAAATCAGGACCTGGTCAGTGAAGGACTGGACGTCACGTTCAGGATCGGCGAGTTGAACGACAGCGGATTGATTGCCCGCCACATCGGCACCACCCACCGAGTGACCGTCGCAGCGCCCGACTACCTTGCGCAACACGGCCGGCCGCAAACACCGCAAGCACTGAGCGAGCACAACTGCCTGCAGTTCAACCTGCTGAACAGTCAGAACCTATGGGTTTACGAGAGAGAGGCCCAGCGTCACGAAGTGCGAATCAAGGGCAACGCACAAAGTAACAACTCCGAGGCGATTCGCGAGATGGTTGTGGGGGGATTGGGGATTTCACTGTCGCCGGTTTGGCTATTCAGCGAGGACTTGAAGGCGGGACGTGTGACCGCGATTCTGCTGGAATACAGCGCGCAGTCGCTGCCGATTCATGCCGTGTCCCCGGCGAATCGTCGCCAATCCGCCAGGGTCAAAGCCTTTGTCGACTACATGAGCCAGGCGCTCGAAGAAGCGCCTGAACTCCAACCGATCAAATAGCCGCAGTCCGAGTGTTCAACCACTCAAGGGCTGCGCCGTCGAGCAACGGGCTCAAGCGCTGGCGCACCTCGGCGTGGTAGGCGTTGAACCACTGCTTTTCGTCGTCAGTCAGCAGCGACGGTTCCAGGCAGCGAGTGTCGATCGGGCACAAGGTCAGGGTTTCGAATTTCAGGAATTCACCGAATTCGCTTTTGCCCGCCTCGCGGTTCAACACCAGGTTCTCGATCCGCACACCCCAGCGGCCCGGACGGTAAGTGCCTGGTTCGATGGACGTGATCATGCCCGGCTGCATCGCGGTTTGCGGTGCCGCGGCGGCCTGATAGGCGATGACCTGCGGGCCTTCGTGCACGTTGAGGAAGTAGCCGACGCCGTGACCGGTGCCGTGACCGTAGTCAACGCTTTCAGCCCAGATCGGCGCGCGGGCAATCGAATCGAGCAACGGCGAGAGAATGCCACGAGGGAATTGCGCACGGGACAACGCAATCACGCCTTTGAGCACCCGCGTGCAATCGCGCTTCTGCTCATCAGTCGGCGTACCGACCGGCACCATCCGCGTGATGTCAGTGGTGCCGCCCAGGTACTGGCCGCCGGAGTCGATCAGCAACAGACCGTCGCCTTCGATCACCGCGTGTTCTTCTTCGGTGGCGTGGTAGTGCGGCATTGCGCCATTGGCGTTGAACGCGGCAATGGTGTTGAAGCTCAGCGACACATAACCCGGACGTCGAGTACGCGCGGCCGTCAGGTGTTCGTCGATGGTCAGTTCGGTGATGCGCTCACGGCCCAACGCAGTGTCTAGCCAGGTGAAGAATTCGCACAGCGCCGCGCCGTCCTGCTCCATGGCCTGACGAATGTGCTCGGCATCGGCCAGGCTTTTCTGCGATTTGGCCAACGTCGTCGGATTCAGGCCTTCGACCAGCTTCACACCGCTATCCAGGTTATCCAGCAAGCCGGCAGTGACGCGTGCCGGATCGACTTGCAGGCTCGCCCCGCTCGGTACGGCGCGCAAGGCGGCGGCTACTTCGCTGTAATCGCGTAGGGTCACGCCGTCTTGTTCGAGGATTGCGCGCAGCTCGGCATCGACCTTGCTCAGTGCCACGAACAGGGTCGCCTGCTGCTGGCTGATCAAGGCAAAGGAAACAAACACCGGGTTGAACGACACGTCACCGCCGCGCAAGTTGAACAGCCAAGCGATGTCATCGAGGGTGGCGATGAAATGCCAGTCGGCACCGCGATCTTTCAAAACCTCACGCAGCCTGGCCAGTTTCTCGCCGCGGCTGACCGTCGCCTGAGGCGGCAGGTGTTGATAGATCGGTTCATTCGGCAGCGTCGGACGGTCGCTCCAGACTTCGCTCAACACATCGATGTCAGTGCGCAGACGTGCGCCGCGTTCTTCGAGCTTGCCGCCCAACGTACGCGCAGAAGCCACGGCCATTACCGCACCATCTACCGCGACGACGCCGCCTTCAGGGGTTTGCTCGGCCAGCCAGTCCAGCGGGCCGGGCTGACCCGGTTGCAGCTTGACCAGTTCGATGCCGCTGCCCTTGAGTTCCTTGGTCGCTTGTTCCCAATAACGGCTATCGGCCCAGACACCGGCAAAGTCCGGCGTAACGATCAGCGTGCCGACCGAGCCATGGAAGCCCGACAACCATTGCCGCCCTTGCCAGTAACCCGGCAGGTATTCAGAAAGATGTGGGTCGGCCGACGGCACCAGCAGAGCATGAATGCCCTCCCGGCTCATCAGTTCGCGGGTTTGCGCCAGGCGTTGGGGCACCGATCCATTGGTCGAAGGCTGCGTACTCATCATGTCTCCTGCTAATCACTTCATCATTATTGTTGAGTGCCGATCAACGCCGGCACTTTCAGACCTTATTGCCAAAATGCCGGAGCACTGGCGCAGGCCGCTTTAATCAGGTGTACCGCTTGGTCGATGTCTTGCTCGGTGGTGAACCGGCCGAGACTCAAGCGAATGGTGCGACTCGCCGAGCGGGCGTCATGCCCCAGGGCCAGCAGCACATGGGAGGGCGCATTGCTGGCGGAGTTGCAGGCCGAGGTCGCGGAAAATGCGATCGAGGTGCTCAAGGCCGCGGAATTGAACTCGCCTTCGCTAAAGGTCAGGCTCAAGGTATGAGGGATGCGCTGGGTCGGACTGCCATTGAGGCGAACGCCGGGAATACTCAGCAGCTGTTCGAGCAAGCGCTCACGCAACCGGACGATCGTGGCTTTCTCTTCATCGAACGAGGCGGCCGCCAACGAGAACGCCACACCCATGCCAGCGATTTGGTGAGTCGCCAGGGTGCCGGAACGCAAACCGCCCTCGTGACCGCCGCCGTGAATCTGCGCCTGCAAACGCTGCTGCGCGCGCGGCCCGACGTACAGTGCGCCGATGCCTTTGGGGCCGTAAATCTTGTGGGCGGAAAATGACATCAGATCCACTGGCAACCGGGCCAGATCGATCGCCACTTTGCCTGCACCTTGAGCCGCGTCGACATGGAACAACGCATCGCGAGCACGTACGATTTCGCCGATGGCCGAGATGTCGTTGACCGTGCCCAGCTCGTTGTTGACCAGCATCAGCGACACCAGAAAGGTGTCTTCGCGCATCGCTTCGCTGACCGCTTGCGGGGTAATCAGACCCTCGGCGTCAGGCACCAGGTAAGTCACCGCAACACCGGCGTCCTGCAACTGCTTTGCGGTGTCGAGAATCGCTTTGTGTTCGATCTGGCTGGTGATGATGTGGCCGCCAGAAACGCCGCGAGCCTGGGCCACGCCCTTGAGCGCGAGATTGTTGGATTCAGTGGCGCCCGAGGTCCAGACGATCTGGTCCGCCTGGGCGCCGACCAGTTCGGCGACCTGACGCCGCGCCTGCTCGACCGATTGCCGGGCCTGTTGACCGAACGCATGGGAGCTGGACGCCGGATTGCCGAAGTTGCCGGTAAAGCCCAGACACTCGACCATGACTTTGATGACTCGCTCATCCACCGGCGTGGTGGCGGCGTAGTCGAAATACAGAGGACGTTTATTCATAGAAGACTCGCAGAGCATGTTCCGGGATCAGGAGGCTCGTCACTGAAACGTCAAAGCGCAGCCTCGTGAGCTGCGCCGATCGTTCAGAGCGTTAGAAATACCTGATCGGAGGCCGTTAAAGAAGAACAACTTCATTTAAAAGTGCGTAGGAACGCTCCTGAAGTCGAGCTTAACAGGCATCGGGCGACCGGTTGAAGCAATGCGTCAGCTAAAGCTTTCGAGTAACAACGGATACAGCGAAGCCACCAGCAGCAAGGCCATGCCCCAGTTGAACAGACGCAACCAGCGACGATCTTTCAGCACGTTGCGCAACAACGTGCCACAGCCTGCCCAGACGCTGACGCTCGGCAGGTTGATCAAGGCGAACACGGCCGCAATCACGATCACGTTGGTGAAATAACCCTGCATTGGCGTGTAGGTGCTGATGGCACCGATGGCCATAATCCAGGCCTTGGGATTGACCCACTGGAACGCTGCGGCGCCCAAATAGCTGATCGGCTTGCTATCGCCCTTTTCACTCTCGGAAACCGGTCCCGAATGGGCGATTTTCCACGCCAGATACAACAAATACGCCGCGCCAACATAACGCAGCACGCTGTAGAGCAATGGATAGGTTTGAAACACTGCGCCCAAGCCGAAACCTACCGCCACGACGAGTACGAAGAAGCCGCAGGTGATGCCAAGCATGTGCGGGATGGTGCGGTTAAAGCCGAAGTTCACGCCCGATGCCAGCAACATGGTGTTATTGGGGCCGGGAGTAATCGAAGTGACAAGCGCAAACAGGGCGAAGCCCAGCAGCAGATCGAGCGAGAGCGTCATGGGTGGCAGTCCATTGGGGTCAGTCAGGTGTTGACCCTATCGCAGGACTTCAGGGAAACCCACGGACAGTTGCGTGAAACTTCGAGCGGTACAGTTTTCGATCAGCTAGGACGACCGTGAAGCTGTACAGCACGTTCGGCGTTCATCTCGCCTTGTTTGTCGAAACTGAACGACTTTTGCGGCTGGCCAAGCAATTCGGCTTTTTTCGCGTGGTATTCGTCGAAAGACAGTCCGCGACGATTCAACGCCTCAAGTGCCAGTTCCTTGGTTTCTTCAGCGGTGTAGGGCCGTAATTCCGGGGAAACATGGCTGGCACATCCGGCGAGCACGGAGACCGCAAGCAACAAGAAAGTAGCGATTAGAGGTTTCATGGTGAGCGTCCTGGTGTATCTGGGTTCGGGCAATGAACACAGGCTACGCCGGGCATCCGATCAGCAGAAATCAACGCTCTCGATAGTGGCTATCGACTTTGCCTAATGCCGCTCAAGTAGACCGCCTTATATCTCCAAACGATCTATAAATATTAATTTATGGTATTTTACGGAATAACACTGAGCCTTTATAACAACTGTTATCGCTTCACGCACTGTTGCCCAAGCAACTGTTTGCCACGCAACAGTCATTCAACAAACAGCTCTGCCATTCGTACAGTGTCTCCCGGCCAACGCGCTGAAAGCCCCGTAAATCGGGGCTCCGAGGGATTGGTACAGCTCTTGCTCTCTGTCAGTGACTACTCACTGCTCCCTGAGCAACTGTTTAAAAAGGAACTGATCATGTCGCGCCCATTGAAAGTCGTTGCCCTCTCCGGCGGTACCTGGCGTCCGTCCCGCACGTTGGTGCTGACCCAGGCGCTGTTGGCGCAACTGGCCGAGCAATTGCCGATTGAAAGCAAGCTGATTGAACTGGGTGACATCGCCCGACCGTTGGGTGCCGCGCTGTCCCGTCAGGAGTTGAGCGCCGAGATCGAAGCCGAGCTGAAAGCGATCGAGAACGCCGACCTGCTGATCGTCGCCGCGCCGGTTTATCGCGGTTCCTACCCTGGATTGCTCAAGCATCTGTTCGACCTGATCGACCTCAACGCGCTGATCGACACGCCGGTATTGCTGGCCGCCACCGGTGGCAGCGAACGCCATGCGCTGGTCCTCGATCACCAGTTGCGGCCGCTGTTCAGTTTCTTCCAGGCATTGACCTTGCCAATTGGCGTCTACGCCACCGAAGCCGACTTCTCCAATTACCAAATAACCAGTGAGCCCTTGAAGGCCCGCATTCGTCTTGCTGCAGAACGCGCCGCGCCGTTGTTTGGCGTGCACCCAAAAAATCTGCTGAAAATCGCTTAAGGATTTCTTCATGGATGTTTTCTGGTTTCTGCCGACTCACGGCGACGGCCATTACCTGGGCACCACTCAGGGCGCTCGCCCGGTGACACTCAACTACCTGAAACAAGTGGCTCAGGCGGCCGACAGCCTCGGCTACCACGGTGTACTGATTCCCACCGGGCGCTCCTGCGAGGATTCGTGGGTGATTGCTTCGGCACTGGTGCCGCTGACCGAACGCCTGCGTTACCTGGTGGCGATTCGGCCGGGGATCATCTCGCCGACGGTCTCGGCGCGCATGGCCGCAACACTGGATCGACTGTCCAATGGCCGCTTGCTGATCAACGTGGTCACCGGCGGTGACCCGGATGAAAACCGTGGCGACGGCATCTTCCTCGATCACAGCGAACGCTACGAAGTGACCGACGAATTCCTGAAAATCTGGCGTCGGGTGCTGCAAGGCGAATCGGTGGATTTCGAAGGCAAACACCTGCAAGTGCAGAACGCCAAGGCGCTGTATCCGCCGGTGCAGAAACCCTATCCACCGCTGTACTTCGGAGGCTCTTCCGAAGCCGCCCATGAACTGGCCGCCGAGCAGGTTGATGTCTACCTGACCTGGGGCGAACCACCCGCCGCCGTGGCGGAAAAACTGGCCGATGTGCGTGAGCGTGCCACGCGAAACGGTCGCACGGTGAAGTTCGGGATTCGCTTGCACGTGATCGTTCGCGAGACCGCCGAAGAGGCTTGGAAAGCCGCGGATAAACTCATCGAGCACATCAGCGACGAGACCATCGCGGCCGCGCAGAAGTCGTTCTCGCGTTTCGATTCCGAAGGTCAGCGGCGCATGGCCGCGCTGCATGACGGGCGTCGTGACAACCTGGAAATATCCCCCAACCTCTGGGCCGGTGTCGGTCTGGTGCGTGGCGGTGCCGGGACGGCGTTGGTGGGCGATCCGCAGCAAGTGGCGGCGCGAATCAAGGAGTACGCGGACCTGGGGATCGAGAGCTTCATCTTCTCCGGCTATCCGCACCTCGAAGAGGCTTATCGTTTTGCCGAACTGGTATTCCCGCTATTGCCTGAGCCGTATGCCAGCCTTGCGGGGCGCGGCGTCACTAATCTCACCGGGCCGTTTGGCGAAATGATCGCCAATGATGTGCTGCCTACAAAAGCCACGGCCTGACCAGGCAATCCCTGTGGGAGCGGGCTTGCTCGCGAAGAGGCCATAACATTCAACATCAATGTTGACGGTACGGACGCCTTCGCGAGCAAGCCCGCTCCCACAGGGGATCTGTGTCGATTTCAATAAGGATTATCTGCGTGACGGCCAAACCACAAAGCGCCCTGTTGTCCCCCTTGCAAACCGCCCGTCTGTTGGCCGCCGAGTTTGCCCTGACCGCTGTCGAGCGCGATGAACGTGGCGGTACGCCCAAAGCCGAACGTGATGCCTTGCGCCACAGCGGTCTGCTCGCGTTAAGCATTCCCACCCAATACGGCGGCCACGGCGCCAGCTGGAGTGACACCCTGAGCATCGTGCGTGAGTTCGCCAAGGTCGACAGTTCGATTGCCCATGTCTTCGGCTTCCATCACCTGATGCTCGCCACCGTGCGCTTGTTCGCCCGGTCCGAGCAGTGGCAGCCATGGTTCGAACAGACCGCGCGCAAGAACTGGTTCTGGGGCAACGCCCTCAATCCGCTGGACACCCGCACCGTGGTGAAAAACCTTGGTGGCTGGCGTGAGTTTTCCGGCAAGAAAAGTTTCTGCTCCGGCGCCAGCGATTCGGAAATGCTGATCGCCTCGGCGGTGGATGAAAGCGCTGGCGGCAAGCTGTTGATCGCCGCGATTCCCAGCGGTCGCAGCGGCATCACCTTGCATAACGACTGGAACAACATGGGCCAGCGCCAGACCGACAGCGGTAGCGCGACGTTCGAACGGGTACGGGTCGAAGAGTCGGAATTGCTCCTCGATCCGGGTCCGTTGAGTACGCCATTCGCCTGCCTGCGGCCGTTGATTGCCCAGCTGACCTTCACCCACATGTTCCTCGGCATCGCCGAAGGTGCCTTCGAAGAGGCGCGACAATACACCCTCACCGAGACCCGTCCGTGGCACAAATCCAGTGCTCAGGATGTGCGCCAGGATCCTTATGTACTCGGCCACTACGGCGAATTCTGGGTCGCCCTCGAAAGTGTTCGACTGCTGGTGGAGCGCGCTGCCGGGTTGCTCGACAAGGCCTGGGCCAAAGGCCCGAACCTCAGCGCCGAAGAACGTGGACACCTGGCTAACGCCATCGCCACGGCCAAGGTCGCTGCCACCCGCAACGGTCTGGAACTCTGTAGCCGGTTGTTCGAAGTGACCGGCGCCCGTTCAACCCATGCGTCACTGCGACTGGATCGCCACTGGCGTAACTTGCGCACGCAAACACTGCACGACCCGGTGGATTACAAACTCCATGAACTCGGTGACTGGGCGCTCAACCAGTCCCTGCCGATTCCGACTTTCTATTCATAGCCTTCTACTCATGGAGCCTGCCCATGCAACTGCTGACCTTACCGCCCTCGCCCGCCCTGGCCACCTCAATTCGTGCCACGGCGCAGGTGTTCGAAGACCCTAAATCCCAGGCCTTGCTCGCCCACATTCAACAAGTCGCACCGAGTGAAGCCAGCGTGCTGATCATCGGCGAAACCGGCACCGGCAAGGAGCTGGTGGCGCGGCATATCCACAACCTCAGCGCCCGGCGCAACCGGCCATTCGTGGCGGTGAACTGCGGCGCGTTCTCCGAATCCCTGGTGGAGGCCGAGTTGTTCGGCCATGAAAAAGGCGCCTTTACCGGTGCGTTGAGCGCCAAGGCCGGATGGTTCGAAGAGGCCGACGGCGGCACGTTGTTCCTCGATGAAATCGGCGATTTGCCGATGGCGATTCAGGTCAAGTTGTTGCGAGTGTTGCAGGAGCGCGAAGTGGTGCGACTGGGTTCGCGCAAGAGCATCCCCATCAACGTGCGGGTGCTGGCCGCGACCAACGTGCAACTGGAGAAAGCCATCAACGCCGGGCATTTCCGTGAGGATTTGTACTACCGCCTCGACGTGGTCAGCCTGGAGTTGAGCCCGCTGCGCGACCGCCCCGGCGACATCCTGCCGCTGACCCGACACTTCGTCGAAGCCTACAGCCAGCGTCTCGGCTACGGCACCATCACCATCAGCAAAGACGCCGAACTGAAACTGCGCAGCTACAGCTGGCCGGGCAACATCCGCGAGCTGGAAAACGTCATTCACCACACCCTGCTGATCTGCCGAAACGGCGTGATCGAACGCGACGACCTGCGCCTGTCGAACATGCGCATCGAGCGTCAGGATGATTACCACAACAACGTCGACGACTCACCGGAAGCGCTGCTCGATCGGGCCTTTCAAAAGCTCTTCGAAGAACAGGCTGGAGCGCTGCATGAGAAAGTCGAAGACGCTTTACTGCGGGCGGCCTATCGATTCAGCCATTACAACCAGGTGCACACCGCTGCTTTGCTGGGGCTGAGCCGCAACGTAACGCGCACGCGACTGATCAAGATCGGCGAACTGGCGGTGAACAAACGCCGGCCCACGGAAAATCTCCAGGGCGAGCGTGTCATGCAGTTATCGATCTAACCCACCAGATTGCAGTGCAGCTTGTTGTCATGGCTGCGTTCCAGGGGGCGCAGCTGCTGGAGTCGAGTTGATCGCACTCCTGTGGCGAGGGAGCTTGCTCCCGCTCGGCTGCGCAGCAGTCGTAAACCCGGCTCGCACGGTCTGTCTGAAGCACCGCATTTTCCGGTTTTGGGCTGCTTCGCAGCCCACCGGGAGCAAGCTCCCTCGCCACAATTAATTCGCTTAGAACCCTGGCGCAATCTGTCCTTTGTAGCGGGTCAAAATGAACTGCCGAACCTCATCGGAATTCAACGCCTTGGCCAGTTTCTGCAAGCCTGGATCATTGATGTTGTCCGGACGCGCGACCAGAAACTCGATGTACAGACTCTTGCCCTTCTCGACAATCAACGCGCTGTTGGTATCAATCCCCGCTTCCAGTGCGTAGTTGGCGAAGACAAACGCCAGGTCCACCTGGCTCACCGAACGTGCCAGCAGCGCACCTTCCAGTTCACGAATTTTCAGGTGCTTGGTGTTTTCGATGATGTCGCGCTGAGTGGCCAGGGTGTTGCTCGGGTCCTTGAGTTTGATCAGGCCAGCTTCGTGTAACAAAACCAACGCGCGACCAGTGTTCACCGGATCATTGGGGATCGACACCGTGGCGCCATCCTTCAATTCGGCGATGTTTTTGATTTTGGTCGAGTACGCGCCAAACGGTTCGATGTGCACACCGACCACCGGCACCAGATCGGTATGGCGGGTTTTGTTGAAGTCATCGAGAAATGGCCGGTACTGGTAATAGTTGGCGTCGAGGTTCTTCAGGGCCAATTGCTGGTTGGGCTGGATAAAGTCGGTGAAAACCTTGATGTCCAGGTCCACGCCTTCCTTGGCCAGGGTCGGTTTGACGAATTCAAGGATTTCCGCGTGCGGCACCGGAGTGGCGCCGACGATGAGTTTTTCGTTGGCGTGAGCGTTGAACGACAGGACGGCAGCCAGAATGGCCAGGGTCTTTTTCATGCTGTGCTCCTAGGCAGATTGAGTGGCCGTCGTGGGGTGGACGTTGGGCCGATTTTTAAGGGTTAGATCGAGTTTTTATCGTCGGCTGTAGCGCGCCACCAGTCGGTCGCCGGTCATTTGCAGGGCCTGGACCAGGATCAGCAGAAGCACCACGGTGACCACCATTACGTCGGTCTGAAAACGCTGATAGCCGTAGCGGATCGCCAGGTCGCCAAGACCGCCGCCACCGATCACCCCGGCCATTGCCGTGTAATCCACCAGCACAATCGCGGTCACCGTGACCGCCGCCAGCAACCCTCCCCGTGCTTCGGGCAACAAGGTATGGCGGATGATCTGCCACGTGTTGGCGCCCATGGCCTGAGTCGCTTCCACGACCCCGCGATCGACTTCGCGCAAGGCAGTTTCAACCAGGCGCGCGAAGAACGGCGTGCAACCGACGACCAGCGGCGGGATAGTCCCCGGCACACCAAGTGAAGTGCCGACCAACAACGTGGTCAGGGGAATCAGCACGATCAGCAAAATGATGAACGGCAGCGAACGCAGCATGTTCACGATCACCGACAGCACCCGATAAACACCGACCGCTTCATGCAATTGGCGCTTGCCGGTGAGGAACAGCACCACACCCAGCGGCAGGCCCAGCAGCACGGTAAAACCGAGGGCGGCACCGAGCATGCTCAGGGTGTCGAGGCAGGCTTGGGCAATGTCGGCCCAATAGATATTTTTCAGCCACTCAGCCATGGTCACGACCAGTCGTGGCGCGGTGGTTTGACGCCATTGAGCAACCAGTTGCCGACCACGTGGTACTTCCAGCGCACTGGGTCGTGCAGGGTATGGACCCGGGCGTTGCGCCAGTGGCGGTCGAAGTTGTGTTTCCTCAGGGTCGAGCGGGTGCCGCCGAGTTCGAAGAGTTTGTTGCTGGCCTCGATGGCGATTTCGGTGGTCAGCACTTTGGCTTTGGCGACGGCCAATGAAGCTTGCGCGACGTTGTCTTCATCAGGTGCCGAACGTGCGGCATCCAGCGCCCAACCGGCGCGTTCCAGCAAGGCTTCGGCCGCTTCCAGACGAATCTCCAGGCCGCCGACCTGAATGATGGTCAGCGGATCTTCGCTGGCCTTTTCCACACCCGCATCGATCCACGGCCGGGCGAATTGCTGAACGAATGTGATGGTGTCGCGCAGGGCCGCGCGGGCGATGCCGGCGTCAATGGCGGCGGTGGTCAACTGCGCGAACGGTCCTGCCAGGGTGGGTGTTTCATAAGAGCGATACGTCGGGAACAGATTGAACGCCGAGACGTGCAGGTCCTCAGCCAGCACCGTGCCGCTGGAGGTGGTGCGCTGACCGATGCTGTCCCAGTCGTCGACGATCACCAACCCTTTGGTGCCACGCTCGACGAAGGCCAACTGGCCCTTCTGCTCTTCATCCAGCGCCAGCACCGCCAGCCAGTGGGCGTAGAGCGAACCGGTGCAACAACCCTTGCGGCCGTTGATCACATGGCCGTCACCGAAACGGCGGAGGGTCGCCTGAATGTCCTGCACGTTCTTGCCGCCGGTTTCCGACAAGGCATTGGCAAAGCGGTGACCTTGCAGCGCCAGACCGAAGAAGTGCGCTTGCTGTTCAGGTGTGCCTTGCAAGCGAATGTCTTCTAGCAGGCAATAGTGATTTTGCGGGATTTGCCCCAGGGACGGATCGGCCGCCGAGATGATCGCAATGACCTGCGCCAGCACCGCATAGGACACCTGCGCGCCGCCGAACTCTTTCGGCACGCTGATGCCCCACAAGCCGCTGTTGGAATACAGATCGACGATCTCGGCGGGCACTTGGCGGGTGCGATCGCGCTCGGCGTCTTGCTCCAGCAACACCGCGGCAATGCGTTCGGCGACGCGCAAGGCTTCGGCTTCGTTGGCGATCCGATGGGCGGCCGGCGGGTTGATCGGATAAACGGCAGATTCAGGCATACAAGTCTCTCGGTACCAATGTTTACCAGAGGGCATTGCAGCTTCTGTGCCTGACCGTCCGAGCCAATGTTTTCGGGGAGTTCAGCGGTACTTTCGCGACCTCAAGATAACGAGCAAGAGCAATCTGCTGCTTCGCTGTTGATGGCTGAACAGTGGCACTGCTGCTCGTCGGACACTCGGTTGCAGAAAAGAGGCTGACCTATAGTTACTCGGCCGGAAAACGGCACAGGATCTTTCTCGACTGACAACAAAAACAGGGAGAACAGCCATGAGCGTCAAACCCATTCCAGAGGGTTATCACAGCATCACCCCGTATCTGGGCATTCAAAAAGCGGCCGAAGCCATCGAGTTCTACAAGAAAGCCTTTGGCGCCACCGAAGTCATGCGCCTGTCCATGCCCGATGGCGGCATCGGCCACGCCGAACTGCGCATCGGCGATTGCCCAATCATGCTCGGCACGCCTTGCGATCAGGGTCCATTGAGCAATCCGGACAAGTCGCCGTCCGTGGGGCTGCATCTGTATGTGAATGATGTGGACAAGTCTTATAAACAGGCGATTGCGGCTGGCGGCACAGTGGTGTCCGAGGTCAAGGATCAGTTTTATGGCGACCGCTCGGGGACCTTGAAGGATCCCTACGGGCATCTGTGGTTTCTGGCCACGCGCAAGGAAGATCTGACTCAGGAGCAGATCGAGCAGCGGGCGAAGGAGATGTTCAGCCAGGGTTGAACCCAATGATCGTTCCCACAGGGGATCGGCTGTGTACGCAGAATTAATGTTCAACACCGATCCACTGTGGGAGCGGCGGTGCGACGATTCGACTTGCTCGCGAAAGCGGTGTGTCAGTCAAACTGATGTCGATTGACACGACGCCTTCGCGAGCAAGCCCGCTCCCACAGGGTTATGTGCTTACCGGAACACGAAACATTTTCTTTCATATCCCCCTTCGGGATTTTCGATGCTCATCCGTCTTATTTAGATGCAGTCGGCCCGCGTAGGCAAAAGCCACGGCCTGGCCTTTCATGGACCTCATCGCTGGGAAGCCCGCAGCAGAGGCCCGCTCATCGAAACAAGACCTTTAATCATGTCGAAGAAATCCCGTTCAAAACTCTGGTTTCTGGTCCATAGCTGGCTGGCATTGCCGATCTGGTTTTTCGTACTGATCGTCTGCGTGACCGGCACCCTGGCGGTGGTCAGCCAGGAAATCGTCTGGCTGGCCAACCCGCAAATGCGCGCCAGCCAACCTTCGGACGATGCGCCGCTGCTCAGTTATGACCAGATCATCGCCGCCATCAAGAAGGCTGAGCCCAACACTCTGGTTGAGGCCATCAGCCGACCCGATGAATCGCACTTCGCCCTCGATGTGGACGTCACCTATCCCGACGGTCGCTCCGTGACGGTTTACGTCAATCCCTACAGCGGCGTGATTCAGGGCACTGCCCCGCAATTCAATTTCAAGGCGTTTACCCGCGCCCTGCATGGCTGGTGGCTGGTGCCGTTCACCAACGGTTACAGCTGGGGCTGGTACCTGGTGTCACTCCTGAGCTTGCCGCTGCTGGCTTCGTTGGTCACCGGGCTGGTGGTCTACAAGCGTTTCTGGAAAGGTTTCTTGCGCCCGACGTTGCGCATTCGTCACGGTGCACGAATTTTTTGGGGCGACTTTCACCGCCTCAGCGGCATCTGGTCGATCTGGTTTATCGCGGTGATTTCCATCACCAGCACCTGGTTTCTGATTCAGGCGTTCATGTTCGATAACCAGATTTCGATTTCTACCGCGCCGGTGGCTGCCGTGGTTCCGCGTGAAAGTGTCCCGCTGACTGCCGACGGTTCGCCGGCGCCGATGATCAGCCTGGAAACAGCAATCCGCGAAGCCAAGGAACGTATTCCCGGACTGGACGACAGCTTCGTCAGCCTGCCCGCCAATGCCTATAGCTACCTCTCGGTGGGCGGACGCAGTTGGTATCCGCTGATGTTCCAGACCGCCGATATCAACCCGTACACCGGCGACATCGCCGCCACCCGCCTGTTGTCGGACCGTTCCGGCCTGGAGCTGGTGACCGAATCCATGCGTCCTCTGCACACCGGGG
This sequence comes from Pseudomonas sp. GL-B-26, assembly GCF_019947405.1. Classification (NCBI taxonomy): domain Bacteria; kingdom Pseudomonadati; phylum Pseudomonadota; class Gammaproteobacteria; order Pseudomonadales; family Pseudomonadaceae; genus Pseudomonas; species Pseudomonas sp. GL-B-26. Next base: position 84,603 of record NZ_JAGYGJ010000021.1, on the reverse strand, counting down.
ATTTCGGCGGCATCTGGATCAAGCTGATCTGGTTCTTCTTCGGTCTGATCCTCAGCATGATGGTCCTCAGCGGCCTGTTGATCTGGACCAAGCGCACCGCCCTGGCCACGGCCAACGCCTTCAAGCGCAGCCATAAACGCCCGCGCAGTCAGACCGCTGCGGCCAACAACCGTGAAACCACGGAGGTCAGCCAATGAGCCTGTTCATCGCTGATAAACCGGCTTCAAAACTGAGCCGTTTCTGGCACAAATGGCGCTTCCACATCAACGTTCTGCTGTTGCTGGTGCCGCTGGGTTTTATGCCCAAGTATTTCGCCGACGCTGCGCTGTTTCGCGGTGACACCGGCCTGGGCGAGCGGGAGATCGGTGAGGTTCAGGTGGGCCCCTGGAGCCTGCGTCTGGCCGAGTTGCGCAACGAAGCACCGACGCTCGATGGTCCGGCCGGCCATATGAAAAGCTTCAACGCGGCGCTGTGTGACGCCTGCCGCGATCAGGTCAAGGCGACGTACCTGCGCATTGGCAAACCGCGCAGCCTGCGCGCTGCCGGGGTGATTTTCTTCGGCACGCCGTACCGCATGGGCGCGATGTTGCCGATCCCCGAGAAGACCAAAGCCGACGCCGAACTGTGGATCACCATGGAAGGCTGGGATGGCGCCATGCATCAGGCCTCCGTCCCCCTGAGCCAGGCATCCCCGGCCACCCTCGCCTGGCTGAACCAACAAGGAGGTAAACCATGATCAACGTTCTACGTCCTCTAAGCGCCACGCTGCTGGTGCTCTGCGCCGGTTTCAGCGCCAGCGCCCTGGCCCACAACCCGATGTGCGAATGCAAAGCCATCGACGCCGAGCAGATCAAATGCACCGGCGGTTTCTCCGACGGCAGCGGCGCGCCGGGGGTGACCCTGGACGTGATCGGTTACGACGAAACCATCCTGGTGCCGGGCAAGCTCGGCGCCGATTCAACCCTGACCTTCAAGAAGCCCGGCGCCGAGTTCTACGTGCTGTTCGACGCAGGTCCCGGTCACGTCGTCGAGATCGACCAAGCCGACATCGAAGCCCCATGAGTACGCCGACTACGCAAATCGTCCGCCCGGCCGGTGCCGGCCATGAAACCCTTTACGTGCTGCTGTTGTGCCTGATGATCCTCGCGGTTGCCGGCTCGGTGGTCGCGTGGCGCGGTGAGTCTCAGGAAGTCAGCAGCGTTGGCAGCCATCAACTGGATGCCCGCCGTGACTTGAGCGCGTCCGAGCAAGGCATCTACGCCGACCTGCGGGTGACGCTCGACGAAATTCATCTGCTGCGTCAGGAGCAACAGGCGCTACCCGCCCCCGCCGCCCTCGCCGATGAAGGTTTTGCACCGTTCGCCCAGGACGCCAGTTCCGTCAGCCGTGGCGGTCATGCCTGGCAATTGCTCGACGCCAAGGCTTACTTCGGCCAGAGCCAGACGCCCACCGTGGCGGGTTCGTTTCTGATGCGTTTGACCGCTGACGACGATGCGCCGGACGTCTGGCTCAACCGCGGCAACGCCCTCGCGGCCCCGACCAACCTCACCGACGCCGCGCTGGAAAGCGCCGGCTGGCAGCAGATCGTCGCGCAATTCGATGCCGGCGTGACCCGCCAGCACCGGCACTGAACCCTCGCCTTCACCCGAGAGAAGACCGCTTTCCCATGCCTATTTCATCTCAACATTCTTTCTTGCGCCTGATGTTGGTCGGCTTACTGGCTTGTCTGCTGACCCCGCTGGCCAGTGCTGACGAGGCCAAGCGCCTGCGCATCGGCATCACCCTGCACCCTTATTACAGTTACGTGGCGAACATCGTCGGTGACAAGGCCGAGGTGGTGCCGCTGATTCCGGCCGGTTTCAACCCGCATGCCTACGAGCCGCGCGCCGAAGACATCAAGCGCATCAGCGGTCTGGACGTGGTCGTGCTGAACGGTGTCGGCCATGACGACTTCGCCGACCGCATGATCGCCGCCAGCGAAACCCCAAACGTCCCAGTGATCGAAGCCAACGAAAACGTGCCGTTGCTGGCCGCTACCGGCGTCGCCGCTCGTGGCGCCGGCAAGGTCGTAAACCCGCACACGTTCCTGTCGATCAGCGCCTCGATTGCCCAGGTCAACAACATCGCCCGGGAACTGGGCAAGCTCGACCCGGCCAATGCCAAGACCTACACCCAGAACGCCCGCGCCTACGGCAAACGCCTGCGGCAGATGCGCGCTGATGCCCTGGCGAAACTGACCCAGGCACCGAACGCCGAACTGCGAGTGGCCACGGTTCACGCGGCGTACGACTATTTGCTGCGTGAATTCGGCCTGGAAGTGACGGCCGTAGTCGAACCGGCCCACGGCATCGAACCGAGCCCGAGCCAGCTGAAAAAGACCATCGATCAACTGCGGGAACTGGACGTGAAAGTGATCTTCTCGGAGATGGATTTCCCGTCCACCTACGTCGAGACCATTCAGCGTGAATCCGGGGTGAAGCTGTACCCGCTGTCGCACATTTCCTATGGTGAGTACACCGCCGACAAGTATGAAAAGGAAATGACCGGCAACCTCAACACCGTGGTCCGGGCGATTCAGGAGTCCGGCAAATGACCGCTAAAGAAACCATCAGCGAATCCCCTGTGGGAGCGGGCTTGCTCGCGAAGAGGGAGTGTCAGTCGACCTCAACGTTGACTGACCCACCGCTTTCGCGAGCAAGCCCGCTCCCACAGGTTTCGGGGCCGACCTTGGATTTTGCGGAGGTCAGCCTGACCCTCGGCCGCACGACGATCCTCGACAACGTCACTTTTCAGGTCCAGCCCGGCAGCGTGCATGCGCTGGTCGGTCCCAACGGTGGCGGCAAGAGTTCGCTGATCAAGACCTTGCTCGGGCAGATGCCGCATCAGGGTCGCCTGAGTCTGCAATGGCCCGGCCCACCCGGAACCATCGGCTACGTGCCTCAAGCCCTGGAATTCGATCGGGGTTTGCCGATGACCGTCGACGATTTCATGGCCGCGATGTGCCAGCGGCGTCCGGCGTTTCTCGGTTTGAGCAAGCACTACGCCGCAGCGATTGGCGAAGCCCTGGAACGGGTCGGCATGCAGGACAAACGCAAGCGGCGCATGGGCGCGTTGTCCGGCGGTGAGCGTCAGCGTGTGTTGCTGGCTCAAGGGTTGATTCCGGCGCCGCAGTTGCTGGTGTTGGATGAACCGATGTCAGCTTTGGATGAGGCGGGAATTCAGGTGTTCGAACGGCTGCTTGGCGACTGGCGCCAGAGCGGCATCACCGTGCTGTGGATCGAGCATCATCTGGAAGCCGTGGGTCGTCTGGCGGATCGCGTCACCGGGCTCAATCGCCGGGTGCTGTTCGATGCCACGCCGAAACAGGCGCTGACCCCGGAACGCCTGCTGACCCTGTTCTCGACCCATCCACGGAGCGCTGCCTGATGAGTTACGAAGCCTTTCGTTTGATGGTCCAGGGTTGGGCCTCGTCAGGTTATCTGCCTGAGGCGCTGGCCTATGGATTTGTGGTCAATGCGTTGCTCGCCGGTTTGCTGATCGGCCCGGTGCTGGGCGGTTTGGGTACGTTGGTGGTGGTCAAGCGTTTCGCGTTTTTCTCCGAAGCGGTGGGCCACGCGGCGCTGACCGGCGTGGCCATCGGCATTCTGCTGGGCGAACCGTACACCGGGCCTTACGGCAGCCTGTTCGGCTACTGCTTGTTGTTCGGCGTTTTGCTGAACTACCTGCGCAACCGCACGGGTCTGGCGCCGGATACGTTGATCGGTGTGTTTCTGTCGGTGTCGTTGGCGCTGGGTGCCAGTCTGCTGCTGATTCTGGCGGGCAAGATCAACGTGCACATCCTCGAAAACGTGTTGTTCGGTTCGGTACTGACCGTCAACGGCAATGACCTGCTGGTGTTGGCCATCGTCGGTTCGCTGGTCATGGCGCTGGCCTTGCCGCTGTACAACCGCATCATGCTGGCCAGTTTCAATCCGCAACTGGCGGCGGTCCGTGGTGTGGCGGTGAAGACGCTGGATTATCTGTTTGTGATTCTGGTGACCCTGATCACCGTGGCGGCGGTGAAAGTCATCGGCGCGATTCTGGTCGGTGCCCTGTTGGTGATTCCGGCAGCGGCGGCGCGATTGCTGAGTCAGTCGCTGAAGGGCTTCTTCTGGTGTTCGGTGCTGATCGCCACGGTCAGCACGCTGTGCGGGATTCTCGCGCCGATTGTATTCGACCTGCCTATCCCGTCCGGCGCCGCGATCATTCTGGTGGCCGGTATCGCCTTCGCTCTCGCCGCCATTGCGCGTGGCGTTGTCCCCAGCCTGAAAGGGAATCTCGGATAAATGTCCTTCTCTCTGCGTCAACTGACCCTGGCCGCAGCCCTGTGCGGACTGGTCAACACAACCTTTGCAGCTGACAGCGCCAAACCGCTGCGCGTGCTGGCGTCCTTGCCGATCACTTATGGTCTGGGCGAAGTCTTGCTCAAAGGCACCGACGTCAACCTTGAACGTGCCGCGCCGGCGAACCTGCCCGGTAGCCGGCAGACCGCGTACTTCACAGGTCGTGGCGCTCCGGCGCTGGCCAAACTGGCGACCGACGCCGATGCGGTGATTGGTCTGCGTTCGCTGTGGGCGGATGATCCGCTATACCCGATTTCCCGGCGTAGCAACATCCGCATCGTCGAGGTCGACGCCGCCCGCCCGGTGGACGGCGCCCTGCCCGGCATCGCCGTGCAGCCTGGCAACAAGGTTGATGGGTTGAACAGTCAGCCGTGGTTTTCCAGCAACAATATGGGGCGGATGGCGGACGTGATGGCGGCGGACCTGGTGCGTCTGGCGCCCGAGGCCAAGCCGAAGATCGAGGCTAACCTGGCGGCGCTCAAACAGCGCTTGCTCAAGTTCAGCGCCGACAGCGAAGCGCGGCTGGCCAGTGCCGACAACCTCAGCGTGATGAGCCTGAGTGATCACTTTGGCTATCTGATTGGCGGCCTCAATCTGGAGCTGATTGGCCTCGATGCGCGGCCGGATGCCGAGTGGACACCTGAAGCGCTCAAACAATTGGGCGAGACGCTCAAGGACAATGAGGTGGCGGTGGTGTTTCATCATCGACAGCCGTCGGAGGCGGTGAAAGCGGTGATTGCCGAGGCCGGGAGTCGGTTGGTGGTGTTGAGTGTGGATGCGGCGGATCCGGTGGCTGAGCTGGAAGGGAATGTGGATTTGCTGATCAAGGGGTTGAGCGGCAAGCCATCGGCCTAAGATCAACACCAATAAAAAGCCCGCTGACCAATATCGGTTCAGCGGGCTTATTTTTGCGCTGTGACTCAGTGAGCGACAGCTGCCTGTTCTTCCATTTTCTGGCGCAAGCTCAGCGGACGCATGTCAGTCCAGGTTTCTTCGATGTAAGCCAGGCATTCCTTTTTCAGGCCGCTTTTGCCCACGGTGCGCCAGCCTGCTGGCACGGCTTTGTAGTCGGGCCAGATCGAGTACTGCTCTTCGTGGTTGACCACGACCTGAAAGAGGATGTCCTCGCGGTCGAATACTGAAGTCATGGTGTTTCTCCATCGCTGTAGGGGGGGCTGCACTGCGTGCGCAGCCGTCATGTAGAAGGAACGTGTCAGAGGCTGAAAAATTTAGAGGCTGGCGGTGGCAGCAGCCATGGCCCGGCCGAAAATCTCGGCTACCCGATCGATTTCTGCGGCAGTGATCACCAGCGGCGGCAGGAAACGCACCACGCCGCCATGACGGCCGCCCAGTTCAAGAATCAAGCCGCGCTTGAGGCATTCACGCTGCACCAGCGGCGCCAGACGACCGAAGATCGGTGGATGCCCCAAGGCATCCGGCTCGCCCGTTGGATCGACCAGCTCAACACCCAGCATCAAGCCACGACCGCGAATATCACCCAGTTGCGGGAAGTCCCGTTGCAGGATGCGCAGGTGTTCGCTCAAGCGTTCGCCCATGGCGGCAGCGTGCTCGCAGACCTTGTGTTCGGTCAGGTAACGCATCACCGCAGAACCTGCGGCCATCGCCATTTGATTGCCACGGAAGGTCCCGGCATGGGCGCCCGGCAGCCAGGTGTCGAGCCAGTCACGGTAAACCACCACTGCCAGTGGCAAACTGCCGCCGATGGCTTTGGACATGACCACCACATCCGGGATGATCCCGGCGTGTTCGAAGGCGAACATCTTACCGGTGCGGGCAAAACCGCTCTGAATCTCGTCGACGATCAGCGCCACGCCGGCCTTTTCGGTAATCCGCCGCAGGCCGCGCAGCCAGTCGAGATCGGCCGGGATCACCCCACCCTCGCCCTGCACCACTTCAACGATCACCGCGGCTGGCAATTGCACGCCACCCTCGGGATCATTGAGCAGGTTTTCCAGGTAATTCAGGTTGACCTGCACGCCTTGCGCGCCGCCGAGCCCGAACGGACAGCGGTAATCGTAGGGATACGGCATGAACTGCACGCCGCTGCTGAGCAAGGCACCCAAGGGTTTTTTCGGCCCCAGACTGCCCATCAGGCTCAGCGCGCCCTGGCTCATGCCGTGATAACCGCCCTGGAACGACAACACGGTGCTGCGCCCGGTGGCGGTGCGCACCAGTTTCAGCGCGGCTTCCACCGCGTCGGTGCCGGTCGGGCCACAGAACTGGATCTTGGCTTCAGCGGCCAATGCCGGCGGCAGCAGACCAAACAGGTCCTGAACGAACTGATCCTTGACCGGGGTGGTCAGGTCGAGGGTGTGCAACGGCAATTCATCCGTCAGCACTTGCTGGATCGCTTCGATCACCACCGGATGGTTGTGCCCAAGGGCCAACGTCCCTGCACCGGCCAGGCAGTCGATGAAACGGCGGCCTTCGACGTCTTCGACATAAATGCCCTTGGCCCGTTTGAGGGCCAGGGGAATGCGTCGCGGGTAGCTGCGGGCATTCGATTCCTGCTGGTTCTGACGGGTCAGCAGCGGCGATTCGTTGAACTGATAAAGCGTCTCGGTCGGCGCCGGAGTGATCCGGGCCGACTGATCTTCCATAAGGCTGGTAGCGACTGACATCTCTCGACCCCTCAATAAGGTTTTCCTGTTCTGGAAACGCATCAGGGCGCCGAGGATTTAGACCCTCGATCAGCTTTCTATGAAGGGGGTGGCAGCGCTTTGTGCATGGGAATCGCGTGGAGCCCGGCTACGGCGAAGGTTTCGGCGCAAGGCCGGTAACCCAGATGACGGTAAAACGCTTCACTGGTGCGGGTACTGTTGAGTCGTGCCTGGCGCAACCCCTGATCGGTCAACCAGCCTTCGAGGTCGCGCACCAGCGCTTGCCCGGCCCCGCGACGAAACCATTCCGGTTGCACGTAACAAAACGCGACCTTGCCGCTAATTGCGGCCATCGCGACGCCGACCGGTTTGTCCTGCAACAGGGCGATGTTCAGGTACAACCGCTCGTCGGTCAGCCACGGCTGCACGTGTTCGATGGTTTTGTTGTGGGTCCAGGTGGCGACGGTGAGCGGATCGTTGCGATGATCGAGCGCGCAACCCACGCGGATGGATCGCTCGACGATCCGGCTGATGATGCCGGCGTCGGCGGGGGTTGCCTTGCAAATGTACAGGGGTGCATCCATGGCGCTGTTACCTCAATCCATTGAGAAAAAGCTGCCGGGGACGATAGCGCTGGTGACGGCTAGAATGCCAATGGAGAGGAGTTACATTTGATGTGCAACACAGAACCTCCTACAGGGATCGGTTGTGGTTGTTAGATTGGTTGCAAGGGCATGGTCAACTCAACCCGCAACCCATCAGGTTGGCTGTCGAAATGCAACGTACAGCCGCAGCGCTGGACGATTGCCTGAACAATCGCCAGACCCAGGCCGCAGCCGGTGCTCTGGCCGTTGCGCCAGAAGCGTTGGGTCAGGTGTTGCAGATCGTCTTCCGCAATCCCCGGGCCGTGGTCGCGGACCAAAAAGCGCACGCAACTGCCAGTGGTTTCCAGGCTCAGCTCCACCGCTCCTTCGCCAGGGGTATGACGCAGGGCGTTGTCCAACAGGTTGCGCAACGCCGCAATCGACAAAACTGCTGGCATTTGCACCGGTGCAGCGGAGAATTTGCTCGGCATCTGCAGCTTGATCCGCTGACGATCCCCGCTGGCGGCGTCCTGAATCGCCAGTTTCGCCACCTGCTCGGCGCTGCATTGCACGCCGTCATCGAACGACAGACTGCCCTCGACCCGCGCCAGCAACAGCAGTTGTTCAAGGGTTCGGTGCAGGCGATCGGCGCCCTCTTCGGCCCGGGCCAGGGATTGATCCCGGGCCGCGCCGTCGGTCATGCGCGCCACTTGCAGGTGGGTCTTGATCGCCGTCAGCGGGCTGCGCAGCTCGTGGGCGGCGTCACCGGTCAGACGGCGTTCCCGCTCGATGGTCTTGCCAATCCGTTGGAACAGCTGATTCTGGGTGTCCAGCAACGGTTGCAGTTCGCTGGGCAGCGGCTGGATCTGCAGCGGTTCCAGAGAGTCGGCGCTGCGGCGCATCAAGGCATCGCGCATGCGGTTGAGTGGTGCCAGCCCCTGGCCGATTCCCAGCCAAAGCAGGCACAGGCAACCGAGCAAGGCCACGCCCACCGGCACCGAAGCCGCCAGCAGGATCGACATGTTCAAGGCCTCACGCTCGATCTGCCGGTCGGCGGTGGTGATACGCACGTCGCCGCGGGCCAGGGTGAAACTGCGCCACGGTGCACCGTCGATCATCTGGTCGTGGAAGCCCATTTTCTCGGCTTCCAGGGTTTGTTGCGGATCGGTGTGACTGCGGGCGAGGATTTCGCCGCGCAATGAACTGACCTGGCAGGCCATGCCGCCGGGGAGGTTCAGTTGTTCAGCGCTGAAATGGGTACCCTCGCCTTTGCTCGGCAATGGCGGCAATTGCTCCATCAGGCCGGCGACCATGCGTGCCGACGCTACAAGCCGCTGGTCGAGGGAAAACATCATCTGATTGCGCAGGTCGCTGAGCATCCAGGCCGCAGCCAAGGCCCAGATCAGGGCAAAAGCGGCGCCGAGTGTCAGGCTCAGGCGCAAACGCAGGCTCATCACTTTTTCAATTCCTCTGCGCCATCGGCCGGCCCCAGGCGATAGCCCAGACCGCGCACCGTCTCGACAATGCCATTGCCGAGTTTGCGCCGCAGGTGATGGATATGCACATTGAGAGCGTTGCTTTCCAGCTCATCGTTAAAACCATAAACGCTGTCTTTCAGTTGCTCGGTGGACAGCACCCGTCCCCGATTATGCAGCAAGGCCTGCAACAGCGACTGCTCACGACGGGAAAGGTCCACCGGCTGGCCGCCGAGCATGGTTTCGCGACTGCTTGGGTCGTAAGTCAGACGGCCATGTTCGATCAGGTTGACGCTGCGCCCCGCCACTCGTCGCAACAAGGTGTGCAGGCGCGCGGCCAGTTCGCGCAGGTCGAAAGGCTTGAGCAAGTAATCGTCAGCGCCAGCCTGCAAGCCATCAACACGGTCGGTGACTGAATCCCGGGCGGTGAGGATCAACACCGGGATTTCCAGACCGCTGTGCCGCAACTGCTGCAGCAGCTTCAAACCGTCCTCATCGGGCAGACCGAGGTCGAGCACCATCACATCGAACTCGGCGACCTTGAGCATCGCCCGGGCAGACGATGCGGTGGCGACATGTTCTACCGTCAGGCCCTGAGCGGTGAGGCCGGCGACAATGCCGCTGGCGATCAACTCGTCGTCTTCGCAAACCAGTACGTGCATGGTGAGACCTGTTGAAAAAAGGTGATTAGGCCGGTGGCCGATTAAGCGGACATTATGCCGCAAGCGCCATTGCCACAAGACCACTGTGGTTAATCATCGGTTAATCGCCGCCTCCCATTCTGCACCTCACTTGCACAGGGCTAAGGCTTACCCATGCGTCGACTGTTTTTATTTTTTGTTCTCTTGATCTCGGGTGCGGCCCAGGCAGGGACTGATCCGTTCGCGACCAAACCCGAATTTTTGCCCGTGGAAAAGGCATTCGTTTTCACTTCCGAACGCCTTGAGTCCGGTGAAACCCAGCTCTATTGGCAGATCGCCGACGGTTATTACCTTTATCAGAAACGCCTGAAATTCGATGGCTTGCCCGCTGAGCACCATCCAGTACTACCTGAAGGCGAAGCGCACAGCGATGAGTTCTTCGGCGAACAGCAGGTCTATCGTCAGGGTCTGGAACTGAAGATCCCGGCAGGTGCCACGGGTCAAATCAAAGTGGGCTTCCAGGGCTGTGCCGATGCAGGGTTGTGTTACCCGCCGCAAACGCAGGTCGTGGATCTGGGCGGCAACGCGGCCACTTCTGCGACAAACGAGGCGCCGGATCAAGCCTTGGCCAGCGGATTGCAACAGCGCGGTTTGGGCTGGAGCTTGCTGGTGTTCTTTGGCTTGGGCCTATTACTCGCTTTCACCCCTTGCTCGTTGCCCATGCTGCCGATTCTCGCCGGTTTGATCGTCGGCAGTGGCGCCACGCCCAAGCGCGGCTTCGCCTTGGCCACCAGTTACGTCGTGAGCATGGCGCTGGTGTATGCGGCGATGGGCGTGCTGGCCGCGCTGCTCGGGGCGAATCTGCAGGCGTTGTTGCAGAACCCTTGGTTGCTGGGCAGTTTCGCGGCTGTGTTTGTGTTGCTGGCGTTGCCGATGTTCGGTTTCTTCGAGTTGCAACTGCCGGTGGCCGTGCGTGATCGATTGGAAAACGTCTCGCGCAATCAGCGCGGCGGCAGCCTGTTCGGCGCCGGTGTGTTGGGGGCCTTGTCCGGTTTGCTGGTGGGTCCGTGCATGACTGCCCCGCTGGCGGGCGCCTTGCTCTACATCGCTCAAAGCGGCAATGCGCTGCATGGCGGGCTGATTCTGTTCACCATGGGCATCGGCATCGGTGTGCCGCTGCTGTTGTTGGTCACCGTCGGCAATCGATTCCTGCCCAAACCCGGCGCCTGGATGAACCTGCTTAAGGGCATATTCGGCTTCCTGTTCCTCGCCACCGCGTTGTTGATGCTGCGCCCGGTGCTGGATGAATCACTGTGGATTGGTTTGTGCGGTGCGTTGCTGCTGATTGCCGCGTACAGCGCCTGGAAGCAGTCGGAAGGTTTCAGTCGCGTCGCCCATGTGTTCGGCGCCAGCTCACTATTGCTGGGTGTGTGGGGCAGCCTGCTGCTAATCGGTGCTGCCGGTGGCAGTGATGACTTGGTGAAGCCTTTGCAGGTCTACAGCGCTTCAAACTCGAGCAGCGCCGCAAACCCGGTCGGCCACGACGCATTCACCACGATCAAGGACCCGGCAGCTCTGCAACGGGAGCTCGACGCGGCACAGACTCAGGGCCAATGGGTGCTGCTGGACTACTACGCCGACTGGTGCGTGTCGTGCAAGGTCATGGAAAAACAGGTGTTCGGCAAAGCCCACGTACTGCAAGCCTTGAGCGATGTGCGCTTGCTACGGCTGGACGTCACCGCCGACAATGCCGCCAGCCGCGAACTGCTCGGCCGTTATAAAGTGCCGGGGCCACCGAGCCTGCTGTGGATCGGCGCCGACGGCATCGAGCGTCGCAGCCAGCGCATCACCGGCGAAGTCGATGCCGACACTTTCCTGCAACGCTGGACCACCACCCGAGACGCCCGTTAATGCTGACCTTTACCCTCGGCACTTTTGCCATCGCGCTCAATCACCTGCTGCTGATCAGTGCCCTGGCGCTGGCGACTTTCGTCGGCTGGCGGGTGGCCAAGCGCGGCGGCGAGAATCCGGAGTCGGTGCTGTTCAGCCTGTTCCTGCTGGGCATGCTTGCCGCCCGGGTCAGTTTCGTGGCCGTTTACTGGGCCCATTATCGCGATGACCCCTGGCAGATCATCGACCTGCGCGACAGCGGTTTCCTCGCCTGGCCCGGTGTGATCGTGCTGCTGCTGGCCGCGTTGTATCGAGGCTGGCGTCGCCCGGGCTTGCGCCGCCCGTTGGGCTTTGGCGTGGCCAGCGGTCTGGCGTTCTGGCTGCTGGCGACCTTCTCCCTGACGATTTACGAACAAGGCACACGCCTGCCGGAAATCACCCTGCGCAATGCCGCCGGTGAAGCCGTGCAACTGGCCGATTACAAGGGCGGCCCATTGGTGATCAATCTCTGGGCCACCTGGTGTCCGCCGTGCCGTCGGGAAATGCCGGTTCTGGAAAACGCCCAGCAACACCGCCCGGACTTGACGTTCCTGTTCGTCAATCAGGCTGAAAGCATGCAAAGCGTCAGTACTTTTCTGGAAACCCAGGGCCTGAGCCTGTCCAACGTACTGTTCGACGGCAGTGGCCGATTGGGTCAGGCCGTCGGCTCCATGGCGTTGCCGACTACGCTGTTCTATAGCCCCGACGGTCGCCTGCTGGGCAGCCATCTGGGTGAGCTGTCGGAAGCCAGCCTGGCCCGCGCCCTGGAAAACTTCGACACCCCGAATCCTGCCGTACCGGCCACCTCTTCAAGGAAATTGCCATGCCCCGCCTCCGCCACCTGCTGACGTTGACCCTGGGCGCCGCCCTGCTGCATCTACCGTCGGTGCAGGCCGCCGAAGAATTGCCCGAAGCGATCAAGAAAATCGAAGCCAAGGGCGCAAAAATCGTCGGCCAATTCGACGCACCCGACGGCTTGCGCGGTTATGCGGCGCAGTACCAGAACCGTGGCATGGCGTTGTACCTGACCCCGGATGGCAAGCATGTGCTGCTCGGCAATCTGTACGACGCCGACGGCAACGACCTGAGCAGCGCGCCGTTGCAGAAGCTGGTTTACGCACCGATGGCCAAGGAAGTCTGGGGCAAGATGGAAGCCAGCAACTGGATCGGCGACGGGAAGAAAGATGCGCCGCGGATCGTGTACCTGTTCAGCGATCCGAACTGCCCTTATTGCAACGTGTTCTGGGAACAGGCACGGCCATGGGTCAAGGTGGGCAAGGTGCAGTTGCGGCACATCATGGTCGGCATCATTCGCGAAGACAGTCCGGGGAAATCGGCTGCACTGCTGGCCGCCAAGGATCCGCAGAAAGCGCTGGAAAACCATGAAAAGTCAGGCAAGAACAGCTCGCTAAAAGCCCTGAAAAACGTGCCCCCGGAGATTCAGGCGAAACTGGCGGCCAACATGCAGTTGATGGAAGACCTGGAGCTGCAGGCCACCCCGGCGATTTTCTACATGGACGACAAGGGCGAGCTGCAACAACAGCAAGGCGCGCCGTCGCCGGACAAATTAGTGCAAATTCTCGGGCCACGCACATAACATACCAACTTATAACCGAGTAATCATCCTGCCCGCTGGCCGCTCAAGCAGGGGGCAGTTATTTCCCCAATCGTCTTCGCTGCAACTTTAACATCCCGTAGCACCCCCGACGAGACACCAATGAAACAATCATTTATCTTTCTGAAAACAAAGGACTTTAACACCCAGAAAGGACACTAAAAAATGAACACCCTCACAGACCACCTACGTAACTTCGAACGCAGCTCCAATATTACAGAGCTCAGCATATCGGCAACCATTCAGAATAAATCATGGGCGGGCACCGACGACAAAATCTATATAAGCATGGGTCACAATGGAAACATGCAATTATTTTGTGACGCCCCCAGAGTCGGCCAGAAAATTACTGTTGATATAGATATTCCTCGCTTCTTCGGCAAGCAAAGCGTTCACATCAGCGAACTGAAAAATATTTCGCTACACCAACTTCCAGTCGAGCATCCGATCGCCAGTGATGATTGGGAGCTGGAATCATTGGTACTGACCGCCAACCGTATTTTCACCAATAAGTCTTTTAAGAAAATTCACCAATGGCTCTCCAACTCCTCCGTTCATTTACAACAAGTATGGGGCGGACAAATATCATGGTCCGAGTGGCTCAACACGGACTACCGCCCCATAGATGTGAACACGCAGACCTACCCCGTTCGCTGGTTGCCGTGGATCGGCGACCTTCGGTCGTGGCGAACTTATGACCCATCAAAAATCGATGGCGTAGGCCAACTTGTTGGAATGATCGACGGCAAATTGGTGGGTGAACGTTTGAAAAGTCGACAGACCGAAATCCTGAACGCCAACGGTTCCCATGACAGTTACACATGGGTCTACACTCCCGAAGGTTCGATTATCTACAAACTCTGGAAGCACGAAGTACGTAACGACTATGTCAGGCACAGCCAACTGGGCAGTGGCCGACCAGTTATATGTGCTGGCGAATTCAGACTGGATAACATTCAGGACGGCTGGGGCATTCGTGATGTCATAGGATTGGTAAATGACGCGTCTGGGCATTACATGCCTGATGGCGGTGCATGTTTAAAGTACGTTGAAGAAAAATTCAAAGGCTTGGGAATTAATACTGACCATACTGAATGGCGCTGGAAAAATTCATTGTCGTAACGCTGCACTCGCCCAGCCATAGATCAATAAATAGTCCGAACACCGCCCGAACCTTCAGCAACTCCTACAGGATACTCATACCAAAGGTTTTGGTGACGTTTTAACAATATTTTTTATCAAGCGCTACACGAAGCCCTGTCTGCCAGGAACATAACCAAGGCCTCAGTAACAAACTCAGAATTTTCCAGATTGGAGATATGCCCGGCCTCCGGCACCAGCAGATACGGGCAACCGATTAACTCGGCCATCTCCTTCGTCTCCGACGGCGGCCGCGGTTTGTCCTGGTCACCACACATCAGCAGCGTAGTTTCAGGATTCAACTCGCCCAGTCGCGGCAACAGATCATCCCGCCCAAACGTAATCCGCCCCATCGGCACGATGCTTTCGCGCAGACGCTCCGGCGGCAGTGCGGCCAGTTTTGCGCGGAAATCCTGATACAACGCCGACTGTGGATCGATGCCTGGGCGGAAGAAGATCGGCACGACGATATCGAGCAGCTGCGGAGCAATCACGCCGGTGTCTTCGATCTGTTTGAACAGAGAGAAATAGTACTGGCGAGTCGGTTCCGGCTCGACGCCGACGTAGGTGTCCATCAGCACCAGACCATTGATCCGCTGCGGCGCCGACAACGCCAGACGCACGCCCCACATGCCGCCGACCGAGAGACCGACCAGCGTGACACGGTCGATGTCCAGATGATCGAGCAGGGCCAGTGCCTGGCGCGCAATGTCATCCAGCGACTGTGTGCATTCAGGCATCCGCCCGGATTCACCGTGGCCCCAGAGGTCGAGAGCGATCACCCGGTATTGCTGCGACAGGGCGGCGATCTGCGGCGCCCACATGGTCTGGTCCCACAGATAACTGCCGGCCAGCAGAACGGCAGGACCGCTGCCTTGATCAAGGTAGTGAAGGGGTTGTCCATCAACCGTAACGAAGGGCATTGACTGTCTCCTCTCGCAAAAAATGGAGCAGGCAGACTGTGCCGGTGTCGTTCCACAGTCAACCTTGCAGTGTCTGTACCGGCCCTTTCGCGAGCAAGCCCGCTCCCACATTAGTCCTGCGTACACAGATCAAATGTGGGGGCGGGCTTGCTCGCGAAGGGGCCAGAACAGACGCTATAGAATCAAAGCCCTTCCAACTCCGCCATCAGGTCATTAAGGCGATCCACCTTCTCCTCGGTGATATCACTCGCCGCCAATCCGTCGATGTATTCGGCCAATTCCGCCACCGTGCTGCATTCAAACATCGCCCGCAGCGGTACATCACGTTGCAGGGCTTTCTGTACCCGCGAAGCGATTTGCGTCGCCAGCAGCGAATGCCCGCCCAGCTCGAAGAAGTTGTCGCGAATCCCCACCTTCTCGACCTTCAGCACCTCGGCCCAGATATCCGCCAGCGTCTGCTCCAGTTCATTGCGCGGCGCCTGATAGTCCTGACTCTGCAACTGGCCGATCTCAAGCGCCGGCAACGCCTTGCGATCCAACTTTCCGTTGGCATTCAGCGGCATCCGATCGAGCCACAACCAATGCAGCGGCACCATGTATTCCGGCAATTCAGCGCGCAGGCGTTGTTTGATGCGCTCCAGCCGCTCGGTTGGATTGATCAAAGCATCAGTCGCCACCAAATAGCCGACCAGATGTTTGCCGTTCACGCCTTCCTGTACACCGACCGCCGCTTCGCGGACTTCCGGTTGCTCATGCAGACGCGCTTCGATTTCACCCAGCTCAATGCGGTAACCACGAATCTTCACTTGATGGTCGATCCGCCCGACGTATTCCAGCACGCCGTCACTGCGACGACGGGCCAGGTCGCCGGTGCGATACAGACGGTCACCCGGCTCACCAAACGGGTTCGGGACAAACACTTGAGCGGTGCGCAACGGATCGCTCACATAACCGCGCCCGACCCCGGTGCCGGCGACACACAACTCGCCCACCGCACCCAGCGGCACCAGTTCCAGCGCGCCATCAAGCAGGTACAAGCGATTGTTGTCGGTCGGCGTGCCGATCGGCAGATAACTGCCACGGGTTGACGCCATGTCAACGCGGAAGAACGCCACGTCATCCGAGCATTCCGCTGGACCGTAAGCATTCACCAACCCGATCTCCGGGTAGCGCAGCAGCCACTGGTGCGCCAGCTCCGGCGGCATTGCCTCACCGGTCGGCAGCATCCAGCGCAGACCGTCGAGGCTCATGCGTTCCTGGACGAGCATGCCCTGAATCAGCGACGGCACGCTTTCCAGCACGGTAATGCCCTGGGTCGACACATGCGCCAGCAACCCTTGCGGATCATGGGCGATGGTGTTCGGCACGATGTCCACCCGAGCGCCGAACAGCGGTGCGGCGAGGAACTGCCAGACCGAAATGTCGAAACTTTGCGAGGCGGTCTGAGCGATCACATCGGCATCGCTCAAGTTCAGGTATGGCACCTTGCTCAACTGGTTGTTGAGCATGCCGCGCTGTTCGACCATCACGCCTTTCGGCAGGCCAGTCGAACCCGAGGTGTAGATCACGTAGGCGAGGTTGTCCGGGCCGCTGTAGATGCCCGGGTTGGCAACCGAAACATCGCTCGCCTGCACCTCTTCCCAGACCAACAACTTCGGCCGGTTGGCGCAACCGAACTCGTCCAGCAGCGCCAGCGCTTGCTCGCGGCAGGCCTGAGTGCAGACCAGCAACGGCGTGCGGCTCAGGTCGATGATCCGGCTCAGACGCTGACTCGGCAGCCCCGGGTCCAGCGGCAAATAACCCGCGCCAGCCTTGAAGCTGCCGATGATCATGCCCAGCAGATCGAGGTTACGTTCAGCCAGCAACGCCACCGGTTGATCCAGCCTCACGCCAGCGGCGATCAAGGCGTGACCGAGACGGTTACTGCGCTCATTCAGCTCAAGGTAGCTGTGCTGCTGCTCCAGGCAACTGGCGGCAATGCGCTGTGGATGCTCGGCAACCTGCGCTTCAAACAATGAGACATAACTCTGCTCCAGCGGGTAATCGTGTTCGCTCTGGTTGCAGTCGTGAATCAGGAAGTATTGCTCATCAAGACCCAGCAGCGGCAGATCGGCCATGTCGCCGTGGAAACCTTCGACCAGTGCCAGCAGCAACCGCTTGAACTCGCCGAGCATGCGCTCGACGGTGGACTCATCGAAATATCGCTGGTCGTAAGACAGGTGCAAGCCCAGGTCATCGCCCGGATAGCAGACCGCCGTCAGCGGGAAGTTGGTGTGGGTTCGGCCAGAATCCGAGGTCGCGTTGAGGCTTTGCGCACGGTCCAGCACAGAGACTTCCACCGGGGCGTTTTCGAACACAAACAGGCTGTCGAACAACGGTTGGCCCTTGGGCAGCTCGCTGTTTTCCTGAATGCTCACCAGCGGCAGGTATTCGTACTCGCGCAGTTGCATGTTGCTGTCGAGCAAACCGCTCAACCATTGACGAACGCTGCAACGCTGATCGTCTTCCGGCATTTTCACCCGCAGCGCGATGCTGTTGATGAACAGCCCGACGGTGCGCTGCATCTCCGGCATGTCCACCGGACGCCCGGCCACTGTGACGCCGAACAGCACGTCGCGATCGCCGCTCAAACGGCGCAACACCAGTGCCCATGCCGCTTGGGCAAAGGTGTTGATGGTCAGCTGATGGGCCTGAGCCAGTTCGCGCAGTTGCGCACCGTCACGGGCATCGAGCCGTGTGTAGCGGTCGCCGACGATCATGCCGCCGCTTTCGCCGGCATGTTCACGCAGGAACGGCCGGTCGCTCGGAATCGGCGTGGTCCGCTCGAAGCCTTGCAGGTTGGCTTTCCACCACTGCCGCGCCTCGGCCAGGTTCTGGCGTTGCAACCAGCCGATGTAGTCGCGATAACGCGGTGGCATGGCCAGCTGCGCTTCCCGACCTTCGCCGAGGGCGGTGTAGATTTCGAAGAAATCGTTCATCAGTAGCGAACGGCACCAGGCATCGATGAGGATGTGGTGGTTGCTCATCATGAACCAGTAGTGCGCCGCGCCGACCTTGATCAGGCGCAGGTGGAACGGTGCCTGATTGAGCAGATCGAACCCGGCCTCGCGCTCGCTTTTCAGCAGCGCCTGCAACTTCGGCTCCTGCTCGGTTTCGACGATTGCCGTCCAGTCCAGGTACTCGATTGGCGTGCTGCCCGGCTTGTGGATAACTTGCAGCATGTCTTCGCCGACGTTCCAGCAAAACGACGCGCGCAGGGCTTCGTGGCGGGCGATCACCGCTTGCCAGGCCTGAGCGAAACGCTGCGGATCCAGTTCGCTGTTGATGCGGTAGCGATCCTGCATGTAGTAGAGGCCGGTGCCCGGTTCCAGCAAGGTGTGCAGCAGCATGCCTTCCTGCATCGGGGTCAGCGGGTAGACGTCTTCGATGGCAGCTGCCGGGATTGGCAGCGCGTCGAGTTGCGGCTGGGTCAGTTTCGCCAACGGGAAGTCCGACGGCGTCAGGCCGCCCGCATCGTCGCGCAGGCAATGTTCGATCAGACTCTGCAATTCGCCGAGGTAGGCATCTGCCAACTCAGTGATGGTCTGCAGATCGTGGCGTTCGGCGCTGAAGGTCCAACGCAGCACCAGCTCACCGCCATAGACCTGACTGTCGACGCTCAGCTCATTGGGCAGCGGCGCGCGAGGATCATGGGCCGCGCCGACCGCTTCATCGAGAGGACGGAACAATGCGTCTGCGCCAAAGCTCTGGTCGAATTGACCGAGGTAGTTAAAGGTGATCGGCGCCACCGGCAAGGCAGCCATGGCCTGCCGGCTCGAGTCATCGGCGAGATAACGCAACACGCCATAACCCAGACCTTTGTGTGGCACCGCGCGCAGTTGTTCCTTGATCGCCTTGATCGAGGCGCCCTGCCCGTCCGCTGGCATCAGCCGCAGCGGATAAGCGCTGGTGAACCAGCCGACGGTGCGGGTCAGGTCGATCTCGTCGAACAGCGTTTCACGGCCGTGGCCTTCGAGTTGAATCAGCGCCGATTCGTGACCGCTCCAGCGGCACAGCACGCGGGCCAATGCGGTCAGCAGCAAGTCGTTGACCTGGGTGCGATAGGCACTCGGTGCCTGTTGCAGCAGTTGGCGAGTACGCTCGACATCGAGGCGCACGCTGACGGTTTGCGCATGACCATTCTGCCGGCCACCCTCGGGGCGATCACACGGCAAATCGGCGCTTTCACCGGCCAGTTGAGACTGCCACCAACTCAATTCCTCACGCAAGGATTCACTGCCGGCATACGCCTGCAAGCGTGCGGCCCAGTCCTTGAAGGCACTGGTTTTCGCCGGCAGTTTTGCCGACTGCCCCGCGTCCAGTTGGCGATACACCGTTTGCAAATCGTCCAGCAACACCCGCCACGAAACCCCATCCACGACCAAGTGGTGAATGCCGATAAACAGTCGCTGTTGCTCCTCAGGACCATCGACCAGCAGCGCGCGCATCAGCGGCCCTTCCTCAAGGTCGAGGCTGCGCTGGGCATCGGCGAACAGTGCCGTGCATTTGTCCATGGACGAAACGCGCACTTGCCACAGCACCGGCGTGTCGGAAACCGCCTGGTGCTCGGCTTGCCATTGGCCTGCAATTTCAGAGAAGCGCAAACGTAAGGCGTCGTGCTGCTCGATCACTGCCAGCAGCGCTTGCTCCAGACGATGAGGTTCCAATGCCACAGTCGGTTCCAGCAGCAACGCCTGGTTCCAGTGTTGGCGCTGGGGGATGTCGGTGTCGAAGAACCAGTGCTGGATCGGCGTCAGACGCGATTCGCCGGTCAGCAAACCTTGTTCGGCGGTGATCTGCTCGGTGCGGGTCGCCACGGCGGCCAGGGTCTGCACGGTCTGGTGCTGGAACAGGTCACGCGGGCTGAAGTGAATGCCCTGCTGCCGCGCACGGCTGACCACCTGGATCGACAGAATCGAATCGCCGCCCAGTTCGAAGAAGTTGTCATTGAGGCCGACCTGCAGAACGTTCAGCACTTCGCACCAGATGGCAGCCAGCGTCAGTTCAAGCTCGTTGCTCGGTGCCACGTATTGCTGACGGTTCAGCTCCGGGTCCGGCGCCGGCAACGCGCGGCGGTCGAGTTTGCCGTTGGCGGTCAGCGGCATGCTGGCCAGCAGGATCAAATGCGTTGGCACCATGTAATCCGGCAACTGGGATTTGAGGTGCGCCTTCAACGCTTCACGCAGTGTGTGTTGTTGCGCTTTGTCTTGCTCGGCGACTTCAGTCACCAGATAGCCGACCAGTTGTTTGCCGCTCGGGGCATCCAGCGCCAGCACCACGGCTTCACGGATCGATTCATGCTCCAGCAGCCGGGTTTCGATTTCGCCCAGCTCAATGCGGAAACCACGAATTTTCACTTGATGGTCAATGCGTCCGAGGTATTCCACCAGACCGTCGGCGCGTTGGCGCACCAGATCGCCGGTGCGGTACAGACGCCCGCCATTGGTGGCGAACGGATCAGCCACAAAACGTTCGGCCGTCATCCCCGGACGCTGGTGATAACCCTGCGCCAGACCAGCACCGCCGACGTACAACTCACCGGTCGCGCCTTGCGGCACCAGCGCCAGATCGGCATCGAGGATGTACGCCACGCGAGCGCCAATCACACTGCCGATCGGCACGCTGCCGAGGCCTTCTTCCAATTGCTCGGGCGCCAGACTGGCCAGAGGCATGACCACGGTTTCGGTCGGGCCGTAGGCGTTGAAAAACAGGCTCGGCTTGAATGCCGCGCGAATCCGCGCCAGATGCTCGCCAGTCAGCGCTTCACCGCCGGTGATGCACATGCGCACCGGCAGGATTTCGCCCTGAGTCGCCAGCCACTGCGCCAATTGGCTGCCGTAGCTCGGGGTGAAGCCGAGAATGTTGATGTTGTGACGGCGAATCAGCCCGCAGATTTCTTCCGCGTCCCACTGGCCCTGCGCTCGCAACACAACCTGAGCACCACTCAACAACGGCACCAGCAAACGCTCGGTCGCGGCGTCGAAGTTGATGGAATAGAAGTGCAGTTCGCAATCGTCCGGGCGCATGCCGAAACGTTCAATGACCGCTTGGCAATGCATAGCGATTTCACCGTGGGACACCACCACGCCTTTCGGCTTACCGGTGGAGCCCGAGGTGTAAATCAGGTACGCCTGATGTTGCGGCAGGCTGATAAACGGCAGCTCGGTGGCCGGGTAGTTGGCCAGTTCAGCCACGTCTTCTTCCAGACACCAACGCGCAATGGTCGATGGCAATTCACCGAGCGCCTTGAACATCACCGCATCGCTGAGCAACAAACCAATGCCGCTGTCTTCGATCATGTAGTGCAAACGGTCCAGCGGGTATTCCGGATCCAGCGGCACGTAGGCGCCGCCCGCCTTGAGGATCGCCAACAAGCCGACGACCATATCCAGCGAACGCTCAAGTGCCAGACCGACCCGAACCTGCGGCCCGACGCCCCGCTCGCGGAGCATCCAGGCCAGGCGATTGGCGCGGCTGTCGAGTTCGGCGTAGCTCAGGGTTTGCCCGGCGAAGGTCAGTGCCGGTGCGTCTTTACGGGCCAGCGCCTGCTCGCTGAACAGGTGATGAATGCACTGGTCGAGACGATGCTCGCCCGGCTCGACGCCGAGGCTGTCGAGCAGGTTTTGTTGTTCGGTGGCTTCCAGCAGCGGCAGCTCACTGAGGCGCTGCTGCGGATCGGCCAGCAGCGATTCCAGCAGGTTGCGCCAATGCCCGGCCATCCGAGCGATACGTGGTTCATCGAACAGATCGGTGCTGTAGGTCAGGCAGCAACCCAGGCGATGGTCGAGGTCGGTGACTTCCAGGTTGAGGTCGAACTTGGTTGCGCGGGCATCGTTGGCCAGGTATTCGACGGTCATGCCGGCGAGTGTGCGGCTCTGCTGGAATTCCCAGCGTTGCACGTTGCACATCACCTGGAACAACGGGTTGTAAGCGGCGCTGCGCGGTGGCTGCAACGCCTCCACCAGATGATCGAACGGCAGGTCCTGATGGGACTGGCCTTCGATCACGGTATGGCGAACCTGCTCGAACAACTCGCCGACGGACATCTGCCCGTCAAGCTGGCAACGCAACACCTGAGTATTGAGGAACGCACCGATCAGCCCTTCGCTTTCCGGACGAATCCGGTTGGCCACCGGCGCGCCGATGCGCAGGTCGGTCTGGCCGCTGTAGCGGTAAAGCAGCACGGCCAGCGCGGCGGTCATGGTCATGAACAGGGTCAGACCGTTTTGTGCGTTGAAGGCACGAACGCGCGCGGCAAGATCATCGCTCAGGTCGAAACGGAACAGTTCGCCCTGATGGCTTTGCACGGGAGGACGCGGACGGTCGCCCGGCAATTCCAGCAGCGGATGTTCGCGGCCCAGTTGCGCGGTCCAGTAGTCGAGTTGGCGCTGACGTTCGCCGGACTCCAGCCACTGGCGCTGCCAGACGCTGTAATCCAGATATTGCACCGGCAGCGGCTCCAGCGGCGATTCGCGGTCATCGACAAAGGCCTCGTAAAGCGCGCTCAGTTCCCGGGCGAAGATGTCCATCGCCCAGCCTTCGGTGACGATGTGGTGCAGGGTCAGCACCAAGTAGTGTTCCTGCTCGGCGGTCTTGACCATGCAGGCGCGCAGCAGCGGTCCGGTTTCCAGATCGAAGGGTGTATGCGCCTCGTCGTCGGCCAGTTGCTGCACCGCCCACTCACGACCATCGGCATCCAGCGAGGTGAAGTCCTTCCAGTCCATGCGCATCCCGGTGTCCGGTCGAACCTGTTGCCGGGCCACACCGTCGAGGCTCGGGAACGTGGTGCGCAGGGTTTCATGACGCATGATCAGTGCTTGCAGCGCGGCTTCGAAGCGCCCGACATCGAGCACCCCGCGCAGCCGCGCCATGCCGCCGACGTTGTAGGCCGGGCTGTCCGGTTCCATCTGCCAGAGGAACCACATGCGCTGCTGGGAATAGGACAACGGCACCGGTTGGCTGCGATCGACTTTCTCGATCGGCGGCTGCTGGTTGGTTTTGCCGCTGGCCTGGATCAGTTGAACCTGTTCGGCAAACGCGCCCAGTTCACTGTTTTCGAACAGCGCGCGCAGCGGCAACTCAACGTCGCAGGCCTGACGGGTGCGGGAAATGATTTGCGTGGCCAGCAAGGAATGGCCGCCGAGGGCGAAGAAATCGTCACGCAGGCCGATCTGTGTTTGGCCCAGCACTTCGCGCCAGATGCCGGCGATTTGTTGCTCGAGGGCAGTGACCGGCTCGACGTGCTTACGCACCTGCCACTGTGGCTCCGGCAAGGCTCGACGGTCGAGTTTGCCACTGGGGCTCAGGGGCATTTCGTCCAGGCGCATGAGTTGCGATGGAACCATGTATTCCGGCAACTCGGCGGCCAGCGCGGTTTTCAGACGGACAGTTTGAGCATCAACATCTTCTGTGGAATCGGTTGCGGTGTAGTAACCGATCAACTGCCCACCGGCCGCCGTTTCGCACACCAGCACCACGGCTTGAGCGACGCCGTCTTGAGCCAGCAATCGTGCTTCGATTTCTTCCGGTTCAACGCGGAAGCCACGCAGTTTGACCTGCTGATCGAGACGGCCGAGGTATTCGATCACGCCATCGGCGGTCCAGCGTGCACGGTCACCGGTGCGGTACAAACGCGCGCCCTGCTCTCCCAGCGGATCGACGACGAAGCGTTCAGCGGTCAGACCCGGACGACCCAAATAGCCACGGGCCAGACCGATACCGCTGATGCACAGTTCACCCGGCACACCAGCCGGCACGGGATTGAGTGACTCATCGAGCACGCGGCACAGCACATTGCCCAGCGGACGACCAATCGGCGAGCATTCGCCATCGGCCGTTGTGCAGTGCCAATGGGTGACGTTGATCGCGGTTTCGGTCGGGCCGTAGCGGTTGTGCAATTGCACGGCTGGCAGGTGTTCCAGCACGCGGTTGCGCAGTTCGGCGGGTAAGGCTTCGCCGCCGGAGAATACGCGGCGCAGGCTGGTGCACTCGGCAGTCAGCGGTTCGTCGATGAACAACGAAAGCAGCGGCGGTACGAAGTGCAACGTGGTCACGCCGAATTGCTGAACCAGTTGCGCGATGCGGTGCGGATCGCGATGTTCGCCCGGCCCGGCGAGCAGCAGACGGCATCCGGTAATCAGTGGCCAGAAGCACTCCCACACCGACACGTCAAAACTGATCGGCGCCTTTTGCATCAGCACGTCGGTGTCGTTCAAACGATAGGTGTTCTGCATCCATTGCAGGCGCTCGGCGAGGGCTGCGTGGGTGTTGCCGACGCCCTTCGGCTGGCCGGTGGAGCCGGAGGTATAAATCACGTACGCCAGGTTGTCGCCGTGCAGGTGCAGGCCCGGTGCGTGGCTCGGCCAGCTCTCCAGATGCAAGGCGTCCATGGCGATCACGCTGACGCCATCGGTGGCCGGCAAGCGCTCAAGCAATTGAGTTTGGGTCAGCAGCAATTCAACGCCGCTGTCGCTGAGCATGTAGGCCAGGCGTTCGGCCGGGTAATCAGGGTCCAGCGGCACGTAGGCGCCACCGGCCTTGATGATCGCCAGCAGGCCGATCAGCAACTGCGGCGAACGCTCGGCAGCAATGGCCACGCAGACATCCGGGCCGACGCCTTTATCGCGCAGGTAATGGGCCAGGCGATTGGATTGGGTGTGCAGTTCGGCGAAGTCCATGGCGCCACCGTCCCACATCAGCGCGGTGCGCTCAGAGGTCAGGCGAGCCTGTTCGTTGAGCAATTCCGGCAGCCAAACGCTGGCCGGCGTACACGGTGCGGCGCTCCACGATGTTTGCTGATCGTGCTCGGACTGGGTGAGCAAATGCAGATCACCGATGGCGGTTTTCGGTTGTTCGCAAATGGCTCGCAGCAGGTTGCTGAAATGCTCGGCCAGACGCTCGATAGTCGCCACGTCGAACAGTTCGCTGGCGTAGTCGAAAGAAAGGCTCAGGCGACCATTTCTGCCTTCCTCGCTGTGCAGCTGCAGGTCGAACTTGGCTTCGCGGCTATGCCAAGGCAGCTCTTCGGCCAGCAGCCCAGACAGGCGACGCAGTGCGCTCAAATCCCGTTGCTGGTGGTTGAACATGACCTGGAACAAACCTTGTTCACGGGCTTGCGGGAAGGCTTCGAGCAATTGTTCGAACGGCAGATCCTGATGCGCTAGTGCGTCCAACGCTGCCCGACGGGTTTGCGCCAGCAGCTCAACGAATGGCAGTTGTGAATCCAACTTGGCGCGCAGCACCTGAGTGTTGATGAAGAAGCCGATCAGACCTTGGGTTTCCAGGCGCGGACGGTTGGAGTTGGGCACGCCGATGCGGATGTCGCGTTGGCCGCTGTAGCGGTGCAGCAGGCTCTGGAACGCGGCGAGCAACAGCATGAACGAAGTGGATTCATGGGCTTGGGCGGTCTGGCGAATCGCATCGCTCAGGGTCGCGCCCAACCGTACGGTGTGGCGCGCGGCGCTGTGAAGGTGTTGCGCCGAGCGCGGATGATCAGTGGCCAGGCTCAGGGTCGGATGCTCATCGCCCAATTGCGCTTTCCAGTAAGCCAGCTGACGCTCGCCCTCCCCTTGCGCCAACCATTGACGCTGCCAGCTGCCGTAGTCGGCGTATTGCGTGGGCAATGCTGCCAGCGTCGCTGTTTGTCCTTGGGACGCGGCGGCATACAGGCGCGAGAACTCGTCGATCAGCACGTTCAGCGACCAGCCGTCGGCGATGATGTGGTGCATCGTCACCAACAGTTGATGGTCATCATCATCGAGGCGTACCAGGGTCACCCACAGCAGCGGGCCTTTCTCCAGATCGAATTGAGTACGGGCTTCGTCCTCACGGATTTGCTGCGCACGGACTTCACGCTCGGCCACCGGCAGGTCGCTGATATCGATCAGTTGCAGGTTGAACTCACTCGCTACATCGACCTGTTGCAGCGCCACACCATCACGTTCGAAGAACCGCGTACGCAGGGACTCATGGCGTTCGATCAGCTGTTGGAAACTGGCGCGCAAGGCGTCTTCATCCAGTTCGCCGCGCAGGCGCAAGGCGCCGGGAATGTTGTAGGCGCTGCTCTGCGGGTCGAGTTGCCAGGTGATCCACAGGCGGTTTTGCGCAAGCGATTGCGGCATGGCTTCGGTGCGCGACAACGAAGTGATCGCGCCTTGGGCGAGTCCGCCGTCCTGTTGTTGCTGAGCGACTGCGGCGGCAAACGCGCCGAGGGTCGGCGCTTCAAACAACAGGCGCAGGTTCAGCTCCAGACCGAGTGTTTCTCGCAGACGTGCGACCACCTGAGTGGCGGCGATGGAGTTGCCGCCCAGCAGGAAGAAGTGATCGTCGGCGCTGATCTGTTTGACCTCCAGTTGCTCGCACCAGATCTGGCCGATCAGGGTTTGCAGTTCGGAACCTGATTCAGTCGCGGATTTGCTTTCGATGTCTGCCGACGGGAACAGCGAATAGCTGTCGAGGCTGCCGTCCGCCAGACGATTGCGGCATGCCGAGCGTTGCAGTTTGCCGCTGGAGGTCTTGGGCAACGCGCCCGGATTGAGCAACACCACCACGCTTGGCGCCTCCTGATACGCCTCGGCCACGGCTTGGCGGATGGCTTTGATCAGGGCGTCAGGCGGGAGGATCTTTTGCACGCTGCGGCTGATTTCCGCCGCAATGCCAATGCCTTCCTGACCCTCGATGTTCACGGCAAAAGCGGCCACACGACCTTTGCGCACCACCTCCACTTCGCGTTCGATGGTTTGCTCGATGTCCTGCGGATAAAGGTTGTGGCCACGGACGATCAACATGTCTTTCAGGCGCCCTGTGATGAACAGTTCACCGCCGCGCATAAAACCCAGGTCGCCGGTACGCAGCCACGTACGGCCAGCGTGCTGAACGAAGGTTTTGGCGCTGGCTTCGGGGTTACGCCAGTAGCCGTGGGCGATGCTTGGCCCGGCGGCCCAGACTTCGCCGACCGCATTGTCAGCCAACTCGTTGAGCGCAATCGGATCGACAATCAGCACCGCGTGATTCGGCTGACTGATGCCGCAACTCATGATCGCGCTGCCCTCGCCTGGCTCGGCACGGTTTTGTGCCAAGGCTTGATCGTCCACGCGCAGGTTGCCAATGCCCTGGCCGCGAGGGCTGCCGGCCACGAACAGCGTCGCTTCGGCCAACCCGTAGGACGCCATGAAACTGTCTTGGGTGAAACCGCAGGCCGCGAACTTCTCGGCGAAGCGATCCAGCGTATCGAGGCGAATCGGTTCGGAACCGGAATACGCCACGCGCCAGCCGCTCAGGTCGAGGCGTTCCAGGGCCGATTCACTGACCCGCTCACTGCACAACCGATAGGCAAAATCCGGCCCGCCACTGATGGTGCCGCCGTACTCGCTGATCGCTTCCAGCCAGCGCAACGGCCGGCCAAGGAAATACGCCGGCGACATCAACACGCACGGCACACCGCTGAAAATCGGCTGCAACAGACCGCCGATCAGCCCCATGTCGTGGTACAGCGGCAACCAGCTGACGATCACATCGTCGGGGTTCAAATCAATGCCGAAGCCGTGGCGAATCAGCAGCTCATTCGCCACCAGGTTGCCGTGGCTGACTTGCACCCCTTTAGGCAGCGCGGTGGAACCGGAGGTGTATTGCAGGAACGCGATGTGGTCGTCTGCAAGGTCCGGCGCCACCCAGCGTTCGGCCAACGCACTGTCGAGCGTATCGACACACAGCAACGACGGCGCGCCCTCTATTTGCTGCAACGCATCGCGCAGAGCGGCGCTGGTCAGCAGCAGACGCGGTTCGGCATCGCTGATGATCGACAGCAGACGATCCTGGTGATGACGACGCGCCGACTCCGGCGGATAGGCCGGCACCGCGATCACACCGGCGTACAGGCAGCCGAAGAACGCCGCGACGTAATCCGGGCCGCTGGGAAACAGCAGCACCGCTCGATCGCCAAACGCAGCCTCGGCCTGCAACGCGCCAGCAATGGTCCGCGCCCGCTGATCCAGCTCGCGATAACTGAGCACCACAGCCTGATCCTGGGTTTCGGCAAGAAAACGCAAGGCCACCCGGTCCGGCGTCAGGGCCGCTTGGCGCTGAAGGGCTTGGACCAGTGTGCTGGGGAGTTCGAACGCGTCGGTCATGAGGTTTCCTGCCTGAATTCGGCTTGCAAAGTGAAATCGGTTTTCTGACGTCACGCCCCTTCGGGGGCGTGCAGGGCGCGGTCTTCGCCGACCGCGCAAGGCTTGGGAATGCTGTTTTGGCTGCAGCGGCTAGCCGGAACCATTCACCAATGAGAACGGTTGACGTCTTTAAATAATTAGTCGGAAGGCTTGATCGCCAATGGGACTGCGGTGCGGCAGCGTGTCGCAGTTCTCACTCTGCACCTTCGCGGAGCATTAGTTCTCTTTCTCATTTGACAATCATTATCATTCAGAATAATTTGTCGCTCGATGTGTTGGACGGCTCAGCCCCCGCGAGCCGTCCCACGAACCTATTGGCAGCAAGGTGATTTCCATGACGGAACAAGTATCCACAAGCAGGTGCGATTCACCGCTACTTCAGGCCTTCGTCGACAATCGACTGATTCTGGTCAAGATTGCAGCCCGCATTACCGGTTGCCGGTCGCGTGCTGAAGACGTGGTGCAAGATGCGTTCTTCCGGCTGCAAACCGCGCCGCAGATCACGTCCTCGTTCAAGGCTCAACTCAGCTACCTGTTCCAGATCGTGCGCAACCTGGCGATCGATCACTACCGCAAACAGGCGCTGGAGCAGAAGTATTCGGGCCCTGAAGAGGAAGGCCTGAACGTGGTGATTCAAGGCGCTTCGCCGGAAACCTCGCACATCAACTTCTCGACGCTGGAACACATCGCCGACGCGCTGACCGAGCTGCCCAGCCGCACCCGCTACGCCTTCGAGATGTATCGCCTGCACGGCGTGCCGCAAAAGGACATCGCCAAGGAGCTAGGAGTCTCACCGACCCTGGTGAACTTCATGATTCGCGATGCGCTGGTGCACTGCCGCAAGGTGTCGGGCAGTCGTGTGGATACCTTTGCCCGTCGCTAAGATCTGAGATTCGCGTCGCCCCCTTCGCGAGCAAGCCCGCTCCCACATTGGATCTCCAGTGTTCACAAAGCTTGTGTTCACAGAAGATCCAATGTGGGAGCGGGCTTGCTCGCGAAGGCTGACTCAAGACTGAAACAGACCTTGAGCCGTATGCATCACGCCAATGCACACCGATCAAAAAACCGCTCACGCCCCAACACCATCAACGCCGCGCGTTTGTGCGGGAAGTCGAACGCTTTTTCGCAGTGGTAACCCTGGTTCTGCATATGCCCGATCATTTTCGCGTTGTCGGCGCGAGGCTCGGCAACCACTCGCTGAGTGCGTGGATCGTCGAGAAACAGGTAATGCGTCAACGCCGATAACCAGCTCGCCACCTTGTGCGGGCCGCGGTGATTTTCTTCACCCACCAGCATGTGAATACCGCGGTCGTAATCGCCGGTGTCATAGAATGGCGCGATGCGATCTTCCTTGGCCCAATACGCTTCAAAGTAGGCAAACGGCTGATCATCGAAACAACCGATCAGCGTCAGGGTGTGGGGATCGGCTTCAAGTTTGCTCAGGTACTCGTGATGCTGTTCAAGGCTGCCCTCCTCCTGCCAGAAACTCGCCACACGCGGGCTGTTCTGCCAACGATTGAAACGCGCCAGGTCCAGGTCAATGTCCACCGTGCGCAGGGAAATCCAGGCACCGAGGCGTGCATCAAAACGCCGATAGACTTCACCACGCGGTTTCACCGGGCGCAGCGGATGACGCTTGCCGCCACTGATGACCATTTGCTGCGGATAACCCGATGTCAGTGACGCGCCCAGCCAAGGCTGAGGCAACTGCCAGAACAGCGTTCGCTCGCAACGATACTGGCCGACGATTTCGGTAGGGATCAGCAACCCGCTGAGCGATGCTTCGGTGGGGGCTTCATCGAGTTGCCAGGTCAGGCGCTGGCAGGCTGGGTCACGGGCAAACAGCCAATAACAGGCCGCCCAGACTGCCTGACCGACGGGATGGCCAAAGCGTTCCTCTACCTGCACATGCAACTCGGGCTCGCGAGTCAGCTGCAACTGAATCAGCGACTGCCCTTCAAGGCTGAGAGACAGGCGGCTTTCGGTTTCATCAGCTACAAGACGGCTTCCTGTCGGCAAGGCCAGGGCAGTCAGGTCATTCAGAGTGGACATGGGTCGGGCTCACGTTAATCGTCGACAGTTCAACGAGGTGACGTGAGCCAGTGCGGGAAATTTAAGAGAAGTCGGTAAATACGCGTCCCGTGGCATGAATCAGGGTTTGCGCACCGGCACCAGGGCAATTTTATAGGGATCGAAAATCTTCAGCATCTGGCCATTATCTCGCAGGTCTTGCAGCAACCTGCCGAATGCTTCGCCAGTAATCGGCGCCTGAGGGCGGATCAGCGCGTAATGGTGATAGACCTGATCGATGCGTTGGGAAACCAACAATTGCTCGCCGACTTTCTCGTTACGCAGCAGGTAATCGCTCAGGTAGGAACGTGTTACCAAGGCAATGTCCGCTCGTGCGCGCAGCACCATCAGCAAGTTGCTGTCATGGGAATAGGTCAACGTGGCCTTGTAGGTGTCGGCCAGATACTTGGGATCGGCATTGAAATTGGCAAACTCGTAGTGATAGCCGCTGTACAGCGCCAGGCGTTTGCCTGTCAGGTCCTTGAAGTAATTCTCATCGCGATCGGGTTTCTTCTGCGCAACAAAGATTTCTGCATCTTCCAGGCCCATGTCGACGAGGGTATGCGGGATGTCCTTCCAGCCCCAGTCCGGGTTCTCGAAAATCGCCATATCAACCCGGCCTTCCTTGAAGTCGTTGAAACGTCGAGGAATGGAAGTGGGCACCAGCTCGAACTGATAGTCGTTCTGCAAGGCATTGAGCGCCTCGACCAGTTGCGGCAGCAAACCGGTGTCGGCACCGGACTCCGGGCGCACGGTATAGGGGGGAAAATGTGCGGCACCGACCCGCACCTGCTGTGCAGCCTGGGATGGAACCATACATAACACCGCAAGCGTCGCCAGCAAAAGCCGCGAAGCCGTCCGAATTGGCGAAGACATCAAAACATCCCACTCCCAAAAAAATACGCTTCAATGCATTCAAGCTAGGCGGTTTCGGCGACTTAGCCAGTTTCCTTCTGATTCAAAACAAAACTACTGCTTTTCTTCCAGCACGAGAATCAATGCCTCATCGGCCAATTGATCGAGGCTCATGCTGCCGCCGGCGCGAAACCAGGTGGTAGTCCAGGACAACGCTCCGGTCAGGAAACGACGTGTAATGAACACATCGCCGCGGATAAAACCGGCATCCTTGGCTTCACCCAACACTTGCAGCCAGAGGTCTTCATAAATATCACGCAGCGCCAGCACCTGCGCCTGCCCGTCTGCAGACAGCGAGCGCCATTCATACACCAACACCGCCATGGCCTCGCCGCTGCCGCCCATGATCGACTGCAACTCACAACGAATCAGCGCCAGTACCCGCTCGCGCACACTGCCGGCTTCTGCCAGGGCTGCACGCATCAACGCAGTGTTGTAGCGAATGGTTTCTTCCATCACCGCCCGCAGGATCTCGTCCTTGCTTTTGAAGTGATGAAAAATGCTGCCTGACTGAATCCCCACGGCGCCGGCCAGATCGCGCACGGTGGTGCGTTCGTAACCTTTGTTACGGAACAGGTGGGCCGCCACTTGCAGCAGTTTGCCGCGGGCACTGTCCGGGTCGGTCAATTGGCCGCTGTCGACCAATTCGCGCATCACCCTCAGGGCTTTTTGCTCGTCCACCCGTTCTCTCCTACAGTCGATCAATCAAATACGCCGCTCGCCGCTAAAACTGCGGGGTTGCGCGGGCAATTTAAGCTGGCCGGAGCGACCAAGCAAGCGCTCGGGCAGAAGATATTTCAGCCGTTTACAAACCAAGCGCTTGCTTGGTAGTCTCGATGCACTTCTGTCGGGGGTGGTTATGGAGTTGACTGTGCCAAAAACAATCCGCATCGGTTGCGCCAGCGCCTTCTGGGGCGACACCTCGACCGCCGCCGCGCAACTGGTCGAAGGCGGGCGTCTGGATTTTCTGGTCTTCGATTATCTGGCCGAAATTACGATGTCGATCATGGCCGGCGCGCGGATGAAAGATCCCCAGGCCGGTTACGCCAGCGACTTCATCGAAGTCCTCAGCCCGCTGTTGGGTCAACTCGCCGAACAGAAAATCCGCGTCATCAGCAACGCCGGCGGGGTTAACCCGCAAGCCTGCGCCGCCGCCCTGCAAGCGGCCTGCGACAAGGCCGGAGTGGCGCTGAAAATCGCCGTGCTGCTGGGTGATGACCTGCAGCCGCAGCTCAAACAGCTGAGCAGCGGCGGTATCCATGAAATGTTCAGCGGTGCACCCTTGCCGCCGATGTGCGTCTCGACCAACGCCTACCTCGGCGCACCCGGCATCGTCGAAGCCCTGCGTCTGGGTGCCGACATCGTCATCACCGGGCGCGTGGTCGACAGCGCCGTGGTCAGTGCCGCGCTGGTGCATGAGTTCGGCTGGTCGTGGCACGACTACGACAAACTCGCCCAGGCCGCATTGGCCGGGCACATCATCGAATGCGGCGCCCAATGCACCGGCGGCAACTTCACCGATTGGCGCGAGGTGCCCGACTACGAGCACATCGGCTTCCCCATCGTCGAAGTCAGCGCCGACAGCCAGTTCATCGTCAGCAAACCCGAAGGCTCCGGCGGGCTAGTCACCCCACTGACGGTCGGCGAGCAGATGCTGTATGAAATCGGTAACCCGCAGGCGTATCTGCTGCCGGACGTGGTCTGCGATTTCACTGAAGTCAAACTCGTGCAACAAGGCAAAAACGCGGTTCGGGTGCACGGCGCAAAAGGCTTGCCGCCGACCGATCAGTACAAGGTCAGCGCAACGTACCCAGACGGTTTCCGCTGCACCGCCAGTTGCCTGATCGCCGGGATCGATGCGGTCGACAAGGCGCGTCGAGTCAGCGAAGCGATCATCAACAAGACGTCGGAAATCTTCAGCCAGCGCGGTTGGCCCCCCTACAGCGAAGTGAACATCGAACTGCTCGGCAGCGAGGCCACTTACGGCCCCCACGGTCAGCGCCAGGACAGCCGCGAAGTGGTGATCAAACTTGCGGTGCGCCATCCGGGTAAACAGGCGTTGATTGTGTTCTCCCGGGAGATCGCCCAGGCCGCCACCGGCATGGCGCCGGGACTGACCGGGATTGTCGGTGGACGGCCGACGGTGTATCCGCTGATCCGGCTGTTCTCGTTCCTTATCGACAAAACCGCCTGCACGCTGGAAATTGATCTCAAGGGCCAGCGCCACCCTTGCGCCCTGCCCGCCGTTGATGTGCTCGACACCGCCGACCTGCCCGTGGCGTGCGCCCCACCGAAACCCTCAGACCGGGCCGATGCCAGCGTGGCCCTGGTCAAACTTGCCGTGGCGCGCTCCGGTGACAAGGGCAACCACAGCAACATCGGCGTCATGGCCCGCGAGCCGGAGTACCTGCCGTGGATTGCCGAAGCCTTGACGCCGGAAGTGATCGTCGACTGGATGAGTCATGTCCTCGACCCGATCCACGGACGTGTCGAACGCTGGTACCTGCCGGGCACCCACAGCCTTAATTTTCTGCTGGAGAACGCCTTGGGAGGCGGTGGCGTGGCCAGCCTGCGGATCGACCCGCAAGGCAAAGCCTTCGCCCAGCAACTGCTGGAAATTCAGATACCGGTGCCTCAGCGCATCGCCGACCAGGTCAACTAGAGGACTGTCGCCATGGCTTACGATTCGATTTTCAAAGCCGATTTGTTTGCAGGCCAAAACATCATCGTCACCGGTGGCGGCAGCGGCATCGGCCGTTGCACCGCTCACGAACTGGCGGCCCTCGGCGCCCATGTGCTGCTGCTCGGGCGCAAAGCCGACAAGCTGAAAAACGTCGTGGCCGAGATTACCGAAGATGGCGGCAAGGCTGACTGGATGGTCTGCGATATTCGTGAGGAAGAAGCGGTCAAGCATGTAGTCAGCGAATTAATCCGCAAGCACGGACCGATTCACGGCCTGGTCAATAACGCCGGCGGGCAGTACCCGTCGCCGCTGGCGTCGATCAATCAAAAAGGCTTCGATACGGTGTTGCGCACCAACCTGATGGGCGGCTTCCTGATGGCCCGGGAAGTGTTCAACCAGTCCATGAGCACGCACGGCGGCGCCATCGTCAACATGCTCGCCGACATGTGGGGCGGCATGCCCGGCATGGGCCACTCGGGCGCGGCGCGTTCAGGCATGGACAACCTCACCAAGACCGCCGCGTTCGAATGGGGTTATGCCGGGGTGCGGGTCAACGCCGTGGCACCGGGCTGGATCGCGTCCAGTGGCATGGACACCTACGAAGGCGCGTTCAAAGCGGTGATCCCGACCTTGCGTGAGCACGTTCCACTGAAACGCATCGGCACCGAATCGGAAGTCAGCGCCGCGATCGTTTTCCTGCTCAGCCCGGCCGCAGCGTTTGTCAGTGGCAGCACCTTGCGCATCGACGGTGCCGCCAGCCTGGGCGGGCGCGCCTGGCCGATACACAAGGCGCAGATCAGCGAGTCGTATAACGGTTTCCATCGCGCCTACTTGCCGGACGTCCTCAAGGATAAGGAATAAGCCATGCCGGTGATTCAGTCGCAAGCGGACCCGTTCTGCGAACAGTTCGCGCGCAATCGTGCGGCGATGCTGGTCGGCATCGAACACGTCCGTCAGCTCGAGCAGAACCTGCTGAACAAGGCAGCCGAAGCCAAACCCAGGTTCGACAAGCGCGGCCAATTGTTGCCCAGGGAACGCCTCAATCTGCTGCTGGACCCCGGCGCACCGTTCCTCGAACTGGCCAGCCTGGCCGGCTACAAACTGCATGACGACAAGGATGGCAGCTCCGCAGGCGGCGGGTTGATCGCCGGGATCGGCTACGTGTCCGGCGTGCGGGCGCTGGTGGTGGCGAACAACAGTGCGATCAAGGGCGGGACCATTTCCCCCAGCGGTTTGAAAAAATCCCTGCGCCTGCAACAGATCGCCATGGAGAACAAACTGCCGGTCATTACCCTGGCCGAAAGCGGTGGCGCCAACCTCAATTACGCGGCGGAGATTTTCGTCGAAGGTGCCCGCAGCTTTGCCAATCAGGCGCGGATGTCGGCCATGGGCCTGCCGCAAATCACCGTGGTCCATGGCTCGGCCACGGCGGGCGGCGCCTATCAGCCAGGGTTGTCGGATTACGTGGTGGTGGTGCGTGGCAAGGCCAAGCTGTTTCTGGCCGGTCCGCCGTTGCTCAAGGCTGCCACCGGGGAAGTCGCCACCGATGAAGCACTGGGCGGCGCCGAGATGCATGCGCAAATCGCCGGTACCGCGGAATACCTGGCCGAGAACGATGCCGATGGCGTGCGCCAGGTGCGCGAGATTGTCAGCCTGTTGCCGTGGAATGATCAGCTGCCCTGGGTACCCGAACGTCGGTGGGAAGAACCGCTCTACCCCATCGACGAGTTGCTCGGGCTGATTCCTGATGACCCAAAAAAGCCCTATGACGTACGCGAAATCATCGCGCGGATTGCCGATGGCTCGAACTTTCTAGAATTCAAGGGTGAGTTCGATCAGCAAACCGTCTGCGGCCATTTGCAGATTCAAGGCCGAGCCTGTGGGTTCATCGGCAACAACGGCCCCATCACGCCCAAAGGCGCAAGCAAGGCGGCGCAGTTCATTCAGCTCTGCGACCAGAGCCAGACGCCGCTGCTGTTTTTTCACAACACCACCGGGTTCATGGTCGGCACCGAGTCGGAGCAGCAAGGCGTGATCAAACACGGCGCGAAAATGATTCAAGCGGTGGCCAATGCCCGCGTGCCTAAACTGACCATCGTCGTCGGTGGCTCCTACGGCGCCGGCAACTACGCGATGTGCGGCCGCGGCCTCGATCCGCGCTTCATTTTCGCCTGGCCCAACAGCCGCACGGCGGTGATGGGCGGCGCCCAGGCCGGCAAAGTGCTGCGAATCGTCACCGAGGCCAAACAGGCCAAGGACGGTCTGGTGCCCGACCCGAAAATGCTCGACATGCTGGAACAGGTCACCGCGCAGAAACTCGACAGCCAGTCCACCGCGCTCTATGGCAGCGCCAGTTTGTGGGACGACGGGGTGATTGATCCCCGGGATACCCGGACCTTGCTCGGGTACTTGCTGGATATCTGTCATGAGGCCGAAGTGCGGCCGCTGCAATCCAACAGTTTTGGTGTAGCCCGCTTCTAAGGGCGATAAGGAGAACAATAAAAATGATCTTCACCCAGGAACACGAAGCACTGCGCCGCACCGTCCGCCAATTCGTCGATCACGAGATCAATCCTCACGTCGATGAATGGGAAAAGGCCGGACGCTTTCCGATCCACGAGATCTTCCGCAAGGCCGGTGACCTCGGCCTGCTGGGGATTTCCAAACCGGAAAAGTTTGGCGGCATGGGGCTCGATTACAGCTACTCGATCGTCGCGGCTGAAGAGTTCGGCACCATCCACTGCGGCGGCATTCCGATGTCCATTGGCGTACAGACCGACATGTGCACCCCGGCCCTGGCGCGTTTCGGCTCCGATGAACTGCGTGAAGAATTCCTGCGGCCGGCGATCACTGGCGAGCAGGTCGGCTGCATCGGCGTTTCCGAAGTCGGCGCCGGTTCCGATGTGGCCGGTTTGAAAACCACCGCCCGCAAGGACGGCGACGACTACGTGATCAACGGCAGCAAGATGTGGATTACCAACTCGCCGAGCGCGGATTTCATCTGCCTGCTGGCCAACACCTCGGACGACAAACCGCACATCAACAAGTCGCTGATCATGGTGCCGATGAGCACCGCCGGCATCAGCCTCAGCTCGCACCTGGACAAGCTCGGCATGCTCAGTTCGGAAACCGCCCAGGTGTTTTTCGACAACGTGCGCGTGCCGCAACGCAACCGCATCGGCCATGAAGGCGCGGGGTTCATGATGCAGATGCTGCAGTTCCAGGAGGAACGGCTGTTCGGCGCGGCGAACATGATCAAGGGCCTGGAGTACTGCATCGACAGCACCATCGAGTACTGCAAGGAACGTAAAACCTTCGGCAATGCGCTGATCGACAATCAGGTCATCCACTTCCGCCTGGCCGAACTGCAAACCGAAATCGAATGCCTGCGGGCGCTGGTCTATCAGGCCACCGAGCAGTACATCAAAGGCCAGGACGTCACGCGTCTGGCGTCGATGGCCAAACTCAAGGCCGGACGACTGGGCCGTGAGGTCAGCGACAGCTGCCTGCAATACTGGGGCGGCATGGGCTTCATGTGGGACAACCCGGTGGCCCGCGCGTACCGTGACGTGCGGCTGGTGTCGATCGGCGGCGGTGCCGACGAGATCATGCTGGGGATCATCTGCAAACTCATGGGCATCCTGCCGGGGAAAAAGAAATGAGTACCCTGCCGGTTTGCCAGACCTTGTTGCTGGAATCGCACAACGGCGTTCTGCACATCACCCTCAACCGCCCGGAAAGCCGCAATGCCATGAGCCTGTTGATGGTCGCGGAACTGCGTGCCGTGCTGTTGGCCGTGCGCGATGACCGTGAGATTCGTGCCTTGGTGATCGGTGGTGCCGGCGGGCATTTTTGCGCCGGAGGTGACATCAAGGACATGGCCAACGCACGCGCTCAAGGCCCGAGCGCTTATCGCGACTTGAATCGAGCGTTTGGTGCGCTGCTGCAAGAGGTGCAACACGCACCACAAGTGGTGATCACGGTACTGCAAGGCGCGGTGCTCGGCGGTGGTTTTGGCCTGGCCTGCGTCAGCGACGTCTCCTTGGCCGATCACCAGGCGCAATTTGGTCTGCCGGAAACCAGCCTCGGTCTGCTACCAGCGCAAATCGCGCCGTTCGTGGTGCAGCGCATCGGCCTGACCCAGACTCGCCGACTGGCGCTGACCGCGGCACGTTTCGATGGCACACACGCACGGCGCATGGGATTGGTGCATTTTGTCGAGCATGACGCGCAAGCGTTGGCCGAGCGTCTCGATGAAATTCTGGCCCACGTGTTGTGCTGCGCGCCGGAGGCGAATGCGACGACCAAAAAGCTGTTGCTGGCGAGTGCCGGACAGCCATCGAATGCGTTGCTGGATGAAGCGGCCGACTGGTTCAGCGAGGCGGTGACCGGGGCTGAAGGTATTGAGGGGACCATGGCCTTCGTACAAAAACGCAAACCGGGGTGGGCACCTTAAAAGCTTCGCGAGCAAGCCCGCTCCCACATTTGAAATGCATTCCCCTGTGGGAGCGGGCTTGCTCGCGAAGAGGCCATCACATCCACCGCAAAACTTCAGAGAAGACCCATGCCCGGACTCAGAAAAATCCTGATCGCCAACCGCGGTGAAATCGCCTGCCGCATCCAGCGCACCGCCCAGGCCCTGGGTTATCGCACGGTCGCAATCTTCAGCGATGCCGACGCCGATGCCCTGCATGTGCAGATGGCCGACGAAGCCGTGAACATCGGCCCGGCCCCGGTGCAGCAGTCCTATCTGAATATCCCGGCCATTCTCGACGCCGCCCGGCGCACCGGCGCTGACGCGATCCATCCGGGCTACGGCTTCCTCTCGGAAAACGCCGACTTCGCCCGCGCCTGCCAGGATGCCGGCATCACCTTCATCGGCCCCAGCCCCGAAGCCATCGAACTGATGGGCAGCAAACGCCTGTCGAAACTCGCCATGCTCGAAGCCGGTGTGCCGTGCATCAAGGGTTATCAGGGCAAAGAACAGGACGACGCAACCCTGAGCCGCGAAGCCGCACGCATCGGCTATCCACTGATGATCAAGGCCAGTGCCGGCGGTGGCGGACGTGGCATGCGCCTGGTGCACGAGGCCAATGATTTGCTCGCGCAACTGCGCACCGCCCGCTCCGAAGCGCTGCATGGGTTTGGCAGTGACGAACTGATTCTCGAGCAAGCGCTGATCGACCCGCGTCACGTCGAAGTTCAACTGTTCGGCGACCGGCACGGCAACCTGATCTACCTTGGCGAGCGCGACTGCTCGATCCAGCGTCGCCATCAAAAAGTCATCGAAGAAGCGCCCTGCCCGGTGATGACAGCCGAGTTGCGTCAGGCCATGGGCGAAGCGGCGCTCAAGGCGGGCCGCGCAGTGAATTACGTCGGCGCTGGCACCGTCGAGTTCCTGCTGGATGCGCGTGGGCAGTTTTACTTCCTGGAGATGAACACCCGACTCCAGGTGGAGCACCCGGTGACCGAATTGATCACCGGCCTCGATCTGGTGGCCTGGCAGTTACACGTCGCCGAAGGGCTGCCTCTGCCGTTGCGACAGGAGCAGGTTCAGCTCAGCGGCCATGCCATGGAAGTCCGTTTGTACGCCGAAGATCCGGCACACGGTTTTCTCCCACAAACCGGCCGCATCACCGCCTGGGAGCCTGCGTTGCAACGCGGCGTGCGGATCGATCATGGCCTGATCGAAGGCCAGACAATCAGCCCGTTTTATGACCCGATGCTGGGCAAGATCATCGCCCACGGCGCCACCCGCGAAGAAACCCGGCGCCAGTTGCTGCGGGCGGTGCAGGACAGCGTGCTGCTTGGCGTACAGAGCAATCAGCGCTTGCTCGCCAGCCTGCTCGAACACCCACAGTTCATCAGTGGCGAGTTCAGTACCGGGTTCATCCAGACTCACTTTGCCGAGCATCCCTGCCTGCATGCGTATGTGCCGAGCGCCGAAGAACTGGCCATCGCGGCTGCGCTGTTCTATCAGGCCTCGGCGCAGGTTCATCACGCGCCACTGGCCGGTTGGCGCAACAACGCCAGCGTGCCGTTGCACTATCGAATCGGTCTTGAGGATCAGGATTGGCCGGTGGAATTGAACGCTGTGTCGGGTGAACCGTATCGGATTCAAGTCGCGACAACGCCCTTTGAATTGAAGGTTATCCAGTGCGACGGACGCTGGGCCAGCCTGGAAATCAACGGTATCCGGCGACGTCATGCTTACCGTCTTGAGGCAGGGCAACTCTGGCTGTTCACCCGTCCCGGCAGTGTGCGGCTGATGGACCGGACGCAGGCCGTGGTCAATAGCCAGGCCAGCGTCAGCACCGGCACACTCAAGGCTCCGATGGACGGGGCGA
Organism: Pseudomonas sp. GL-B-26; assembly: GCF_019947405.1. NCBI lineage: Bacteria > Pseudomonadati > Pseudomonadota > Gammaproteobacteria > Pseudomonadales > Pseudomonadaceae > Pseudomonas > Pseudomonas sp. GL-B-26. Next base: position 44,073 of record NZ_JAGYGJ010000021.1, on the reverse strand, counting down.
TCGTCGATGTGCTGGTGACTGAGGGCAGCCCGGTCAGTAAAGGCCAGTTGTTGGTCGTGCTGGAAGCCATGAAAATGGAGCATCCGCTCAAGTCGGGCATCGACGGCGTGCTCAAACGCTTGCAGGTCAGGGTGGGCGATCAGGTGAAAAATCGTCAGATTTTGTTGGAGGTCGAATAAGCCGCTAGGCGGATCCGCCGGGTTTGGCTACGCTCAAGCCCTATCAGGACGCGGATACCAGGAACCCTGCGATGCCTCACTGGCTGGTCATTGATCTAGAAGCCACCACCGATGAGGGTGGTTGGCCAGTAACGGAAATGGAAATCATCGAAATCGGCGCCACCCTGGTGGACCGCAAGGGACGCGAACTGGATGCTTTCCAGCGTTTCGTCCGGCCGCTGCGTCGGCCCTTGCTGACGCCGTTTTGCCGGCAACTGACCCGCATCACCCAGGCCAACATCGATGCCGCGCAGCCTCTGAGTGAGGTCTGGGCGTCGTTCGAACACTGGCTCGGCCAGCATCACTCGCGCCTCGAAGGCTGGGTCAGTTGGGGCGATTACGATCGCAAACAGTTGGTTCAGGAGTGGGAGCGCCTGCAACTCGACAGCGCCCTGAGCCGGGTGCCGCACATGAACCTCAAACAGCGCTTTGCCAAGGCTCGTCGGCTGGAACGGCCGCTGGGGCTTAACGGCGCGCTGCAACTGGCGGGCATGCAGTTCAGTGGCCAACAACATCGGGCGCTGGAAGATGCGCGCAATACCGCACGATTATTGCCACTGGTTCTTCCGTCTTAGAGAGGTGACGCCGGCATGGGCCTTGTGCATACTGGCCAGCCCTTTTCAGCCCTTTTCGAGGAATCGCCCATGTTTAAAGTCAACGAGTACTTCGACGGCACCGTCAAGTCGATCGCCTTTGGCACCGATGAAGGTCCTGCGACCCTCGGCGTCATGGCACCGGGCGAATACGAATTCGGCACCAGCCAGCGTGAAATCATGCACGTGGTGTCCGGCGCCCTGACCGTCAAACTGCCGGACAGCAGCGACTGGGAAACCTTCGCCGCCGGCAGCCAGTTCAACGTACCCGCCAACAGCAAGTTCCAGCTGAAAGTGGCCGTCGACACCGCTTACCTGTGCGAATACCGCGGCTAAACCCCTGGGTTTCACAGCGACAAAAAAATGCCCGTGTCCTTGGATACGGGCATTTTTTATTCAAGGGCAGTCATTCAGATGGTCTTATTCCAGGACGGTCACCGGCATACCGACCTCAAGTTGACCATTGCTGTCGTTGACCAGGTTCTGTCCGAACATCGCGCCATCGGCCTCGGCACGGTATTTCTGCAACGTGGCCAGAGGCTCGCGATCATCGCTGCGCTCGCCGGTTTGCGGGTCGATGGTGGTCAGAATGCAGCGTGAACACGACTTGACCACGCGGAACTCGACATCGCCGATGCGAATGCGCGTCCAGCCATCTTCGGCATACGCCTCGCTGCCCTCGATCACCAGGTTGGGCCGAAAGCGCAGCATTTCCAGCGGGCGGCCGACTTTTTGCGACAAGTCTTCCAACGATGCCTGTCCGATCAGCAACAGCGGAAAGCCATCGGCAAAGGCCACCTGATCGTCATCCTTGCCGTAGCCGGCCTGGGTGGTCCGTGCGCGATCAAGAGGGACTTGTACCAGGCGAGTCGGTTTGCCAATGAATTCACTGACCCAGGCACCCGCCTCGTCACCGGCATCCGGTACACGCAGTGTGTCGCGCCAGATGGTCACGCCACGCAGTTCCGCGTCGCTGGCAGGCAAGGCGATTTCGATCGGTGAGCGGCCCGGCGCACTGAGGGTCAAGCCACCGTCGGCATTCCACAACGCCGACAGCTGACTCATCTGCGCCACTGCACGTTGAGTCAGAAAGCGCCCGCTGGCCTCGTCCACCAGCATCCAGCGTCGATCACCGTCCAGGCCCAGCTTGTCGAGGCTGACCTTCTGCAGGATCTCGCCCTTGCCGGATTTCAACGGATAACGATAAAGCGCGCTCAGACGCAACATGGCCAGCTCCCTGGTGGGCAAAAACGCCACCCTATACGAGCTTGATCGCCGAATCAAAGGCTGACTTCAGGCCAGCCTCTTGCACCGTTATCAGGCAGGCACTTCATCGAGCATCAAGCGCTGGCGCACCACATCGACGAGTTTGTCCGGCTGGAATTTTGAGAGGAAGTTGTCGCAGCCGACCTTCTTCACCATCGAGTCGTTGAAGCTGCCGGACAACGAGGTATGCAGAACCACGTAGAGGCCTCGCAAACGTGGGTCGTTGCGGATTTCCGTGGTCAGGCGATAGCCGTCCATTTCCGGCATTTCTGCGTCGGTGAAGATCATCAGCAGTTTGTCGGTCATGTTCACACCGGTATCGGCCCAGGCCTTGAGCATGTTCAGTGCCTTCAAGCCATCGCTGGCGATGTGCATCTTCACGCCCAACTGACCCAGGGTGTCGCGCAATTGCGACAGGGCCACGTTCGAGTCGTCCACCAGCAGCACTTCACGGCCACGGGCACGTTCCAGAACCGGATCGTCGAGTTTGTCGCGCGATACCTTGGCGTTGTACGGGACGATTTCCGCCAGGACTTTTTCGACGTCGATGATTTCCACCAACTGATCGTCGACCTTGCTGATGGCCGTCAGGTAATGCTGGCGACCGGCGCTGGCCGGTGGCGGCAGAATGGCTTCCCAGTTCATGTTGACGATACGGTCCACGCCACCGACCAGGAACGCCTGCACCGAACGGTTGTACTCGGTAACGATGATCGTACTGGTCGGGCTTGGCACCAGCGGACGCATGCCGATGGCCTGGGACAGGTCGATCACCGGCAGGGTCTGGCCACGCAAATTAACCACACCGCAGACAAACGGATGACGTTGGGGCATCAGAGTCAGCTTCGGCAGTTGCAGCACTTCCTGCACTTTGAACACGTTGATCGCGAACAATTGACGTCCGGCCAGCCGGAACATGAGAATTTCCAGGCGATTCTCACCCACCAGTTGCGTGCGTTGGTCTACCGTGTCGAGAATGCCGGCCATCAATGACTCCTGGGCTTGTTCTGATGAATTCACTAAAGGGGGTTATCGGCTGTTTTCGCCGGACCTTGACCCCCGTGTAAAATGCCACGACCAAACATTGATGTCACATTAACATCATGCTTTACTGGCCAGACGATTTCATCTGCCCCATTGCCTGCCGCGAGACCTCGTTTCGTTCGGTTGGTTCCCCCGTGTAAGGGATTCCCCTAGTAACAATCAGGTCCAACCTGATATTCGCAATATCCAATAGCCATTAATGTGACGCCATTCTCATTGCATGAACGGAGTCAGGCTTTTGTGTGCGATCGCAGGTAAGTGGCCATCCACCCTATCGAGTTCCCCAGCCTGCAGCCAGTCAGGCCGGCGCGCGATCTCACGACGGCATGGCAATGCGGGGACTCTGATCGTCCCCGTCGACACACACGACATTCCCGCATTTGACATGACGTTGTGGAGATAAACATGCCGAACGATCGTAAAGAATGGGCTCACCGGCTCCCTGAGTTTCTCGTCGAAGCAGAGACACTCCTGGTTAAAACCGAGGAATGCCTGAGTCATTTGCAACTGATCAGCAATGACAAGGATGCCATCGACTGCATGCTTAGCACCCTGCTCAAACTGGCCAACAAGGCTGATGCCCTCGCTCTGGCAGCCGTTTCGGAGTTTTCGTTGCATATCCATGGTTTGCTGAGCCATGCCCAGAATCACATGGATTTACACGACCAGGCCCTGAGTGCGCTGAAAGACTGCCTGACGTTGATCGCCTGGCAACTCGAGCTTATCGATCAGAAGACCGGCCAACTCAGCCTTGATGACAGCGAACAGACATCCCTGATCGAAGCCTTCGCCTTTCAGGTCGGACACAGTCAGTTTCAGCCCCCCGCTAATTCCAAACCGTTCACACTCGTTTCCTTTGCAGGTCGGCAAGCCTGAATTATCGGGCCTCCATGCCGTGCTGCGAATTTTTATTGCCATGACTACCCCTCTAACTTTAGCGGGCCCATGTCGCAATTGAATATTCCATGCCTGCTAACGAACAACTCGAAAACAAATAAACCATTCTTGCCACCCGCCTTTTTCCATTATGGAACTGCTGTCCATAAACGCTTATTCCCTGACTCGGCAGACCTATATACCAAACGCGACCAACGGTATCTTAAGTGGTATTATGCCGCCCATTAGTTGACGTCAATTAATGGCAGAGTGACTCCAGACAGAGACCCGTCATCCACGATGACCGGTCTTCCCGCAGCGAACATCCATTGGCTCCATCCGCTATGTACGCCAGCCTCAAGTCGATCACCCTAAAGCCACTCTCCCGAAAAAACGCCCGCCTGGTCACGCTTGTGTTGTGTACCTGCTCGGCCCTTGGCTGCCTGCTGATTTATAGCCTGTCCACTCGCCTGCCGCTGAGTCTGCTGGTACTCAATTTCGCCGCATTGGCCTGCGTCTGGGTGCAGTATTGTCTTTCGCGCAAGTCGATAAAGTTTCAACCCCAGGAGTTGGCTGACCGGCTGTTGGAGGTTCAGGAAAACGAACGTCGCCGGCTCAGTCGGGAACTGCATGACGACATCGGCCAATTGCTGACCGCGGCAAAACTTCAAAGCGACTGGCTCAAACGCCGAATGCCCGAAGAACTTCAAGGCCAGTGTTCGGTACTCTGCGACACGCTGGAAGAAACCCTGGCCAAAGTGCGAGACGTATCGGCCATTCTCAATCCGAGGCAGCTGACCAGTCTCGGGCTGGAAGCCAGTCTGCGGGCGCATTTACTCAAGACGCTGGCCAACACGCCGGTGCACTGGAGCCTGGAATGCCATCAGCGTTTGGCCGGTATACCGGAGGAAATGACGCTGGCCGCCTTTCGAATCACCCAGGAAGCGGTGACCAATATATTGCGCCATGCCGAAGCGAAAAATCTGTTGGTCCGCCTGCAACGTCAACCTCAGGGCCTGACACTGTTGATCAGTGACGATGGCCTGGGATTCGCACCAGCGACCGATCCAGGTCGTGAGGGGCAACGTGGAATGGCGGGGATGTCGGAACGGATCAATCAGCTGGGAGGCACACTGAGCGTGACCAGCGAACCGGGCAAAGGTACTCAAATCGAAGCACTCTTCCCCTGGGCGCCTCGTGCGCTCGAACGGGCCAGTACGAATAAGGTTATGCGTTGACTTGTAACTTACTTCTGGTGGATGACCACTCGCTTATCAGAGCAGGCGTGCGCGCTCTGGTGCTGGATATTCCCGGCTACGCGGTAATCGGTGAGGCCAATGACGGCTCGCAGTTGCTCGAGATGGTCGAGCAACTGTCCCCCGACATCATCCTGCTGGATATTTCCATGAAGGAAACCAGTGGCCTTGACGCCTTGCAACGACTCAAGCGAGTACGCCCGCAGAGCAAGGTGCTGATCCTGTCGATGCACACTGATCCAGCACTCATCATGCAGGCACTGGAATCCGGTGCACATGGCTACCTGCTCAAGGACACAACGGCCACCGAGCTCGAACATGCCCTGGATGCCTTGCGTAACAACGAACGCTACCTGAGCCCGGCCATCGCCCACACCGTCATCAACCAGGCCCTGACCCGAACGCAGAAAAACCAGCCGGAACTTGCCGACTCGCACAACTTGACGGCGCGTCAGCTGGAAATCCTTCGGCTGATCGTTCGCGGAAAATCCACCCGGGAAATTGCCAATGGCCTGGGCCTCAGCATCAAGACCGTTGAAACCCACCGTTCGCAGATCATGAAGCGCTTGCAGATCTACGATGTGGCGGGCCTGGTGCTGTTCGCCGTTCGCGAGCAGATCATTAGCCTGGATGATTGATCGATTGCGATGAGCCCAGCAGCGGCGAGTTTTCAGGCAAATGCACGCGCAGTGCCGCTGGACGTGCCGAGAAACGCAAGTTGTCACCTTCCAGAGGTTCGCCATCGAGGTTGATGTAGAGGCCTTCCGAGACCTTGATTTCGACCCATGGCAACCGGACTCGCACAAACATGTTGTCGATGCCGAAGCCATCCGCCAGCAGGGTTTTCAAGGTGCCGACGACTTCCTGCGGCGCAGGCAGAATACTGATGTCCAGCAGACCGTCGTCAGCAAGCGCTTGTGGACACAACACATGCCCACCGCCGGCCTGTCGGCCATTGCCGATGCCCAATGCCAACAGCTCGCCACTCCACTGGAAATCAGGCCCCTGCAACTCGCCATAGGCTGCGTGCAACTCACTGAAGCGCGATAAACCGGTGAACAGGTAAGCCGCGCCCCCGAGGATTTTTTTCAAGTCCTCCGAGGTGTTTGCCGTGACCTGACTGCCAAAACCGCCCGTGGCCATATTCAGGAACACCTGCCCGTCGACCTCCCCCAGATCAATGGCGCTCGGCGCAGCGTCGAGAAGTTCCAGCGCCTGCGCGGGCTCCAGAGGAACGCCGGCGGCACGCGCAAAATCATTGGCGGTCCCCAAGGGCATCAGTACCAGACTGGCCTGTGTCGAATGCGCCGCCAAGGCTTCGGCAATATCACGCAAGGTACCGTCACCGCCACCGGCGATGATCTGCGTGTAGCCTGCCGCCAGCGCTTCATCTACCAGACGCTGTGCGTCACCCGCCTCCCAGGTTACTCGAACGGCCAGCTCCCAACCCTGTTTGCGCTTGTCCGCAACGGCCGAACGAACCGCCTCGTTGAGCGCTTGCTTGCCATGCAGAATCAACAGCGCCTTGCGTTCGCTCATTAGTGGTCACTCCCATGATTGAATCCGTATGGGAGATGTTGACCTCGTCGCACCGCACAAAAGTCGCAAGAATTTAAATTATTTGAAGTCGAGCCCTATAGCGTCCTACAAGGCGGAGTTTTTTCTTACAAGAAGTGAGGAATCGGCTCAATTGACCGACCCATGCGATTGGTACACCTTGGCGCCTGCGGTTATCAAACATCAGCAGGAACTACACAAGGACGTGCCATGCAAAGCCAAGAGATCAGGTCACCGGTCATTCCGGTCGTACCGTTCGCAGAAAAACTCGCCAATCATCAAGCTGAGTTCAAAAACAGCGCAAAGCCCATTGGAGAAGCTGCTATGGAATCTCGCGTCGTTGAATTGGAGACACACCTCAAATACATCCGACGAGACATGGATGAAGTCCGTAGTGACGTCAAATCCATAAAACACAGGCTTGCCTATTCGGCTATTGGAACAGCCGTCGTCATCGGGGTGCTGGCCTGGATCGCCAATAGCCGTTTCGACCAGCTCGTGACACTCCTGGCTCACCAAGGGTAAGCCATGAACGCAAAACCCGGTTCGATCAACCGGGTTTGCGTAGCAAGCCAGCGGCAGGAGTCAGCTCAGGACTTCGCTCAGCGGGATGAAGCTCACATAGTCACCTTCGATCAGCGTGCGATCCTCCAGCACCTCAACCAGACCATCAGCCCAGGCAGCGCTACGCAGTACACCAGAACTCTGATTCCTGTAGATAATCGCCCGGCCATTCTCCAGACGTCCGCGCAAGTACTCGCGTCGATTGCCTGCTTTTGGCCATGCAAACCCTGCAGGCACCTGAAACTTCAGGGGCTCAACCTCTTTTACACCCTGTCGGCGCAAGAGATAGGGCCTTGCCAACAAAGCAAAGGTCACCAGCGTTGAAGCCGGATTGCCAGGCAAACCAATCACAGGTACGCCGCGAAAATGCCCGAATGTCAGCGGTTTGCCGGGTTTGATGGCGAGTTTCCACAACGTCAACTCGCCCTCTTCACGCAAGGCAATGCCCAGAAAGTCAGCCTCTCCCACCGAGACACCACCGGTGGAAAGGATCAGATCGACATCTTTCAATTCACCCAGTTGAGTGCGGGTGGCCGCTAAATCATCCGGAAGAATTCCGGCATCGATCACCTCACAGCCCAGGCGCTGCAGCCAACTGCACAACAACACTCGATTGCTGTTGTAGATCTGCCCCGGCCCCAGAGCCTGACCCGGTTCAATCAGTTCATCCCCGGTGGACAGAACAGCAACGCGAACCTTGCGAATCACGTTCAGCTCTGCGCATCCCAGCGATGCAGCCAACCCCTGTTCGATCGGCCCGAGGCGCGTGCCGGCGGGCAGAATCAATTCACCGACAGTAGCTTCCTGGCCTTGAGGACGAATGTTTTGTCCCGGGGTCATGGTTTCGGTGAAACGTACTCGCTCATCTGCCTGAACCTCGGTGTTTTCCTGCATCTCGACGCAATCTGCACCGGCGGGCACTGGCGCACCGGTGAAGATTCGTGCACAGGTACCAGGCTTCAAGGGCTCCGGAGCCAGACCGGCAAAAATCTTCTGGCTGACCACCAATGGCTCTCCAGTCCAGTCGGCCACGCGCAAGGCATAGCCGTCCATGGCACTGTTGGGCCACGGTGGCAGATCAAGTGTCGAGACCAGGTCATCGGCCAGCACCCGACCCTGAACCTGCGCCAATGGCAAGCGTTCACGCTCACAAATCGGTGAAGCTTCGGCCATTGCCAGCAAGCGTGCCAGTGCCACCTCGACAGCCATCAGACTGCCAGTCTTGCCTGGCTTACCCGCGGGATTCACAGGGTGCCGCCTGTTTGAGATGAGCGACGAAATTGCACGGGCGGTGCCGCGAATCCAGTTGCTCGGCAAGAATGCCATCCCAACCGGTGCGTACGGCATTTGTCGAACCTGGCAGGCAGCAGACCAGCGTGCCATTAGCCAGGCCGGCCAAGGCACGGGACTGAACGGTAGAGGTGCCAATATCCGCCACCGATATCTGCCTGAACAGCTCACCAAAACCGTCGACCTGTTTGTCGAGCAGGCAACTTACCGCTTCCGGGGTGCTGTCGCGTCCCGTAAAACCGGTACCGCCAGTGATCAGCACCACCTGCACGACATCGTCGGCAATCCAGTTGGCGACTTGCGCGCGAATTTTGTAGAGATCATCTTTGAGTAGAACCCGGGCCGCCAGGTTATGCCCGGCAGCACTCAAACCGTCGACGAAGACCTGGCCGGAGGTATCGGTTTCCAGGGTACGGGTATCGCTGACCGTCAGCACCGCGATGTTGAGCGGTGCGAAAGGTACATCAGCCTTGGCTTTCATAGGCTCATCCAGTTGTAGGAGAAACAGCCCGGTGTTATATCACAGCGCCTCATTTTTTCGCCGCCCCCATGGAGACCTGCCATGACCTCGAATACACATTTGCCGCCCTGTTCCATTCTGCTCCTGGCAGGTGGTCGTGGCCAACGCATGGGCGGTCAGGACAAAGGGCTGCTGGAATGGCACGGCGAGCCATTGATTGCCCACTTGCACCGCAAGACCCGTTCACTGAGCGATGACCTGATCATCTCCTGCAACAGAAACCTGGAAAAGTACGCGCCCTACGCCGACCAGCTGGTTCATGACGATGAAGGCGACTTTCCTGGCCCCCTGGCCGGTATTCGCGCAGGCCTGAAGGCCGCCCGCCATACGCATCTGCTGGTACTGCCGTGTGACGTACCACGCATCGACGCCGCGCTGCTCAATAGCATGCGCGACGCCGCCAGCCAGCACCCGGACCAACCGCTGATGCTGCGCCATGGCGAACATTGGGAGCCTCTGCTGTGCATCATCCCCGTGGCACTCTCGGCCGATTTCGACAGTGCCTGGAACGACGGCGAACGCAGCCCGGGTCGCCTGATGCGCAAACTGGGCGCTACCGCCCTGCAATGCCCCGACAATGACCCACGCCTGGCCAACCTCAACACACCAGAACTATTAAGTGTCCACAACACTGTGTCAGACTGACAGGAGAAGGAACTTGCGCTCGCTGTACACGTCTCAAGCTCGGTAACCAAAAGAATTCATATTCGGAGACACACTCATGACTCAACGGCCCCTCGCCACTTTCATGCTCGCACTGGGTCTCGCTACCCTCGCCGGTTGCGCATCGCCTACAGTGATCACCTTGAATGACGGTCGAGAAATCCAGGCTGTCGACGCGCCAAAGTACGATAAGGATTCGGGTTTCTACGAATTCGAACAACTGGATGGCAAGCAGACCCGCATCAACAAGGATCAGGTTCGTACCGTTAAAGAGCTGTAATTTTTGCGGTAACAACCGGATATGGAAAAGCCCGCTTTATGCGGGCTTTTTCGTGGCTGAAGATCAACAGACTCGCTGAACTTCGTGATCACCACTGCAGGGTGATGGTGCTTTCGAATGCTCTTTCCTGGCCGGTGACCGGGTCCACAAACCGTAGCCCCTGAGCGAGCAGTTTCAAAGGATTGGCATAGTCATCCTCAACATCCTTGAGTACCTGCGGATAAAACGGGTCGTTGCAGATGCTGGCGCCCAAGGCTGTCATGTGCACCCGTAACTGATGCTTCTTGCCAGTCACCGGGTAAAGCGCATAACGCCAGAGATCACCGTTCTTCTCCCTGACTTCGACAGCCGTCTCGGTATTGCTGACGCCCGGACCTTCCTGCATGCGGAAAAAAGGCTCGCCATCAATGAGCCGGCTCTTATGGACCAATGGAAATGAGAGTTCGGGCAACGCTCGGGCAATTGCCTCGTAGCGCTTTTCGATTTGCCGCGTAGGAAACAACGACTGATAGGCAGAACGGCTCTGAGGGTTGGCGGAAAACAGCACCAGCCCCGCCGTATGCCGGTCAATGCGATGCAAAGGCACCAGATGCGGGTTATCGAGTCGACGGATCAGTCGTCGCAACAGGGTCTGCTCCACGTATTCACCCGCCGGAGTCACTGGCAGAAAATGCGGCTTGTCCGCCACGACCAGATGCTCATCCGCGTACAGAATCGACTCAACCACCGGGATCGGCTTTTCGTCCGGCACCTCACGGAAATAATGAATCCGCAAGCCTTCCTTGTAAGGCAGATCAAGGGCGATCGGCATTCCGTGACCGTCGAGGACACGACCGCGAGCGATTCTGTCCAGCCATTGTTCACGACCGATGGCGCTGAAGTGTTCGCACAGACAATCGAGTACGGTCTGCCACGGACCAGGCGGCAAGTAGAGCGTGCTGGCCTGGTTGTGTGCAGCAGAAAAAGTTGAAGTGGACATACGAAAGTTCTAACCCTCAATACAGGGCGGCATTATCCAACAGCGGCCGGAACGAACCTAGAAGAGAATCCTCATGCCGGTATCTGCGCGCGCGCTGCCGCTTCGGTGAACTCCTTGAGCCAGCGCAGCACATCGACTGCCTCCCAGCGACCAGGATCATAAAGCGCATACAACAAGCCCTGATAGCCCACGACATCCAGCTGCCGGTGATAACCCGCGCGCTGGAACAAGGCTTCGATTTCGGCGAAACAGGTATTGAAATGCAGTTTATTGAAGGGAGTTTTTCCTTCTGTCACCAAGCCATCCAGACGCAATTCGAGGACTGCCTCGCGCACCACGTCTGCCGACATCCGGTTCACGCTGTTCTTCAATTGTTCGACATTGACCACGATTCATCCCTCTTACGCCCGGACCGCCTGCCCAAACCCGAAAACCAGAGGTACAAGGCAGGCATCACGAATAACTGTATGCGCATACAGTATCCGATCAGTACCGGTAAAGCCAAGGGGATCCATCGCAAAGTTCGACAGCCGGAACAACGCCACCGCAGCAACCGCTTAACGCAGGAACGCCACTACCTGATCGGCACTGAACGGCCAGCCCAACTCAGCGCCAGTATCGACCCGCCGTAATATCGGAATACGCAGACTGTAAGCTTCGAACCATGTTTCGTCGTCCGCAATATCCACCAGTTCCACCAGCAGACCGCGCTCGACAAATTCCATCAGCATGGCTTCGGCGACTTCACAGAGATGACACCCAAGGGTGCCGAACAGCTGACATTCAGGAAGCATGAGCGCTCAACCGAAAAAATTAAGTCATCATTCTAGGCCCGCCCCGAAAAGCCGTCGAGCCATTGAATACTCTACCCTTGGGCCATAACCGCAATGGATCGCGGCAATACGCTGACGCACATCAGTCGCTTTCAATATCCTTTGCGCGATGCTCACAGACTATTTGCCTCTACGCTTGAATTGCCAGCGCCCACCACCGGAGTTTTTTGTGTTCGCTAACCTGTTGATCATCCTCGCCTCCTCCCTGGTGGTGATTGCACTGTTCCAGCGCCTGCGATTGCCACCGGTGCTGGGCTACTTGTGCGTGGGGCTGATCGTCGGGCCAACTGCATTCAACTGGGTGAATGAAAGCGAAGAACTGCCGGACCTCGCCGAGTTGGGCGTGGTGTTTCTGCTGTTCTCCCTTGGTCTGGAGTTCTCCCTGTCGAAAATGCTCGTGTTGCGCCGAGTGGTGTTCGGGCTTGGCAGTCTGCAGGTGCTGTGTTCCGGGATGCTGCTAGGTGGTTTGCTGATGCTGCTCGGCGTGTCGATCACGCCTGCGCTGTTACTCGGCGCCGGCCTGTCGCTGTCTTCCACGGCCATTGTCAGTAAAGAGCTGAGCAGTCTCGGCGAGATTTTCAGCAGTCACGGCCAGAATGCCATTGCCGTATTGCTGTTCCAGGACGTCGTGGCTGTGTTGCTGCTGACCCTGGTGCCCGTGTTCGCTGGCAGCAGCGATCAGGCCTGGTATTGGGCGCTGCCACTGACGCTGGGTAAAACCGTCGTATTGTTCGTCGGCCTGCTGCTGGCCAGTCGCTGGTTGCTGCCGCGGCTGTTCCATGAAGTGGCGGCTGCCCGTTCCCCGGAACTGTTCGTGCTACTGGCGCTGGTGATTGTTCTGCTGACGGCGTGGCTGACGCACCTGCTCGGTCTCTCCCCTGCCCTGGGTGCATTTCTCGCCGGCATGCTGCTGGGGGAAAGCCATTACCGGCATCAGATCGAGGCCGACATCCGTCCGTTCCGCGACATTCTGCTCGGGCTGTTCTTCGTCAGTATCGGCATGCTGATCGACTTGCAGTTGTTCGCCAGCCACGGCCTGCTTATTCTCGGCCTGACCCTGGGGTTGTTGCTGCTCAAGGGCAGCGTCGTTGCGCTGCTGGTCAAATGGCGTGGCAGCGATGGCGAAACCGCCTGGCGCAGCGGCCTGGCATTGGCCCAGGGCGGCGAGTTCTGCTTTGCACTGATGGCACAGATGCAGCAGAACAAATTGATGCCCGCTGATTTTGGCGGCCTGCTGCTGGCGGCGACCTTCTGTTCGATGCTCGTCACGCCGTTGTTGCTGCGCGCCGCCCCCCACATCGCCACACGCCTGCACCGCAAACCCAACGAAGAAGCAAAACTTGAAGAAATCAGCGCGCTCAATGCCGGGTTACACAACCATGTCGTTATATGTGGCTACGGTCGTGTAGGTCAGTCAATCGGACGCGCGCTACGCAACGCGCAGCAACCCTACATCGCACTGGATACTGATCCGGTGCGTGTCCAGGAAGCCGCCGTCGGTGAAACCTGCGTGCATTATGGCGACTCACGCCGCGGTGAACTGCTGGTCGCGATAGGGCTGGAGCGCGCCAGGCTGCTGGTGATCGCCGTGGATCAGAGTGACATCGCATTGCTGATCCTCAAGGAAGCGCGGCGACTCAACGCGACCGTGCCGATTCTGGTGCGCACGCGCGACGACAGCCAACTGGCCGAGTTGAAGGCAGCCGGCGCCAGCGAAGTCGTGCCCGAACTGCTGGAGTCGAGCCTGATGCTCGCCTCCCACGCGCTGATCATGCTGGGATTACCCGCGTATCAGGTACAGGAGCGGGCCGACCAGATTCGGCACGACCGCTATCGCCTGCTGCACGGTTTCTATCCAGGCGCTGACGACGAAGAGACCTAGTCCTGACTGACGGCGCCGATCTTGTGCACCGACAAGTCCGCGCCGTAATACTCTTCTTCCTGACTCAGGCGCAGACCATGGAACGCCTTGATCGCGCCATACACGGCAAAGCCACCGGCCAGCGCCACGACCACCCCCAGCGCGGTGCCGATCAACTGGCTGATCAGACTCACGCCGCCCAGCCCACCCAATGCGCTCTGGCCGAAGATGCCGCAGGCGATCCCGCCCCAGACGCCGCACAAACCATGCAACGGCCAAACGCCCAACACATCGTCGATGCGCCATTTGACTTGAGCCGCAGTGAAGCACCAGACAAACAATGCGCCGGCGATGACGCCCGTGATCAGCGCGCCCACCGGGTGCATCAGATCGGAACCGGCACAGATCGCCACCAGTCCGGCCAGCGGGCCGTTATGCAGAAAACCCGGGTCATTGCGCCCGACGATCAGCGCCGCCACGGTACCGCCGACCATGGCCATCAGCGAGTTCACCGCCACCAGTCCGCTGACACCTTGCAGGGTTTGCGCGCTCATCACGTTGAAACCGAACCAGCCAACGATCAGGATCCACGACCCCAACGCCAAAAAGGGAATGCTCGAGGGCGCGAACGCCACCAATCGCCCTTCGCGATAACGACCATTGCGCGGCCCGAGCAACAACACCGCCGCCAGAGCCAGCCAACCACCCATGGCGTGGACCACCACCGAGCCGGCGAAATCATGGAAGCTGGCGCCAAAGCGCTCCAGCAACCAGGCTTGCAAGCCAAAGTTGCCGTTCCAGATCATGCCCTCGAAGAACGGATAGATGAACGCCACGATCAGTGCCGTTGCGCACAACTGCGGAACGAAGCGGGCACGCTCGGCGATGCCGCCGGAAATGATCGCGGGTATCGCCGCAGCAAAGGTCAGCAGGAAGAAAAACTTCACCAGCCCATAGCCATGATCCGCATTGATCACAGCCGCCGGTTGCATGAAGGTCACCCCATAGGAAATCCAATAGCCTATAAAGAAGTAGGCCAGGGTCGAAATGGCGAAATCGCTGAGGATCTTCGACAAGGCGTTGACCTGGTTCTTTTGTCGAACCGTGCCGACTTCAAGAAAGGCGAAACCGGCGTGCATCGCCAGCACCATGACCGCGCCGATCAGAATGAACAACGTATTGGAGCTATGGACCAGACTGTCCACAGCGCTTTGCAGATTTTCCATGGGGTTGGCAGACCTGAAGGCTAAAAAAGCACCAAAGCAGTTCGCGCAGACAATTCATGCACCAAGTTGCGACTTGCCGGGATCAGCAGATTGATCCCGATGAGCCACTTTGGCGCACAAGGTTGGAACCTTTGCGCGAGTTTTCATTATTTGAGATAAGGTTTTGCTCGAATCCTGCCCAGCAACAGCGCAACGGCGCAGGCAGACGCACCACGACGTAGCAAAAGTTGTACCAGTCATTTGTACTGAACCTTCGCGCAAGGCTCATACTCGAACGTTTCAGAAGTCACTTACGGAGATCCACCCATGGCCAGCATCAAGGCAAAGACTGCTCAAGAAATCCTGATGAACGATTTTCAGACTCTGGTCAGCGACACCGAACGGTTGCTGGAACACACCGCAACGCTGGCCGGCGATCAGGCTGATGAACTGCGCGAGCAAATCCACGACAGTCTGCTGCGTGCGCGCGAAACCTTGAAACTGACCGAAGACTCCCTGCGCGAACGCAGCCAGGCCGCCGTTACCGCCACCGAAGACTATGTCCAGGCCAACCCATGGCAATCGGTCGGGATCGCGGCCGGCGTGGGTTTCCTGCTTGGCTTGCTGGCTACTCGGCGCTGATATGGCGATCGGCGAATCCGGCTCGTCCGCGACGGGCCCAAGCTCCTCACCGCGGCGCCTGGGTGCCGCTTTTCTTGGACTGCTGCATAGCCATGTCGAACTGTTCGGCATCGAATTGCAGGAGCAAAAAGCCCGCACGGTAAGCCTGTTGCTATTCGCAGGCCTGACGCTGGTTTTTGCCTTGCTGTTGCTGGTGGGGTTGTCGACGCTGGTGTTGATCCTGTTTTGGGACACCTATCGACTGGCGGCCATCATCGGGCTCTGTGTTTTCTACACCCTTGCGGCCATTTTCTGTGCGATGCGCTTGAGAGCGGCGATTTTCGATGAATCGTCGCCCTTCCACGGCACCCTGGAAGAGTTGGCCAACGATCGGGAGCGCCTGCTGCCATGAACCTGCCTGAACTGCCTCACAACAGCTCGCGCACCGAAATGCGTAAGGCGCTGATCCGCCTGCGCATGGAAATGCATCGTCAGGAAATCCGCCATGAATCCGCGCAACTGCTGCAACCCTTGCAGCGTGTGCGCGGGATGACGCAAAACCTGCAGGATGGCTTCGGCATCAAACACGCTCCACTCTGGGGCGTGGCCGCCGTCACCTTGCTGGGCTTTCTGACGGGCAAGGGCGCCAAGAGCGGTGGCGTCAGCAGCCTGACTCGACTGGTTCGTCTGGGCACCACGCTGGGGCCATTGATCAAGCTGGTCATGCAAGGCTCTTCGC
Source organism: Pseudomonas sp. GL-B-26 (assembly GCF_019947405.1). Taxonomy (NCBI): domain Bacteria; kingdom Pseudomonadati; phylum Pseudomonadota; class Gammaproteobacteria; order Pseudomonadales; family Pseudomonadaceae; genus Pseudomonas; species Pseudomonas sp. GL-B-26. The sequence goes on along the minus strand of NZ_JAGYGJ010000021.1, from coordinate 27,708 downwards.
GTAACCACTAAGGCCGTTATCTGGCTGCATTCTTGCAACATCGGGATTGAATCTCTTTATCGAGGGGTTCAATCCTGCGTGCCTACCCGGTGAACAGGTTTTATCCAATAACAAGACCTGACCAAGGAGGCCTCGTGATCGACGGGCAACCGCTCGCCTGTTTTCAACCCTTCATCGATACCGCCACCGGCCGTATCGCTGGCGTCGAGGCACTGGGAAGATTGCTCCAGGCCGACGGTCAAATGACCTCGGTGGGGCCACTGTTCGCCGACCCGCGAACGCCCGCCATCGCGCTGCGTCGTCTGGATCGCCAGATCCGCGATAACGCGCTGAGCCGTCTGCATGAAGCGCCCTCGGACTGGTTTCTGAGCCTGAACATATCGCCACGCTGGATCAACCGCTTGCGACAGGACCAGGCTCTACCGAGCCTCAAGCAATTGATCAGGCACAACGTCGATCCACAACGCATTGTCTTCGAGATCACCGAATTGGGGGGCGATATTCAGCGCCTGACCGACGTCGTGGCGCGCTACCGACAGGCCGGCGCGCGGATCGCCATCGATGATTTCGGTGCCGGATACTCTCAGCTTGATCGCGTACTCGCGCTGCAACCGGACATCCTCAAACTCGACATGCGCTTGTTCCAGGCCGCTGCGTTAGGTGGACCGAGCAGCGACGTGGTCAAGGCTCTGGCGCAAATGGCGGAGAAAACCGGTTGCTGGATCATCGCCGAAGGGGTGGAAACCGAGGCTCAACTGAGTTTTGCCCTGGAGTGCGGTTCGCGCTACGTTCAGGGTTTTCTGTTCGCCCGGGCACAAGCCGGTTTCTTTGCCTCGGACGCCTTTGTCGAGCGCTTCGCGCAACTGCGTCAGCGCTATGTCCAGCAGAAGCTGGACGAGCGCGGTCGCCTGATGATCATGCGCCAGCAACTCAGCGAGCTGATGACCATCCTGCAAGCATGGGCTCAGGCCCGCGCGCCGCTCAGCGCCTTGCCACAACTGGATGCATTTCCCTGGCTGCTGCGCTTCTACCAATGCGACCGCCACGGCACGCAGCTGACGCCCAACCTTGAGTGGCGCAACAACGGTTGGGAGGCCGACAATCGCTACCTGGGCCACAACTGGTCATGGCGTCCCTACTTCTATCATCTGCTTGCCGAAGGCTGGGATGAGCGAAGACTGACGCTCTCCAATACTTACCGCGATGCCACCAGCAACCAGTATTGCCTCACCGCAGGGCAATTTTTCGACAACGGCGAGCGACTGCTGCTCATCGATATCGACGCCGCCGGGCTGTAGTTCCGCTTGCAGGTCCGGACGCGAACCCGGAAGCTTAAGCAATCAAACACCTGACGGAGAGAACCCGCCTTGGATTGGCAAACCCTGCTTACCCGCGAACGCCTCGGAAAGCCTCTGCACAGCCCGGAAGAACTCGGCCGCAGCCCTTTTCACAAAGACCACGACCGGATCATTTTCTCGGGCGCGTTTCGCCGTCTCGGGCGTAAGACCCAGGTCCATCCGGTCACCAGCAACGATCATATCCACACGCGCCTGACCCACTCGCTGGAAGTCAGCTGCGTCGGCCGTTCGCTGGGCATGCGCGTCGGCGAAACCATCCGCAGCGCCCTGCCTGACTGGTGCGAGCCCAGCGACCTGGGCATGGTGGTGCAATCGGCTTGCCTGGCCCATGACATCGGCAATCCACCCTTCGGCCATTCCGGCGAAGACGCGATTCGCCACTGGTTCCAGCAAGCCGCCGGCCGTGGCTGGCTGGATGCAATGAGCGAAGTCGAACGCAATGACTTCCTCAATTTCGAAGGCAATGCCCAAGGCTTCCGGGTACTCACCCAGCTGGAATATCACCAGTTCGACGGCGGCACCCGGCTGACCTACGCCACGCTGGGTACTTATCTGAAGTACCCATGGACGGCAAAACACGCGGATTCTCTGGGCTACAAAAAACACAAGTTCGGCTGCTATCAGAGCGAATTGCCGCTTCTGGAACAAATCGCCCATAAACTCGGCCTGCCGCAACTCGAGGAACAGCGTTGGGCGCGCCATCCGCTGGTGTATCTGATGGAGGCTGCCGATGACATCTGCTACGCGCTGATCGATCTGGAAGACGGTCTGGAAATGGAGTTGCTGGAGTACGCCGAGGTCGAGTCCCTGTTGCTGGACCTTGTGGGTGACGATCTGCCGGAAACCTATCGCCAGCTCGGTCCACAGGATTCGCGCCGGCGCAAACTGGCGATCCTGCGAGGCAAAGCCATTGAACACCTGACCAACGCCGCAGCCCGGGCCTTTGTCGAGCAACAGGACGCGTTGCTGGCCGGCACGCTGCCCGGTGATCTGGTGGAGCACATGCACGGCCCTGCCAAGCGTTGCGTCCTGAATGCCAAGGACATGGCGCGGAAGAAAATCTTCCAGGACAAGCGCAAGACCCTGCATGAAATCGGCGCCTACACCACGCTGGAAATCCTGCTCAACGCCTTCTGCGGCGCGGCACTGGAACAGCACAACGGTCGAACGCCGTCCTTCAAGAGTCGCCGAGTCCTCGACCTGCTGGGTAACAATGCGCCCGATCCTCACGGCTCATTGCACGCCTCGTTTCTACGGATGATTGATTTCATCGCCGGCATGACCGACAGCTATGCAAGCGAAATGGCGCTGGAGATGACCGGTCGTTCGAGCCACTGATGAGACCTGGGTGATCAACCATTGCCGCCTGCAATGGTTGATTTGCCTCTCAAAATCCAAGTGCACTCAACGTTCGCCGAATTCCCCTACAACATGCGCTGAGCTAACTGATCGATTATTCGGTAACTTCACGAAATAATCTCGCTTCCTTCAGCTCGACAGAAGAAGCGTGAATACTCCTATGTTCAAAGACGATCTGCGCATCTTGCTGGTGGAAGATCACCCCTTCCAACTCCGGGCGACTCAATACTTGCTTGAGAGTTACGGTTTCACCCAACTGACCACCACCGACAGTGCCGATGGCGCCTTGCAACAAATGCTCAAGGCTGTACAACCATTTGATATTCTTTTGTGCGATCAATGTCTGCCCGACCTCTGCGGTCTTGATCTGGTCGAATTCGCCAGCCACCGGGGGATGATTAGACAGGCCATACTGTTAAGTAGCCTGACATCCGCTGAACTGGATAAACTTGAAAAAAAGGCCAACGAACACGGACTGCCATTATTGGGATACTTGATCAAACCGCTGAAACAATCCGAATTTAGAAACTTGTTGACCTTGGCCTCATTGTAAAAAATGGCACACCAAACACACTAAAAATCCAGGCAAAACACCACTCACAACTTATAATTAAATACTTCCAGCCTCTCGACTAATCATCAACAATCTTCACCCTTCTTCATAAAAAACCTAGTTGATACGTAGTCCCATTCTTCTTCAGCTGTAGGATTATTCCTATATTGCCGCTGCAGGTCCGTCAGCTCATGCGTCGCCTCAACTATCTGAGCTAAGGTGCGCGCTTTATTTGAGCTCGCATGGGATTTGATTATGAACTCCGTTTTTATTGTCGATGATCACCCGGTTATCCGCCTTGCCGTCAGAATGTTGCTTGAACATGAAGGTTACAAAGTCGTCGGCGAAACTGATAATGGGGTCGACGCCATGCAGATGGTTCGCGAATGCATGCCTGACCTGGTCATTCTCGACATCAGTATTCCCAAACTGGATGGGCTGGAAGTTCTCGCCCGTTTCAACGCAATGAGTACCCGCCTGAAAACATTGGTGTTAACAGCACAATGCCCGACACTTTTCGGTATTCGCTGCATGCAATCCGGCGCATCGGGATATGTGTGCAAACAGGAAGACCTGAGTGAACTGGTCAGTGCTATAAAAGCGGTATTGTCAGGTTACAACTACTTCCCAAGCCAGGCTTTGAATCCTGTTCGCGGTGATGACGCGCGTTTCGCCGACCTGGAACTGTTCAAATCAGTCAATGACCGGGAACTGATGGTATTGCAACTCTTTGCCCAAGGCCGCACCAACAAGGAAATAGCCAAAGGCATGTTTCTGAGCAACAAGACTGTCAGCACTTATAAAAAACGCCTCATGCAGAAACTCAAAGCCAAATCCCTGGTTGAACTCATCGATATGGCAAAACGTAACGCGTTAGTGTGAGAGACAGGATGCCCAGTCGTATAAAGGATTATCTGACACTCATGGCCGCAGGTTTATGCCTGACCGCCTCAGTGGCCGCTGCGCAGACCGTCAGCGAGAACTACACCCTGATGAGTCGCTCGATGGCCGGACACCAGGAAGTCCAACTGGATAAATCACAACGACAATGGATCGAGAATAAACGGGAACTGATCCTTGGCACTTCAGCCCCGGACTACCCCCCTTTCGACCTGACCCTCAGTGGTCACGACTACGAAGGCTTTACCGCCGATTACGCGGGTATCCTTGGCAAAACAACCGGTTTGCCAATCAAGGTTCTGCGCTTTGCGTCCCGGGAGGACGCGATCGAGGCACTCGAAAACGGCGAGATCGATTTGCTGGGTACCGCCAATGGATTCGAAGCTCACAACGCTGACATCGTACTTTCCACACCCTACGCCGTAGACCAGCCGGTTCTGGTGACACGCGAAGGAGAAACCAGATCCTTGACCGATGGCCTGACCGGTCTACGGCTGAGCATGGTGTATCACTATTTGCCGCTGGAGGAGGTTAAGGCCATGTATCCGGGGGCGAACATCACGTCCTTTCCGTCCTACCAGAATGCGATCAATGCCGTTGCCTTCGACCAGGCTGACGTTTTTCTGGGTGACACCATTTCTACCCATTACATGATCAACAAGGGGTATCTGAACAACATCCGCATGGCCAACTTCGGCAAACACGAAGCCCATGGTTTCAGCTTTGCCGTGCACAAGGACAACCCGCAACTGCTCGGGATCATCAACGCAATGCTGATGGCCATCCCCACCAGCGAACGAGACAACATTGCCAAGCGCTGGAGTGCCGGCAGTGACATGCTGCTCACCGATCAAAAACTGCAGCTCACCCACAACGAAGAACGCTGGCTGGCGCAACACCCGGTAGTGCGTGTGGTGGTCAATGAGGCTTTTGCGCCGCTGACGTTTTTCGACAGTGATGGCAACTTTCGTGGGGTTACCGCGGACTTGCTCGAGCTGATCAGATTGCGCACCGGTTTGCGCTTCGACGTCCATCGCAGCCGCAGCGATGACGAGATGATCGAGCAGATCAGGGACCATAAGGCCGACTTGATCGCCGCCCTGCTCCCCAGCGCCCAACGTGAAACGACGTTGAACTTCACCCGCCCCTACCTGCAAAACTCCTTTGTCCTGTTGACTCGCAAAGCCGCCGACAGCCCGACAAGCCTTTTGCAGTTGCGGGACAAACGCCTGGCAATCGCCCAAGGCAATCCCCTGGTGGATTACCTGCGCAGCGAGTTCCCGCGGATCAGGCTGATTGAAACCCCGGACACGTTCAGCGCCGTGGAGTTGCTGGCCGAGGGCAAGGCAGAAGGTGCGGTGAACTCACTGGTGATTGCCAGCTACTTCATCTCATCGCAACTCTTCGAGCAAACCCTTCAAATCAGTACCACCATCGGTACCCGGCAGGCCGCGTTCTCCCTGGCCACAGGCCGGGAAGCCAAAGAGCTGAACGCCATCCTCAACAAGGCGCTGCTGAGTATTGCGCCGGAAGAACTGGGCATCATCAACAGCCGCTGGCGCGGCTATTCGGCGTCCTCGCAAAGTACCTGGCGCAACTATCACCGACTGTTCTACCAAATCGTTATCGGTGCCGGGGTGCTGCTGCTGATTTCCGTTGCCTGGAACGCTTACATGCGTCGCCAGATAAAGCAGCGTCAGGCGGCCGAGCGCGCGTTGAACGATCAATTCGAATTCATGCGATCACTGGTCAACGGGACGCCTCATCCCATCTACGTCCGAGATCGTCAGGGACTTCTGCAAAGCTGCAACGACAGTTACCTGGAAGCCTTCTGCGCAAAACGTGAAGACGTCATCGGCAAAGGCGTCATGCAAGCAAACATGAGCAATGCGTTCGAAGCCCGGGAATATCAGGCCGATTACCAGCGCGTCATGGCCGAGGGGATACCGTTGATTCTCGATCGCGCGTTGCACATCGGCGGCCGCAGACTGACGATTTACCACTGGATTCTTCCCTACCGTGATTCGAGCGGTGAAGTGCAAGGCATCATCGGCGGCTGGATCGACATCAGCGAACGGCGGCAACTGTTCGATGATCTGCGCTATGCCAAAGAGTGCGCCGATGAAGCCAACCGAGCCAAAACCACTTTTCTGGCGACCATGAGCCATGAGATCCGCACCCCGATGAATGCGGTCATCGGAATGCTCGAACTCACGCTGAAACGCATCGATCATGAGCACCCGGATCGCCCGGCCATCGATGTGGCGTACAACTCGGCGAAGGACCTGCTGGAGCTGATCGGGGACATTCTCGACATTGCCCGGATTGAATCCGGACGCTTGAGCATGAGCCCTGAACGGGTCAATCCAAGTGAAATCGTGGCCTCGGTGGTGCGGGTCTTCGATGGACTGGCGCGCCAGAAAAGCCTCCAGTTGCTGCTGGAATTCCGCCCTGCCAATCCGGGGTTTGATGTCCTGTTGGACCCGATGCGGTTCAAGCAGGTCTTGTCCAATCTGGTCAGCAATGCCATCAAGTTTACGGAGCAAGGCCAAGTCAGGATCATCGTCGACTTGCACTCGACCGCCGAGCCTGAGCGGGTCCGGATGCTGTTGCAGGTTCACGACAGCGGCATAGGGATCAACGAACAGGATCAGCGGCGGCTGTTCGAACCTTTCGCCCAGGCCGATCACTCCGGGCAGTCAGCCAGAGGCGGTGCGGGGCTTGGACTGGTAATCAGCCGCAGCCTGTGCGAAATGATGGGCGGCAGCCTGCAATTGAGCAGCCAGCCGGGTGTCGGGACTCAAGTCGAGGTGACGTTGCACCTGGCAACACTGCCACTCGAGCAGAAGCCAGAGACTGTTGAAGCGCAAATCCACACCACGACGCCCCCCTTGAATGTTTTGGTGGTCGACGATCACCCCGCCAATCGCTTGCTCATGTGTCAGCAACTGGAGTTTCTGGGCCACCGATTCAGCGTCGCACCGGATGGCCAGGCAGGATTTCAGGCATGGGAAGCCGAGCCGTTCGATCTGGTGATTGTCGATTGCAACATGCCGATCATGAACGGATACGAACTGGCCCGCGCCATTCGCCGACATGAACAAAAAACCCATCGCCCGCCCTGTACCGTCCTGGGTTTTACCGCCAACGCACAACCGGAAGAAATACAACGCTGCAAACAAGCCGGGATGGACGATTGCCTGTTCAAGCCCCTTACCCTGACAGCCTTGAGTCAGTGGGTTGAAGGTATCAGGCCAACCGTCCGCGATCCGGCATTCAGCCTGCAAGGACTGCGTCTTTTGACCGGCGCAGATCCGGTATTGGACCAGCGACTGTTAACCGAACTGTTGAACAGCAACCGTCTGGACCGACAAGAATTGCTGGCGCTGTCCCCCTCCAAAGAACCTCAGCCATTTCTCGACGTCGCCCACAAAATCAAGGGCGCCGCCCGAATCGTCCAGGCGTCCCGGGTGATCGACAGCTGCGAGGCGCTGGAAAAGGCCTGCCATGAAGTATTTCATCACGACGAAGTGGCCGATTGCAGCAAGGCTATAGAGCGCGCCATGCTCGAACTGGAGCAAGCATTGCAGCAACAGATCGGCCAAAACGACAAAAGCAGAATGACAGAGCCTTAACTATGCTTGGACGCTGAGCAGTGTGTTAACCATCATGGAGAGACCTGCAATGCCCAGCCCACTGCGCCCGGATCAACGGCGGTTTCCCCTGCACGTCCATATCAGCGTGATGTTCACTTTCCTGCTGTTGCTGACTGGCGTGGTGCTGGGCCTTTTCAACTACCAGCAAACCACGCAGATCATTCTTTCCAGCAGTGAAAAGCTCTTCAACCGCATCGAGCAGGACGTGCGTCTCGACCTGCACGCCACTTATGAACCGATTCGCCATCTGCTGACCCTGCTGGCGGAATACCCGGCGACCCAGGCACCTGACCTGGAGCAACGCCTGGCGCTGCTCAAACCCTTCAGCCAGTCGCTCAAGGACAACCCCAACCTGGCCTCGTTGTATCTGGGCTATGGCAACGGTGATTTCTTCATGGTTCGGCCCTTGCGAACCCGCGACCTGAAAACGCTCCTCAAGGCACCGGATACTGCGGCTTATCAGGTGTGGAGCATTGAGCGAACAGGCAACAGCGGTCAGGTCCACTCCCAATCATTGTTTTTCGATCAGGATCTGACCCTCATCAGCCGCCAGGACAACCCCGACGAAACCTACGATCCGCGAACCCGCGCCTGGTATGCCAACGCCCGCAGCGATAGCGATCAGATCACTACCGAACCCTACATCTTTTTCTCCACCCACAATGTCGGCACTACCCTGGCCCGGCGCAGTGGCGAACAGGCCATCATGGGTGCCGATCTGACCCTGGCGGAACTCTCCGCAACCCTGGCCAAACATGTCGTGACGCCCAGTACCGAAATCGTGCTGTTCGATGCGCAAGGGAATGCCATCGCGTATCCCGACAGCAGCAAACTGATCATCGACGATCAGACTGCCCGCCTGATCAAAGCCGCCGACCTGAGCCCCGGCCTCGGCGCATTGCTCAACAATCCCCCCGCAGGTAATCGCCTGGATGTCGCCGGTCGTCAGTGGATCGTTGCCCGCAGCCGCATGCAGGAGGGCGGCCCCCAGGGACTGCAACTGGCGCTGCTGGTGCCGGAAGATGAGTTACTCGTCGATGCCTACCGCATGCGCTGGCAAGGCGCGCTGATTACCCTGGCCACGCTGTTGCTGTGCCTGCCGCTGGGCTGGCTGACCTCGCGAGTTCTGGTCAAACCCCTGCGCGCGCTGGTGCGGGAGGCCGATGCGGTTCGCAGTTTCGACTTTAACTTTCCGGCCTCACGTCGCTCGCCCGTGCTCGAAGTCGACCAACTAAGCGTGTCGATGACGCGTATGAAAGACACCCTGGCGAGTTTTTTCCAGATCACCGACAGCCTGAGTGCCGAGACCCGCTTCGCCCCCTTGCTGGAACGGGTGTTGTTTGAAACCGTGAAAATCGGCCAGGCCCAGGCCGGCCTGATCTACCTGCGCGAAAGTGATGGCGATCGCATGGAGCCCCATGGTCTGGTCGTCAACGGCACCGCACAGGCGTTGCCGTCATTTGATCTTCGAGGGCACGAACTCCAGGCTCCGCAAAGCCCTGCATGGCTACAGCAGCTGTCGAATGCCGACAACGTCGTCACCACGCTTGGTTTTGAACAGGCCGGGGATTTGCAGAAAGTGTTGCTTGCGCTGGAGTGTCCCCGCGTTCATCTGATCGGCATTCGGCTGCACAATCGCCATAACGAAACCGTGGGCTTGCTGATCCTGCTGTTGGCCGACACCGGCAACCAGAGCGATCTGGAAAAACTTCGTCCGGACCGCATCGCGTTTCTCCAGGCGGTGTCCGGCGCGGCCGCCGTGAGTATTGAAAGCCAGCGTCTGCAAGCCAAACAAAAACAACTGCTGGATTCCTTCATTCAACTGCTGGCGGGTGCGATTGACGCCAAAAGCCCTTATACCGGTGGTCACTGCCAGCGAGTGCCGGCGCTGACCCTGATGCTCGCCCAAGCCGCCGCTGCCAGCCAGGACCCGGCCTTCAGTGGCTATCAACCCACCGACGATGAATGGGAAGCGCTGCACATCGCCGCCTGGCTGCACGACTGCGGCAAGATCACCACTCCGGAATATGTGGTCGATAAAGCCACGAAGCTGGAAACCCTTAACGACCGTATTCACGAAATCCGCACCCGATTCGAAGTACTCAAGCGCGATGCCTGGATCAGCTATTGGCAAGCCATGGCCCTGGGCGGTGACGAGCAACACCTGGCCGAACTGCGCAACGCCACGCTGGCGGGGCTGGACGATGATTTCGCGTTCATTGCCCGCTGCAACCTGGGTGGCGAGGCGATGGCCGAACCCGACCTGCAACGCCTGCGCAGCATCGCCCAACGCACCTGGACCCGAACCCTGGATGACCGGCTGGGCGTTTCCTGGGAAGAGAACCGGCGTCAGGCGCGGACCCCGGCACCGACACTGCCGGTCAGCGAGCCATTGCTGGCGGACAAACCCGAGCACCTGTTCGAACGGCCCGAAGACGAACTGATTCCGGAGGATAATCCGTGGGGGTTCAAGCTCGATGTGCCGCGCTACAAGTACAACCGGGGCGAGCTCTACAACCTGAGCGTTGCTCGAGGCACCCTGACCCGCGAGGAGCGCTACATCATCAATCACCACATGGTGCAGACGATTCTGATGCTCAGCCATCTGCCCTTCCCCGGCCACCTCACCAACGTCGCGGAGATCGCCGGCGGGCACCACGAGAAAATGGACGGCACCGGATATCCCAAACAGTTGAAGCGCGAAGAAATGAGCCTGCCGGCGCGGATGATGGCGATTGCCGATATTTTCGAAGCACTGACCGCCGCCGATCGCCCCTACAAGAAAGCCAAGTCGTTGAGCGAAGCGCTGGGCATCATGGCCACCATGTGCCGGGATGCCCACATCGATCCTGAGTTGTTCGGGCTGTTCATCAACGCGCAAATCTACTTGAAGTACGCCGATCGATTCCTCGATCCCCAACAGATCGATGCGGTTGATCCGGCAAGCCTGCTGGTCAAGGCAGGCTTGAGGGCATGATCAGCAGTCGGTCAGGCGCAAAAAAATCGCCGCCAATTGCTCGATACCGGCCTGATCTTCAGCGGTAAAACGCGCCAGTTTCGGGCTATCGAGGTCCAGCACGCCGATCAGGCGACCGTCCTTGACCAGTGGCACCACCAGCTCGCTGTTCGACGCGCTGTCGCAAGCGATGTGACCGGGGAACGCATGCACGTCCTCGACCAACTGGGTCTGCAAGGTGGCCGCCGCCGCGCCGCACACACCCCGACCGAACGGAATCCGCACGCAGGCGATCTGCCCTTGAAACGGGCCAAGCACCAGTTCTTCATTGCGATTGAGGTAGAACCCGGCCCAGTTCAGGTCATCGAGCTGGTTATAAAGGAACGCCGAGAACTGCGCGGCGTTGGCAATGAAATCCCGCTCGTCCGCCAGCAGTGACTCCAATTGCGCCCACAGCATGCCGTAGCCTTCGAGGCCCTGGCCGCTCTTTTGTAAATCGATCATGCCTTGTGCTCCAACAGCTTCAGCCCGACCCAATAGCGAGCGAATTGATACGCGCAACGTCCGTTGCGATTACCGCGGCCCGTGGCCCAGCGCACCGCGAGGATGTCCAATGCTTCGTCTCGCTGCCACTCAAGGCCGGCCTTGTCGGCGAGTTGACCGATCCAGTGTTCGACGACGTTGAGAAAGTGTTCCTGAGTAAACGGATAGAACGACAGCCACAATCCGAAACGGTCCGACAGCGCAATCTTGTCTTCCACCGCCTCGCTGGGATGGAGTTCGCCGTCAACGCGTTTCCAGTTTTCGTTATCGCTTTCCTTTTCCGGCACCAGGTGGCGACGGTTGGACGTGGCGTACAGCAAAACGTTATCCGGGGCCTGTTCGAGAGAGCCGTCGAGCACGCTTTTGAGTACGCGATAATCGCCCTCGCCCGACTCGAATGACAGGTCATCGCAGAACAGCACGAAACGCTGGGGCAGCTTGGCGATCTGCTCGACCACTCGGGGCAAGTCCGCCAGGTGATCGCGTTCGATCTCGATCAGCCGCAATCCGGCCTTGGCGTGTTCGGCCAGCAAGGCACGAATCAACGACGATTTGCCGGTGCCGCGCGAGCCCCAGAGCAACGCGTGGTTGGCCGGCATGCCATCGAGGAACTGCTGGGTATTTCGCCCCAGTTGCTCCAGTTGCCGGTCGACACCGATCAGGTCGGACAAACGCATGTCGAGGCTGACTTCCAGCGGCAACAGAAACCCGCTGCGCCCCTCGCGTTGCCAGCGCGCGGCAAGGCAATGATTCCAGTCGATAGCTTGCCGAGGGGCAGGCAGCAGCGGTTCGATACGGGCCAAAACGGCATCGGCGCGTTCAAGAAAAGCATTTAATCGGGAATCCACGTCTTCTCCTCGGGCACGTTCACAGTAATGATGGCGATACAGCGACAAAACACAGCGTTCGGTGTCCGGTTCATCCCTTTGCACAAGGGCTCGCGAGAACATCGGTATCCATGCATGATCGACTATGCTTGAGCAGCGAAGGGAAACGGAAGTGGTTCGACACCCCATGGATATCAAGTTCACCAACCGGCTGTCCTACAAGCAAGCCAGGCTTACCGTGCTGGTCGGTTTCATTCTGGGCACGCTGCTCAGTCTGCTGCAAATCGGCATCGATTATGCCAGTGAAGACGCCTCCATCAACCGCGAAATCCTGTCTTTGCTGGAAATCAGCCACAACCCCGCGTCCCGCATCGCCTACAACATCGACGCCGAACTCGCTCAGGAACTGACCCTGGGCCTGTTGCGCTCACCTGCGATCATCGGCGCGCAGTTGATCGACAACAACAGTACCGTGCTGGCCAGCGTCAAACGCCCGGGCGTGCAAAGCGGTTACAGGGTGATCAGTGACTTCCTGTTCGGCGCCAACCGGCAGTTCGAAGACCGTCTCTACCTGGATCACTTGCCGACCGAATCCCTCGGCACCCTGCGTCTGGACGTCGACACTTATTCATTCGGCAACCGGTTCCTGCGCCGGGCCGAGGTGACCCTGCTCAACGGCTTCGCTCGCAGCCTGCTGCTGACCGGCATCCTGCTGGCGCTGTTCTATGTGATGCTGACCAAGCCGTTGGTGCGGGTCATCCGTGAACTCAGCAGTCGCGACCCGCGCAGCACGGAGTCGACGTCGCTGGAGTGTCCGACGGACCATGAAAACGATGAAATCGGTGTACTGGTCAAGGTTGCCAATCAACAATTCGAAAACATCGCCACCGAAATCCAGCAACGACGCAACGCCGAAAACCGCCTGACCGACTACCTCGAGCAACTGGAGAACATCGTCTCGGCCCGCACAGCGGAGCTCAAGGCGATCAACTCGCGGCTCAGCCAATCCAATCAGGAACTGGAAGTCGCCCGCAGAACCGCCCTGGACATGGCCGAAGCGCGCTCGGTGTTCCTGGCCAACATGAGCCACGAGATCCGCACGCCGCTCAATGGCCTGCTGGGGATGATCGCGCTTTCCCTGGACGGCCCGCTCAATGCCGAGCAACAGCAACAGCTGTCCATCGCCCATGACTCGGGCAAAGTACTGGTGGAACTGCTCAACGATATTCTCGATTTGTCGAAGTTCGATGCCGGCCAACTTGAGCTCGAACATATTCCGTTCGACCTCGGTTCGCTGATCGAGGACACCGCTAACCTGCTATCGCAAAACGCCGCGCCGAGTGTCGAGCTGAGCTGCCTGATCGACCCGCACTTTCCGGCCCTGGTGCTTGGGGATCCGACGCGGGTCCGACAGATCGTCAGCAACCTCTTGTCCAACGCCCTCAAGTTCACCCGTTTCGGTCGCGTCGATGTGCGCCTGTCGACGTTCGAGGACGGCGTCAGAATCGAAGTCTGCGACACCGGCATCGGTATCGCCCAGGACGCCCAGGTCAAGATCTTCCAGCCATTCACGCAGGCGGGTGCCGGCATTACCCGACAATTCGGCGGGACCGGGTTGGGCCTGGCACTGACCTACAACCTCTGCGAAGCCATGCAAGGGCGCCTCACCATCAGCTCGGAAGCAGGCTTCGGCAGCCAGTTCTGTGCGGATCTGCCGCTGCCCAGCCACACTCGCGCCCTTCCCCCGGCCTCTTTACAGGGCAAGGTCATCGCAATCACCGCCGCCCGCAGCGGTCTGGCAGAACTGTTGAAAAGTGTGTTACCCGGCTGGGGGCTCGACTATGAGCAGCGTTCCCTCGATGACTCGTTGCTGGGCCTGAACCCGGATGTACTGATTACCGATTGCCCCGAATGCCTGTTTGGCCTGCGTCCTTCGTGTACAGCGCCCATTCTGCTGGTCACCGCTTATGGCAGTTTCATGCCCAGCGAACAAGCACTTGCCCTCGCCCCCTTACAGCAACAGGCGCGGCCTCTGGCACGCAACGCGCTGTACCAGACGCTACGGCGAACCCTGCAGCCGGAACTCAACACGATCAACGGTGCCCGACTCGACGCCCTCTCCCCACAACGACGCGGACGCGTGCTGCTGGTGGAGGACAATCCGGTCAACCAACTGGTGGCCAAGGGGATGCTCGGAAAACTCGGTTGCGAGGTGATTGTCGCCGGTCACGGTGGTGAGGCGCTGGATCAGCTGGAGCAGAGCGAATTCGATCTGGTGCTGATGGACTGCAACATGCCGGTGATGGACGGCTACGAGGCCAGTCGGCAAATCCGTCGTAGCGGACGCTGGCCACAGCTGCCCATCGTCGCCCTGACCGCCAACGCCATGTCCGAAGAGCGCGAACGCTGTCGTGCGGCAGGCATGAGCGATTACCTGGCAAAACCCTTCCGCCGGGAAGAGTTGGCTGCCCTGCTGGACTTGTGGGTCCCTACTACGACAGCGCTTTGATTTGCCCCAAAAGATGATCAAGACCATCGCGCAGATCATTCAGGCGATCCAGATCCACACCGCTGTCGCATAACAGACGGGCCTTGAGCGGCCCGACCTGATCGCGCAAGGCCTTGCCGGTTGGCGACAGGCTCAAATGCACTTCACGTTCATCCCGCGCCGAGCGCTGACGCTGAACCAATTGCAGCTGCTCAAGACGTTTGAGCAACGGTGTCAACGTGCCGGAATCCAGCGCCAGGCGTTCGCCCAACGCCTTGACCGTCGGCTGCTCCGGGGCTGCCTCCTGCCATTCCCACAACACCAGCATCGCCAGGTATTGCGGGTAGGTCAGGCCGAGCTGATCGAGCATCGGCTTGTAGGCGCGGATCACCGCCCGGGAAGCGGCGTACAGCTTGAAGCACAGCTGGCTGTCAAGCTTCAGGGAATCGACTGACAAGGTGTTCATTTGAGCAGGGCTTCGATCTCGCGGGTCAGGTCCTGCGGCTTGGTCGCGGGGGCGAAGCGCTTGACCAGCTGGCCATCCTTGCCGATCAGAAACTTGGTGAAGTTCCACTTGATGCCCTGGGAACCCAGCACACCCGGCGCGCGTTTTTTCAGTTGAACGAACAGCGGATGGGCACCGGCGCCATTGACTTCAATCTTTTTGAACAGCGGAAAACTGACGCCGAAGTTCAACTCGCAGAACTCGGAAATCGCCCCTTCGTTACCCGGCTCTTGCTTGCCAAACTGGTTACACGGAAAACCCAGCACCACCAGACCTTGATCCTTGTAGGTCTGCCACAACTCTTCAAGGCCTTTGTATTGCGGAGTGAAGCCGCATTTGCTCGCGGTATTGACCACCAACACGGCCTTGCCGGCGAAATCCGCCAGGGTCTTTTGCTCACCCTTGATGGTGGTGCAAGGGATGCTCAGCAGGTTGTCGCTCATGGTTCGGACTCTAAATGAGGGAAGACAAGACAAACATAGCGAGCAATTGAATTGTGTGCAATTTAAATATCCGAAGGGCGATCATCGGATCGCCCTCTGGTTTATTTCCCGCGGGGTACCAGGTCCAGGCACACCGAGTTGATGCAATAACGCAGGCCGGTCGGCGGCGGGCCGTCCGGGAACACGTGCCCCAGGTGCGCATCGCATTTGGCACAGACCACTTCGGTGCGGATCATGCCGTGGCTGACGTCACGAATCTCGACCATGGCGCTGTCGCCGATCGGAGCATAGAAGCTCGGCCAGCCGCAGCCGGAGTCGAATTTGGTTTTGGAGTCGAACAGCGGCTCGTTGCAGCAGATGCAGTGGTAAATGCCATCGACCTTGCTGTCGTTGTATTTGCCGGAGAACGGCCGTTCGGTGCCTTTGAGGCGGCAAACGTTGTACTGCTCCGGATCGAGCATCGCCCGCCATTCTTCCAGGGTTTTTTCCAACTTTTCCATCATCACACCTCAGCAGCTGAAAAAGCCCGATCTGTACCTTTTCCACGGATCGGGCGGCACGTATGATTGCGCCTCGTCAAACGCCAGTCTGGCAGCCAGACCACGCGCATTCAAACGGATTATGGGTGCTGCCTCTCAAGGCGCCAGGCCTGTGTGAATACGCAGGATTCCCAGCACGGTCGTTCATACGCCGCCTGGATCGTTCATTTTCGGGAACACATCGCCATGCAGGTCAGCAAATCGAACAAGCTCGCCAACGTCTGCTACGACATTCGCGGCCCAGTGCTCAAGCACGCCAAACGCCTGGAAGAGGAAGGCCATCGCATCCTCAAGCTGAACATCGGCAACCCGGCGCCTTTTGGTTTCGAAGCGCCGGATGAAATCCTTCAGGACGTCATCCGCAACCTGCCGACTGCTCAGGGCTACAGCGATTCCAAAGGTCTGTTCAGCGCCCGCAAGGCCGTGATGCAGTACTACCAGCAAAAGCAGGTAGAAGGCGTCGGCATTGAAGACATCTATTTGGGCAACGGCGTTTCCGAGCTGATCGTGATGTCGATGCAGGCCTTGCTCAACAACGGCGACGAAGTGCTGGTGCCGGCCCCGGACTACCCACTGTGGACCGCCGCGGTGAGCCTGTCGGGCGGCAACCCGGTGCATTACCTGTGCGACGAGCAGGCCAACTGGTGGCCGGACCTGGCCGACATCAAGGCCAAGATCACCCCGAACACCAAAGCACTGGTGATCATCAACCCGAACAACCCGACGGGCGCGGTGTATTCGAAAGAAGTCCTGCTGGGCATGCTGGAACTGGCCCGTCAGCACAACCTGGTGGTTTTTTCCGACGAGATCTACGACAAGATTCTGTACGACGATGCCGTGCACATCTGCACGGCTTCCCTGGCGCCAGATCTGCTGTGCCTGACGTTCAACGGTCTGTCCAAGTCTTATCGCGTGGCGGGTTTCCGTTCCGGCTGGATCGCCATTTCCGGCCCGAAACACCACGCCCAGAGCTACATCGAAGGCATCGACATGCTGGCCAACATGCGTCTGTGTGCCAACGTGCCGAGCCAGCATGCGATCCAGACCGCCCTCGGCGGCTACCAGAGCATCAATGATCTGGTATTGCCCAACGGACGACTGTTGGAACAGCGCAATCGCACCTGGGAACTGCTCAACGACATTCCCGGCGTGAGCTGCGTCAAGCCAATGGGCGCGCTGTATGCGTTCCCACGGATCGACCCGAAAGTCTGCCCGATCCATAACGACGAGAAATTCGTGCTCGACCTGCTGCTGTCGGAGAAGCTGCTGGTGGTTCAAGGCACCGCCTTCAACTGGCCATGGCCGGACCACTTCCGTGTGGTGACCCTGCCGCGCGTGGACGACCTGGACATGGCCATCGGACGTATCGGCAATTTCCTCAAGACCTATCGCCAGTAACCTGCCTGTCACCGTGCGACGCTTGCGCAAGTCGCACGGTGATTGATTCAGCAACATTTCTTTGCGCCCTACCGAACATCGCTTCTTCAATCGCTGACTGATGACCGTTGAGTGCTCGCGTCTAACAATGGCGGGGCTTATGACGCTAATTGCCTGACAAACGCTTCCCGCATCAACGTCGGAAATGCCCTTCAAACAGCTAGACTGTTGCCGTAGGACACAGTTTGAAATAGTCACCCGGTTGAATAGCCCGGGTCAGCACCTTATATACCCCGCAGTACGCTACATCTTTAGCATGAGGAGATTTCTACAACCATGATGCGCATCCTGCTGTTTTTGGCCACTAACCTGGCGGTCGTGCTGATTGCCAGCATCACCCTGAGCCTTTTCGGCTTCAACGGGTTCATGGCGGCCAACGGGGTTGATCTCAACCTCAATCAGCTGCTGATTTTCTGTGCGGTCTTTGGTTTCGCCGGTTCGCTGTTCTCGCTGTTCATCTCCAAGTGGATGGCGAAGATGAGCACCAGCACCCAAATCATCAGCCAGCCGCGCACACGTCACGAGCAATGGCTGCTGCAAACCGTCGAGCAATTATCCCGCGAAGCCGGGATCAAGATGCCCGAAGTCGGTATTTTCCCGGCCTACGAGGCGAACGCCTTTGCCACCGGCTGGAACAAGAACGACGCGTTGGTAGCGGTCAGCCAAGGGCTGCTCGAGCGTTTCTCGCCAGATGAAGTGAAGGCCGTTCTGGCCCACGAAATCGGCCACGTCGCCAATGGCGACATGGTCACCCTGGCATTGGTCCAGGGCGTGGTGAACACCTTCGTGATGTTCTTCGCACGGATCATCGGCAACTTTGTCGACAAGGTGATCTTCAAGAACGAAGAAGGCCAGGGCATCGCCTACTACGTGGCAACCATCTTCGCCGAACTGGTTCTGGGCATTCTGGCCAGCGCCATCGTCATGTGGTTCTCGCGTAAACGCGAATTCCGTGCAGACGAAGCCGGTGCACGCCTGGCCGGTACCGCCGCAATGATCGGTGCCCTGCAACGCCTGCGTGCCGAACAGGGGCTGCCGGTGCACATGCCGGACACCCTGACGGCTTTCGGCATTAACGGTGGCATCAAACAGGGGTTCGCCCGCATGTTCATGAGCCACCCGCCGCTGGAAGAGCGCATCGACGCACTGCGTCGTCGGGGCTGATAGGTCCCGCACTAAAAGAAAAGGCCCGCAGTGATGCGGGCCTTTTTTTGTCTGCTGATTATTGCGGTGTGCTTCAGGGCCTCTTCGCGAGCAAGCCCGCTCCCACAGGGGGAATGCTCTCCAATGTGGGAGCGGGCTTGCTCGCGAAGGGGCCAGCACAAACAACACCTTTTACCGGCTGGAAACCCGATAAACCCGCTCTTCAAGCCGCGTAACACCGTTTTCCAGGAACTTCCAGCTTTCGCCCAGAACGTCCTGGTCCTCCAGAGTCTTCAACTCCCACGACGCACCGAACAACCGTTGCACTTCGTCATCCAGCACTGCAAAGGGCGGCCCCTCCATTTGTGCCTGGTCGTAATCCAGGGTAATCAGCAGCCCCAGCGAATCCTTCGGCACAATCCGCTTCAGATGCTCGGCGTATTGCTCGCGCATCTTCGGTGGCAAGGCGATCAACGCAGCGCGGTCGTACAGCGCACTGCAATCGGCGACATCGCCGGCCGTCAACGCGAAGAAATCACCACACCAGATCTCGATCGAGCCCGCCCGATAGACGGTGAAGGGGCCTTGGTCGCTGACGTCCGGATCAAATTGATGCTCGTGGAAAAAGTCTTCCACCGCTTTTTCCGACAACTCGACGCCCAGCACCTCGTGACCGCATTTCGCCAGCCACAGCAGATCCAGGCTTTTGCCACATAGCGGCACCAGGACGCGCGCGCCCTCTTCCAGGCCCAGCTGCGGCCAGTACCGTTGCAGATATGGATTCACTTCCGGCAGGTGAAAGCCGATCTGATTCGACGTCCACCGCTTGTGCCAAAACTCCGGCTGCATAATTAATCCCGAAAATTCGATCAAAAGACCCTAAAACTTATATTAGATTTAGATCAATGATCTGACTGAAGATGAGGCCATCTTACCCCTCAGGAGCTCATTCATGTTCCCCAGCCTGTACATATCCCATGGCTCGCCCATGTTGGCACTGGAACCGGGCGCCAGCGGGCCAGCCCTCGCTCGCCTGGCCGCAGAATTGCCGAAACCCAAAGCCATCGTAATTGTTTCTGCACATTGGGAAAGCAATGAGTTGCTGGTCAGCGGCAATCCCCAGCCTGAAACCTGGCATGACTTCGGCGGCTTTCCGCAGGCGTTATTCGACGTGCAATACCCGGCGCCCGGCAATCCACAATTGGCCGCAGAGGTTGTCGAACTGCTGAAGAGCGATGGCCTGCCTGCACGCATCGACGCCGAACGGCCGTTCGACCATGGTGTCTGGGTGCCCTTGTCATTGATGTATCCACAAGCCGATATCCCCGTGGTGCAAGTTTCGCTGCCCACTCGCGGCGGCCCGGCCCTGCAGACCCGAGTCGGTCATGCCCTGGCCAGTCTGCGCGAACACGGCGTGCTGCTGATCGGTTCCGGGAGCATCACCCACAACTTGCGTGAACTGGACTGGCACGCCGGCACAGAAAGCGTCGAACCCTGGGCCCAGACATTTCGTGACTGGATGATCGAAAAACTCGCTGCCAACGACGAAACCGCGTTGCACGATTACCGTCAGCAAGCACCGAATGCCGTGCGCAACCATCCGAGTGATGAACATTTGTTGCCTTTGTATTTTGCCCGCGGCGCCGGAGGACATTTCAGCGTGGCCCACAAGGGATTCACCATGGGGGCCTTGGGCATGGACATCTACCGCTTCGGATAACGTAAAAAATCACAGTGTGTGGCGGCCAGGTTCAGACGACATCAACCCCGACATGAATCGCGTCGTGCCGCCAAAACTCCAGATCACAATCGATCAACCGCTCATGCTGATCGTAATTGACCCGAGCAATGCGCAACCCCGGACTCCCCACCGACACCCGTAAAGCCGCCGCCGCATCCACCGACAACGCCGTCGGCACAATCTCGAAACGCACCCGCCCGTAATGCAAATCGTAATGCCGCGCATACAGTTCGGTAATCGACTGATTCAAATCGAAATCCAGAATCCCCGGAAAAAACTGCGGATTCAAATAGTGCTCCACATACAACACCAGCCGCTCATCAATCCGCCGTGCCCGGCAAATCTGAATCACGCTCGACAACGCCGGCAACTGCAACCAGGCACAGACCGACGCCGACGCCGGTTGCAACCGCGCTGAAATCACCTCGGTGGATGGCACCCGCCCCTGTGCACTGACCATCGCGTGAAAGTGACTGCGCTGCATCAGGTTGTAGGCCAGGCGCGGTGGCGACACGAACCAGCCACGGCGCTCCTCCCGATAGATCTGCCCCTGGGCTTCCAGCTGCAACAACGCTTCACGCACGGTGATGCGCGTGGTCCCGAACAACTCACTGAGTTTGCGCTCGGCCGGCAGTTTGCTCCCGGGCGCCAACAGGCCATGGTCGAGCTGTTCCTGCAGAACCTGCCCGATGGCTGTCACCGCTTTGGTTGTCTCGATGCGCATCAACGTTACCTATCTGGACTAGACCAGCACTGTTTCGGGGCGGAACCGCGATTCAAATCGGTTCCCTCAACTCCCGACAAGCCTAGGCACTGCACATGACTGACAGATGACAAAGCCGCCGAACGGTTGATCCAGACGCCTGCAATTTCACGGCCAAGTCCTTTTATATCAGCCTATTAGCCATGGTCTACGCTTACTCCGAAGCCTGAGCATTGCAGCTCAAAAAATATAGGCCGACCAGTCGTCGACATCAAAATGTCATCAGGGGCGCCTAAATTGGCTCAGGTATTGCTGACCTAGACCAACACAACCGCAATCGCAGCGTTGAAAACGCCCAAAGGAGCTTCGGATGAAACAGCTTTTCCTGGCCTCACTGTTAGGCTCGACCATTGCCATGTGCACCGCCGCGATGGCGGCTGATACCGATTTGAAAACCCTGGAAGCCGCGGCGAAAGCGGAAGGTGAGGTCAACAGCGTCGGCATGCCCGACAACTGGGCCAACTGGAAAGGCACCTGGGATGACCTGGCCAAGAACTACGGCCTGAAACACATTGACACCGACATGAGCTCGGCCCAGGAAATCGCCAAGTTCGCCGCTGAAAAAGACAACGCCACTGCCGATATCGGTGATGTCGGTGCCGCGTTCGGTCCGATCTCGGTGAAACAAGGCGTTGTACAACCTTACAAGCCAAGCACCTGGGATCAGATCCCGAGCTGGGCAAAGGATAAGGACGGCAACTGGGCGCTCGCCTACACCGGCACCATCGCGTTCATCGTCAACAAAAAGTTGCTGCACGGCTCCGACGCTCCGACCAAATGGGCTGACCTCAAGGACGGCAAATACAAAGTTTCCATCGGTGATGTAAGTACCGCGGCCCAAGCGGCCAATGGCGTTCTGGCTGCCGCGCTTGCCAATGGTGGCAATGAGAAAAACCTCCAACCGGCGCTGGATCTGTTTTCCGAGATCGCCAAGCAAGGCCGCCTGTCGATGGCCAACCCGACAATTGCCACCATGGAAAAGGGTGAAATCGAAGTCGGCGTGGTCTGGGACTTCAACGGTCTGAGCTACAAGGCCAAAATGGTCAACCCGGATGACTACACCGTGCTGATTCCATCCGATGGCTCGGTGATCTCCGGTTACACCACCATCATCAACAAGTACGCCAAGCACCCGAATGCCGCCAAACTGGCCCGCGAATACATCTTCAGCGACGCCGGCCAGACCAATCTGGCACGCGGCAACGCCCGTCCGATCCGCGCCGAGCATCTGACACTGCCGCCTGAGGTTCAGGCCCAGTTGCTGCCTAACGAGCAGTACAAAAAGGTCACGCCGATCAAAGACGCCGACGCATGGGAAAAGACCTCCAAAGCCCTTCCTCAGAAGTGGCAGGAAGAAGTCATCGTCAATATGAAGCAGTAATGCGGTAGATCCCATTTGGAGATCTGATGGAGATCCAATGTGGGAGCGGGCTTGCTCGCGAAGGGGCCATAACATTCACCATCCGTGGTGACTGTTGCAACGCCTTCGCGAGCAAGCCCGCTCCCACAGGGGGTTGGTTGCGTTCTTGAATCATCTGTTTGCGGAGTCATCGCCCTATGAAGCACAACGTCATCCTTGTCGTGCTCGACGGCCTCAATTACGAGGTCGCCCGTCACGCCATGGGGCACCTGCAGGCTTACGTTGGCGCAGGACGCGCGGCGCTCTACAAACTGGAGTGCGAACTGCCGGCCCTGTCCCGACCGCTTTACGAGTGCATCCTGACCGGCGTCACGCCGATCGACAGTGGCATCGTTCACAACAACGTCTCGCGCCTGTCCAACCAGCGCAGCATCTATCACTACGCCAGCGATGCCGGCCTTGTAACCGCGGCCGCGGCCTATCACTGGGTCAGTGAGTTGTATAACCGTTCGCCGTTTGTGGCCGCGCGGGATCGTCACACCGACGCCCCGGACCTGCCAATCCAGCACGGTCATTTCTACTGGAGCGATCACTACCCGGACTCGCACCTGTTCGCCGACGCCGAAAACCTGCGTCTGCGTCATGCGCCGAACTTTTTACTGGTCCACCCCATGAACATCGACGACGCCGGGCACAAGCACGGCCTCGACACTCCGCAATACCGCAACAGCGCCCGCTCGGCCGACATTATTCTGGCCGACTACCTGCACACCTGGCTCGACGCCGGGTATCAGGTGCTGGTGACCGCCGACCATGGCATGAACAACGACCGCTCCCACAACGGCCTGCTGCAGGAAGAACGCGAAGTACCGCTGTTCGTCCTCGGCGACGCTTTCAGCTTCAATGCCAACGCAGCACCGAAACAAACTGAAATCTGCGGCACCGTCTGCGAACTGCTGGGCGTGGCCCACGACAAACCTGTGTGCCGGGAGCTGCTCAAGTGAACACCATGACGCGCGGCAAATGGCTGGCAGCCTTGTGCCTGGTGCCTTTCGCACTGTTCTTTATCGTGTTCCAGATCGCCCCGCTGTCCTGGGTGATGATCAACAGCCTGCAATCGGAAGAGTTCGGCTGGGGCATCGCCAACTTCACCAGGATCTTCAATTCGAAGTTCTATCTGCAAGCGATCCAGTTCAGCCTCGAGATCAGTTTCTGGTCCAGCGTGTTCGGGATCATCATCGCGGTGCTCGGTGCCTACTCCCTGCGCCGGGTCGACTCGAAACTGCGCAACTTCGTCAACGCCTTCGCCAACATGACCAGCAACTTTGCCGGCGTGCCTTTGGCCTTCGCGTTCATCATTCTGCTGGGCTTCAATGGCAGCTTCACCATCATGCTCAAGCAGGCCGGGATCATTCAGGACTTCAACCTGTATTCGAAAACCGGGCTGATCATTCTCTACACCTACTTCCAGATTCCGCTCGGCGTGTTGCTGCTCTACCCGGCCTTTGATGCCCTGCGCGAAGACTGGCGTGAATCCGCCGCGCTGCTCGGCGCCAACGGCTGGCAGTACTGGCGGTACATCGGTTTGCCAGTGCTGACCCCGGCGCTGCTCGGTACCTTTGTGATCCTGCTGGCCAACGCCCTGGGCGCGTACGCCACGGTATATGCCCTGACCACCGGCAACTTCAACGTGCTGACAATCCGCATTGCGGCGATGGTTTCCGGCGACATTTCCCTTGACCCGAACCTCGCCAGTGCCCTGGCTGTGGTGCTGGTGGCGTTGATGACCCTGGTGACCATCGTGCATCAGCTGCTGTTGAAGAGGAGCTACCATGTCTCGCGCTGAACTGGGCCCCGTCGGCATCTACCACCGGGTGGTGGTGTATTTGTTGTTTGCCATACTGTTGCTGCCGTTGCTCGGGACGCTGATCTACTCGATCGCCAGCAGTTGGTCAGCGACCATTTTGCCCAGCGGCTTCACCGTTAAATGGTACGTGGAGCTGTGGAGCGATCCGCGGTTTCTCCATTCGTTCGGCCAATCGCTGCTGGTCTGCATCGGCGCGCTGATTCTGTCGGTGGTGCTGATTCTGCCGTTGCTGTTTGTGGTGCATTACCACTTCCCGAAACTCGATGCGCTGATGAACATCCTGATCCTGTTGCCCTTCGCGGTGCCGCCGGTGGTGTCGTCGGTGGGTCTGTTGCAGCTTTACGGTTCCGGTCCGTTCGCGATGGTCGGGACGCCGTGGATTCTGATCGGTTGCTACTTCACCGTGGCGCTGCCGTTCATGTACCGGGCAATCACCAACAACCTGCAAGCGATCAACCTGCGCGACCTGATGGACTCCGCCCAACTGCTCGGTGCCAGCACCTGGCAAGCGGCGTTCCTGGTGGTGCTGCCAAACTTGCGCAAAGGTTTGATGGTGGCGTTGCTGCTGTCGTTCTCGTTCCTGTTCGGTGAGTTCGTGTTCGCCAACATCCTCGTCGGCACCCGCTACGAAACCCTGCAGGTCTACCTCAACAACATGCGCAACAGCAGCGGCCACTTCACCAGTGCGGTGGTGATTTCCTACTTCTTCTTTGTGCTGGTTCTGACCTGGGCTGCCAATATCTTGAACAAGGACAAAAGCGAATGAGCTATGTCAGCGTCCAACACCTGCAAAAAAACTATTCAGGCACCACTGTATTCAGCGACATCAACTGTGAAATCCATAAGGGCGAGTTCGTCACTCTCCTCGGCCCGTCCGGTTGCGGCAAGTCCACACTGCTACGTTGCATCGCCGGACTGACCTCGGTGGATGGCGGCAAAATCCTGCTCGATGGCGTCGACCTCGTGCCGTTGAGCCCGCAGAAGCGCGGGATCGGCATGGTGTTCCAGAGCTACGCACTGTTTCCAAACATGACCGTTGAACAGAACGTCGCCTTTGGATTGCGCATGCAGAAGGTCAATGCCGACGATAGCCACAAGCGTGTTGCCGAAGTACTGAAACTGGTGGAGCTCAACGACTTTGCCGCGCGTTATCCGCATCAACTGTCCGGCGGCCAATGCCAACGAGTCGCCCTCGCCCGCTCGTTGGTGACCCGGCCTCGTCTGTTGTTGCTGGATGAACCGCTGTCGGCCCTGGATGCGCGGATTCGCAAGCACTTGCGCGAACAGATCCGTCAAATCCAGCGCGAACTCGGCTTGACTACGATCTTCGTCACTCACGATCAGGAAGAAGCCCTGACCATGTCCGACCGGATTTTCTTGATGAATCAGGGAAAGATCGTACAAAGCGGTGACGCCCAGACCCTTTACACTGCGCCCATCGACTTCTTTGCCGCAGGTTTCATCGGCAACTACAACCTGCTGGACGCCGACAGCGCCACAAAGCTGCTGCAGCGACCGATTACCCACCGCATCGCGATTCGCCCGGAAGCCATCGAGCTGAGCCTGAACGGCGAACTCGACGCGCAAATCCGCAGCCATAGCCTGTTGGGCAACGTGATTCGCTACCGGGTCGAAGCCCGGGGCGTGGAATTGGTGGTGGATGTGCTGAACCGCTCGGCGGCCGATTTGCATCCCGATGGTCAGCGTCTGGCGCTTTCCATCGATCCGACGGCTCTGTGTGAGGTAGCCTGATGACTTTGCTGATGTTGAAGAGAGAACCGCACTGATGGCCCTGGCAATTTTTGATTTGGACGAAACCCTGATCCATGGCGACTGCGCCACCCTCTGGAGCGAGCAAATGGGCCGCCTGGGTTGGGTCGATCCCGAGTCGTTCATGCGTCAGAACAATGAACTGATGGACGCCTACAGCCACGGCAAACTACGGATGGAGGAGTACATGACCTTCAGTCTGGAGCCGATGATCGGGCGCACACCCGAAGAGGTCGACCATTTGGTGGGGCCTTGGGTGGAAGACTTCATCGAGCCGATCATTTTCAGTGACGCCACCAAAGCCATTGCGGCCCATCGCAAGGCTGGCGACCGGATTTTGGTGATTTCAGCGTCGGGCACGCACCTGGTGAGGCCGATTGCCGATCGTTTGGGCATTGACAAGATTCTCGGCATCGAGCTGGAAGTTGCACACGGGGTGTATAGCGGCAACACCGTTGGCACGCTGACCTACCGCGAAGGCAAGATCACGCGTTTGCTGGAGTGGCTGGATGCGGAAGAGGAAAACCTCGAGGGCGC
Source organism: Pseudomonas sp. GL-B-26 (assembly GCF_019947405.1). Taxonomy (NCBI): domain Bacteria; kingdom Pseudomonadati; phylum Pseudomonadota; class Gammaproteobacteria; order Pseudomonadales; family Pseudomonadaceae; genus Pseudomonas; species Pseudomonas sp. GL-B-26. The sequence continues at coordinate 963 of NZ_JAGYGJ010000021.1, read as the reverse complement.
CAGTTTCTACTCCGACTCACGCAATGATTTGCCGTTGCTGCTGAAGGTGGATTTCCCGCATGTGGTGAACCCGGATCCGGTGCTGCTCGAACACGCCGAAAAATCCGGCTGGCCGATCCATCTCTGGAAGTAAAAGCAAAAGATCGCAGCCTCGCTTCGCTCGACAGCTCCTACAAATGGATTACTTACACCTGTAGGAGCTGTCGAGCGAAGCGAGGCTGCGATCTTTTGACAGCCAACCCGATTTCAGCTCAGGCTTTCGTCGATTACCAACACCAACTTTCCCGACACCTTATTAGTCGCCAACTCCGCAAACGCCGCTTCGGCGTCCTTGATCGGGAAGGTCTTGGCCAATTGCGGGCTCAAACGCCCTTCGGCAAACAGCGGCCAGACATGCTGGCTGAGATCACTGAACAGATCCGCCTTGAACTGCTCGTCGCGACTGCGCAAAGTCGAACCCAGCAGTTGCACACGCTTGGCCAGCACCTGCGCCAGATCCAGCTGCGCCTCACGACCGCCCATCAGGCCGATCAGCACCCAACGGCCATCGAGCGCCATCAGTTTCAGATTCAGCGCGGCGTAGTTGCCGCCCACCGGGTCGAGAATCACATCGAACGGCCCCAGGTCACTCAAGCTGTCCAGATCCCTGTTGCGCACGACCCCACCTTGCGCCCCCAGCGCTTCGCAGTAAGCCAGACGCTCGGCAGAGCCGACGCTGACCCAGCACGGGTTACCAAACGCCTTGCACAGCTGAATGGCAGCTGAACCGATTCCACTTGCTCCGGCGTGCAACAGAACTTTCTCACCCGGCTTGAGCGCAGCCAATTGAAACAAATTCAGCCAAACGGTTGCATACACTTCTGGCAACGCTGCCGCCTCAGCCAGGGACAAACCTTCGGGAACCGGCAACACATGCCGTCCGTCGACAACTACCTCCTCGGCCATCCCGCCCCCGGCCAGCAA
>NZ_JAGYGJ010000020.1:0-104903 GCF_019947405.1 Pseudomonas sp. GL-B-26 | reverse complement strand
GTGTATCAGTCGACATCAATGTTGAATGTTGAATGTTAAATCGCTTTCGCGAGCAAGCCCGCTCCCACATTGGAACTGTGTCGTTTCAAATGGCTGATCAAAAAACAACCACCACTTTGCAGGCTATATGCAGCATGGCCTGTAGGACCTTTCACTCAGGTTATCCACAGGCAGTTCCACAGGCATTGTGGGTAAAGACTCACACCTCAATGACAACCTGATGACTGCCAGACCCGTTGCGCACTGTGATGCAGGATTCCATGACGGCGTGCCAACGCCTTGCGGTCCTTGCTGTAACCGCCGCCTATCACGCCGACCACCGGAATATCCCGGCCCAGGCAATGGCGCATCACGCTTTCATCGCGAGCGGCGACGCCTTCGTCTGTCAGCTTCAGGTAGCCGAGCGCGTCATCTTTATGCACATCGACGCCGGCGTCGTACAACACCAGGTCAGGTTGGTAGAGCGGCAGCAAATAATTGAGCGCATCGTCCACCACCTTCAGGTAATCGGCATCGCCCATGCCTTTGGGCAGTGGAATGTCCCAGTCACTTTCGGCTTTGCGTGCAGGAAAGTTCTTCTCGCAGTGCAGGGAAACGGTCACCGCTTCCGGGGTGTTGTGCAGAATCCGTGCAGTCCCGTCGCCCTGATGCACATCGCAGTCGAAGATCAGCACCCGATTCACCCGACCACTTTCCAGCAGAAAATGGCTGATCACCGCCAGGTCATTGAAGATGCAGAACCCGGCAGGATGGTCGTAATGCGCGTGATGGGTGCCGCCGGCCAAGTGACAGGCCAAACCATGCTCCAGCGCCTGCTCGGCCGCCAGCAGCGAGCCGCCAACCGCACGTACTGTACGCCGGGCCAGGGCTTCGCTCCACGGCAGGCCGAGGCGCCGTTGGTCTTCGCGGGACAACTCGCCGCCCATGTAGCGTTCGATATACGCAGGGTCATGTGCGAGCGCGAGAATCTCTGGCGGGCAGAGGTCGGGGCGCAGCAGGTCAGCGTCCCGGGTCAGTCCGCTGTCCACCAGGTGATCGCGCAGCAGGCGAAACTTGTCCATGGGGAAGCGGTGATCCGCCGGGAACTCGGGACTGTAGTCTTCGTGGTAGATCAGGGGCAGGGGCATGGCTGATTTATACAGGACGGTAGGTAGGGATGAGTGAAGGATCCTACCAGCGATGTAGACTTGCGGCATGGGAACGGGGGGCATGATGGAACCGATACTGGAACTCGAGAGCGCGCGACTGCTGTTGCGGCAGTGGCGCGATGAGGATTTGCCGGAGTTTGCGGCGATGTGCGCCGATCCACAGGTGATGCGATATTTCCCGGCGCCTTTAAGTCGTCTGGAAAGTGCCTCGCTGATCGGACGGATTCGTGGCCATTTCGCCGAGCATGGCTTCGGTCTCTGGGCGCTGGAACGCAAGGACACCGGGGCATTTATCGGTTTTACCGGGCTCCTAGTGGTCGGCTTCGAAGCGCGTTTTACCCCGGCCACCGAAATCGGCTGGCGTCTGGCCCGAGAGCACTGGGGCCTTGGCTACGCCAGTGAAGCGGCGTGGACCGCTCTGCGCTGCGGGTTTGACCGGTTGGCGCTGAAAGAGGTCGTGTCCTTCACCACCGAAACCAACACGCCGTCACAGAAAGTCATGCAGGCAATCGGCATGCACCATGATTCAGCCGATGATTTCGACCACCCGATGCTCGCGACCGATCATCCCCTGCGTCACCATGCGCTGTACCGCATCACCCGTGAACAATGGCTGCAAACCTTGCATGGATAAGCCGGCACGGACGTTTACAATGGCTCCCATGGGCCCTGGCCAGAAATTGAATCGACCGTCGCAGCCAAGACTGCGCGGCATGCGTTGTGTGAGGAGAGTCTGAATGAGCCAAGTGTTGGATGATCTGGTTGACCTGCTGACCCTGGAACCGATTGAAGAAAACCTGTTCCGTGGCCGCAGCCAGGACCTGGGTTTTCGTCAGCTGTTCGGTGGTCAGGTGATCGGTCAGTCCCTGTCGGCGGCCAGTCAGACCGTCGAAGAGGCGCGCCATGTGCATTCGATGCACGGCTATTTCCTGCGTCCCGGCGATTCCGCGTTGCCTGTGGTTTATCAGGTTGACCGGGTGCGCGACGGTGGCAGTTTCAGCACGCGGCGGGTGACGGCGATCCAGAAGGGCAACCCGATTTTCACCTGCAGTGCGTCGTTCCAGTACGACGAAGAAGGCTTCCAGCATCAGTCCGAGATGCCAACCGTGGTCGGCCCGGAAAACCTGCCCTCGGAGCTGGAGCTTGCTCAGCAGCGTGCGCACCTGATTCCTGAGCACATGCGCGAAAAACTGCTGTGCCCGAAACCGATCGAGTTCCGCCCGATCACCGAGAAAGATCCCTACAACCCGCAGCCGTCCGATCCGATCAAGTACGTCTGGTTTCGCGCCGACGGTGCCTTGGCCGATTCGCCGGCGCTGCATAAATACCTGCTGGCCTACGCCTCGGATTTCGGTCTGTTGACCACGTCGATGCAGCCCCATGGCAAATCGGTCTGGCAGAAAGACATGCAGGTCGCCAGCCTCGATCACGCGCTGTGGTTCCATCAGGATCTACGTGCCGATGATTGGTTGCTGTATGCGATGGACAGTCCTTGGGCGGGTAATTCCCGTGGTTTCTCCCGTGGTAGCGTGTTCAATCGTGCCGGGCAACTGGTGGCTTCGGTCACTCAGGAAGGTTTGATTCGTCACCGCAAGGATTGGGCATGAGCCTGGCCGAGGTGCGGCACTGGGTGTTCGACATGGACGGCACCCTGACGGTGGCCGTGCATGACTTCGCGGCGATCCGCGTGGCGTTGGCGATTCCTGCCGAAGACGACATCCTGACCCACCTCGCCGCGCTGCCGGCCGATGAAGCCGCCGCCAAACATGCGTGGTTGCTGGAACATGAACGAGACCTGGCGCTCGGTTCGAAAGCGGCACCGGGCGCCGTAGAACTGGTGCGTGAGCTGGCCGGGCGCGGTTATCGCCTGGGCATTCTCACGCGCAATGCTCGCGAACTGGCGCACGTCACGCTGGAGGCGATCGGCCTGGCCGACTGCTTCGCGGTGGAGGATGTGTTGGGCCGTGATGAAGCACCGCCAAAACCGCATCCCGGTGGGTTGTTGAAGTTGGCCCAGGCCTGGAATGTCCCGGCCAGTGAGATGGTGATGGTCGGTGATTACCGTTTTGATCTGGATTGCGGTCGGGCGGCAGGGGCGCGGACGGTGTTGGTGAACCTGCCGGATAATCCCTGGCCGGAGCTGGCGGATTGGCATGCGGCGGATTGCGTGGCGTTGCGGGAAATGTTGTCGGCTTGAGGGGTTGGTTGTCTGGTTAATCGCTTTCGCGAGCAAGCCCGCTCCCACATTGGAATACGGTCAAATGTGGGAGCGGCGGTGCGACGATTCGACTTGCTCGCGAAGGGGCCTTGCTAGCCACCACAAAAACTCACTGACCGAACAACGCCTTCTGCCCCTGCGGCGAGTTAAACATCCCATCCCCGTCATGCCCGACCCCGGGCACTTCAATCAGTTGCTGACTCAATCCTTGAGGATGCAGCCGCTTCAGATAAGCAAAATAATTGCGCCCTCGAGCCAATCGATTGGCTCCCTGGGCTTGGGCCTCACAGCTTTTATCCAACGCCGGCTGCTTCGGGTCGCTGTCCTGCTGCCCGAGCAGATAAACGACATCGCGTTTGACGTAGTTTTCCTCCAACTGCTTGGCTGTTTGCCCTCCTGCGTAGGCGGGTAAATCCTTCAGCCCATATTTCCAGCGATTGAAATTCGGGCAACCGGCGTGGCTGAACGCCACTGGCCGTCGTTCATCGAAGTACGCATAAGACGACGGGTTGGCAATGACGTAACGCACCTGTATGTCGGCCGCCTTGAGCGCTGGCTGATCGTGGCCCAGCAACGCGTATCGCTGCACCACCTGAGCGCCCCCGGAGTGACCGGCGATGACAATTTGCTTCACGTCTGGAAACTGTTTTCGATCACCGATTCGGGCGATGATTTCGTCGAGCGCCGCGTAGGAGCTCAGGGAAAACGGAGCGGTAGATAAACCGCCCGCCATCCAGTCATTGCCCTGCCAGCGCAATACGCTGTCAGCCACGGGATGGGCCGCGACGTCGGTGTCATTGAGGAATTGCGGGGCGAGCACCAAGGTGCTCGCGCTTTGCCCGGCCTGTTCGGCCGCATGCACGGCGCTCTGGCGATAGGTGTCGGCATTGCGCAATCGACCATGGACGATGATCAGCACACGTTCGATTTTTTTCGGCGCCGGGCCGATGCCCACCGCGATTTCACCTGCAGTCAGCAGCAGGCGTCCGGGGCTGACTTCCTTGACCGCATGCTCGGCAGCCTGGGCGTTTGCGCAGGTGATCAGTAGAGCTAACAGCCACTTGTTCATTTATAGGTTTTTCGCTGCAAAGGTATCGCACTGGCCGACCTGGCCTTGCGCGAATCCGGTTTTGAACCAGCGCACCCTTTGCGCCGACGTACCATGAGTAAACGAATCCGGGACCACGCGCCCCTGACCTTGCTGTTGCAAGCGGTCATCGCCGATGGCATTGGCGGCGTTCAAGGCTTCTTCGATGTCACCGGGTTCCAGCCAGTTCAGCCGTTTCTGCGCATTGTTGGCCCAGACTCCGGCCAGGCAATCGGCCTGCAGTTCCTGGCGTACCAGCAAACCACCGTCGCCTTCCATCTGCCGGCCCTGTTGGCGGGCGGTCTGAATCTTCGCCGAAACACCGAGCAAGGTCTGCACATGGTGTCCGATTTCGTGAGCGATCACGTAGGCCTGAGCGAAGTCGCCAGCGGCGGAAAAACGTTGGGACATTTCCTGGAAGAAACTCATGTCCAGGTAGACCTTCTGGTCTGCCGGGCAATAGAACGGGCCGGTCGCCGATGTCGCCAGGCCACAGGCCGAATTGACGCGGTTGCTGAACAGCACCAAGGTCGGCTCCTTATATTGACGACCAGCCTGCTGGAAAATTTGACCCCAGGTGTCTTCGGTATCGCCGAGGATCGAACGCACGAACTCGGCTCCTTCGTCAGTGGCCGGCGGTGCCTTGCGGGTTTGAGTCGGCGCCGGTGCCGATTGCTCGGTCATCTGCCCGGTCAGTTGTCCGAGGATTTGCAGCGGGTCCTGGCCGGTGATCCAGCCGATCCCGACGATCAAGATAATCGCCGTCAGGCTCAGACCTTTGCCGCCACCAAAGCGCATCCCGCCACCACCGCCGCCGCCGACATCATCTCCACGGGCATCGACCACGTTGTCGCTGCGTCGGCCTTTTTTCCATAGCATGTGGGAATCCTCTGATTGTCCGTGGGGATGAGTGTTGCTGCTGAGTGGGAGCGGCGCCAGTCCGGTCGTCCATCTTTTGTTGCGCACAGCAGCCTTCCCGGCAACCTGTGGTGGGTGGCCGGGAGTCTTCCAGACTCGTATTGAACACGGACAACCCATCTAATTCCTTCAGACGACGGGTTTTTATCGAGCAGGCGACCGACTGCTTCGAGGGAATCACTGGTCGAACGCATCCCACACTGGCGCAAAGTCCGGATTGACCTGGCGTTCGCGTTTGGACAAACCAGCGATCAACGCACGGTCTTCGTCATCCAGATTCACCTCGAGCGCCGCCAGGTTGGCCAGTTGATTGGCCTGGCTGCTGGCTTTTGGAATGGCGGCCACGTTCGGTTGATCAAGCAACCACTTGAGTGCCACTTGCGTTGGCAGGACTCCGTGTTTGGCGGCGATCTGCTGAATGTGCGGGATGTCCGAGACCTTGTTGCGGGCCAGTGGCGTGTAGGCCGTCAGCGCCAGGTCATGTTGACGGGCGTAGTCCAGCAGAGCGTTTTGTCCGAGCAGTACGTGGTACTCGACCTGGATGGCTGACAGCGGCGTACCCAGTTCCTCGACGACATTGCGCAACAACGGCAGTGGAAAATTCGCCACACCGATGTTGCGCGCCAGTCCTTGTTCCTTGAACGACACCAGGGTCTCGATCATGCGCGGCAGGTCCCAATCGGTGGTCGGCCAGTGGATCATGAACAGGTCAACGTAATCGCTGTGCAAGGCCTTGAGGCTGCGGTCCATGGAATGGCGCATGGCATCGGGTTGAAGCTGATCCCACCAGACTTTGGTGGTGACGTGGATGTGATTGCGAGGGGTAGGACTGTTCATCAGCGCTTGGCCGACGGCGTCTTCATTGTTGTAGGCCGCGGCGGTGTCAATGTGCCGATAACCCAATGCCAAGGCCTGTTCCACGGCGCGTGTGCATTCTTCGCCGAGCATCGGCCAGGTGCCGAGGCCGAGTTTGGGCATGTTCAAACCCTGTGCATTAACGATGCGCTGCATAGTCGATCTCCTGTTCGTAATCGGTAATTCCTGCGATATGTCGCGCGGCGATGTAGCCGAAGGTCAACGCCGGGCCCAGATTGATGCCGCCGGCGGGGTAGTGGCCGCCCATGATGCTGGCCATGTCGCCGCCCGCCGTGTACAGCCCGGCGATGGCCTCGCCCGATTCGCCGAGAACCTGGGCGTGTTCATTGACCTTGAGGCCGGCGAAGGTGCCGAAGCAGCCGGGCTGAACCTTCACGGCATAGAACGGACCTTGTTCGATCGGGGCGACGCAAGGGTTGGGTTGCTGCAACGCATCACCCTGTTTGCGGTTGTAAGGCGTCAAACCGCGACCGAACAGCGGGTCTTCACCATTGCGCGCGTGCCGGTTGTATTCGGACACAGTGCTGCGCAAACCGTTCGGGTCGATGCCACAGGCCTCGGCCAATTCCTCGATCGTGTTACCGGTTTTCAGATAGCCGCTGCGGATAAAGGATGACAGCGGCAGCGGAAACGGCCGAGAGATACCCAAGCCATAACGCCGCTGAAAGCCATGCGTGCAGACCAGCCAGGAGGCGACCGCTTCGCCCTTCGGAGCGGCGGCGACCATGGCAGTCACATAGTCGTAGTAGCCGTTGGCTTCGTTGACGAAGCGCTGGCCGTTGCTCAACACGCCGATGATCCCCGGTTTGCCGCGCTCGATGATGTGCGGGAAGTGGCCGATGCTGCCGTCCTTATGTGGCACTTGCGAAACCGGCGCCCAGGCCACGGGGGAGGTCATGTCGGTGTTGACTCGGGCGCCAGCGCTTTCGCCCAGTCGCAGGCCATCGCCGCAGACGCCGAGGGGTGGCAACGCCAAGTGTTCGTGCCCGGTTGGCGTACGGGGAAACAATGCCTTGCGCCGCTCGATGTCATTGGCAAAACCGCCGGCCGCCAGCACCACGGCCTTGCGTGTACGGATGCGGATTTTGCCTTTGGCGGTGCTGACCACCGCGCCTCGAACCTGATCGTTTTCGCGCAGCAGCTCGGTAACGCGCGCCGACTCCCAGAGCAATACGCCGAGGTCTTCGGCGGATTTTGCCAACCGAGCCACCAGCGCGACACCGTTGACCAGTTGCATCGCCCGACCATGCACCGCGAGGTCAAGCAAGTGTCGCGAAAAGCGCCGGGTCACATGCCAGGCCGCCGACAGCGAGTGCGTCAGATTGAGAAATGCCGAGAGGTCCGCGCCTGCCATGATGGGCATGCCCATGAACGACGTTTCCCGCAGGGTCTTGCGAAGACGCTTAAGCAGCTTGCCGACTTTTCGCCCGTCATAAGGCGCCGCGATGACCGAGCGCCCACCGGTGCCGGCGCCCGGTGTATCGCCATGAATATCGGCAATGGCGTTGCCGTCGGCAAACTGCAGCGAGGTGTGCTGCTCAAAGAACGCCACCATCCGCGGCCCGGCTTCGAGGAAAGCGTCGATCATGGCCGGCTCGTAACGCTCGCCCAATTCGTGTTTCAGGTAAGTGCGCGGTTGCTCAACGTCTTCGACGATCCCGGCGCGCCGGGCCAAGGGGTTGCACGGCACCCAGGCCCAGCCACCGGACCATGCCGTGGCGCCGCCGAACACCGGATCTTTTTCGACCACGATGACTTTCAAGCCGTGCCACGCCGCGGTGACTGCAGTCGATAGCCCGGCCGCACCGGAGCCGACGATCAGCACGTCGCAATCGATATCCGGGAGATTTTTTGATTCGGCAGGCATCGTCTGAAGCTCCGGCGGTTTGTATTTTTTAGAATTTGATTCCAGAAAATATAGGAGCGTAATCGAGCTCGGCAACCGTTCAACGGGTAAAGCGGGCGGTAATCGGACAGTGGGTTCCAGATTTCGCATTCGGCCGGTTGTCTTCTAGAATCGGACAAATTTTGTGTGGAACCTCCCATGGCCGGCAGTCAGATCGAACGTGTTTTCAGCGTGCTTGAAAGCCTCACCAGTGACCCTCGTGGGCTGCCGATGCAGACACTGGCGGAGCAACTGGATATTCCCAAAAGTGCGACTCACCGGTTGCTTGCCGAGCTGATTCGGCTGGGTTATGTGCGGCAGAATCCGGAGAACCTGCGGTATCACCTGTCGACCAAACTGGTGGCCATGGGTTTCCGTTACCTGTCGGGCAGCGGCGCCGATATTGTTCAGCCGGTGCTTGATCGCCTCGCCCAGGAAACCGGCGAACTGGTGCGGCTTGGGGTGATTGAAGGTGAGCGGCAGATCTGGATCGCCAAATCCCAGGGCGCCCGTTCCGGCTTGCGCTACGACCCGGACATGGGCCGCGATGCGCCCTTGTTTTACACCGCGTCGGGGCATGCGTGGCTGGCGTGTATGAGCGATGCCGAGGCGCTGTCTCTGGTCGAACGGCAGGGTGGCGAGCGGCCGAGGGACCTTGGGCCAAATGCTCCGCGTTCCAACATCGAGCTGCTGGAACGCCTGCGTATGGCGCGGGAGCAGGGTTATGCCTGGGTCGAGGAAAGTTCGGCGGTGGGCACCTCGGCGATTGCTGCGGTGGTGCGACATCCGAGTGATGGTCGAGTCATCGGTGTGCTGAGCATCGCCGGGCCCAGCGCGCGGATGCCGGGAGCGCGACTGCATGAGTTGGCGCCGCTGTTGTTGAAGTTTACCGAGGAGCTGTCCGCTGCGAGCCTGGCTTCAGAGTTGTTCAGCTGATTGATGTGTGCGTTGTTCGCACACTTTTTCGGTTTGCTTGTGTAAGAATCTGGAACCAGGTTCTAAATTATTGGAATTCGCTCTTCCAACAATAATCACAAGAGGACCGCACCATGAGTTCACCCCTGCATATTGCCCTGATCGGGGCTGGCAACATGGGCCAGCAGCACTACCAGCATCTGAAGTCGCTGACGGAAGCGACCTTGTGCGCAGTGGCCGATCCGGGTCCGCAAACAGCGGGCCTGGCGGCGGAATGGGGCGTGGCGTATTTCGCGGATCACCGTCAGATGTTGGAGCATGTGAAGCCAGACGCGGTGATCGTCGCCAACCCGAATACGCTGCATGTCAGCACCGCCCTCGATTGCCTCGCTGTCGGCGTGCCGGTCCTGCTGGAAAAACCGGTGGGCGTGCACAGGGATGAAGTCCGCGAGCTGGTCGCCGCTTCGAAAGCCACGGGCGTTCCCGTGCTGGTCGGTCATCATCGCCGGTACAATCCGTTGATCGTTCGCGCCCATGAACTGGTGCAAAGCGGCGCACTGGGCCGGCTGACGACGGTGACGGCGCTCTGGCAATTGCGCAAACCCGACAGCTATTTCGAGACGCCCTGGCGCCGCGAACCCGGCGCGGGAATGTTGCTGACCAACCTGATTCACGACCTCGATCTGCTTCGGCATTTGTGCGGCGAAGTGCGGCAGGTTCAGGCGATCACCAGCAATGCGGTGCGCGGGTTCGCCAACGAAGATTGCGCGGCGGTGTTGCTGCAATTCGACAGCGGCGCGCTGGGTAGCCTGACCGGTTCGGATGCGGTCGCGGCGCCCTGGAGCTGGGAGCTGGATTCCGGCGAGAACCCGGTGTACCCACATCAGGCCGATCAGCCGTGTTATCTGCTGGCCGGGACTGGCGGTGCGTTGAGCATTCCGCAACTCAAGCGTTGGCACTACGCCGACACCGATGGGGGATGGCATCAACCGTTGCTGTCGGTGCAGGAACACTTCAGCGCCGATGAAGCGCTGCGTTTGCAGTTGCAGCATTTCGTGCGCGTGGTGCGTCGGGAAGTCGAGCCGATGGTGAGCGTCGCCGATGCCGCCCGTACCTTGGCGCTGATTGAAGCGATTCGTGAGGCTGCCGAAACCGGCCGTGCCTGCGCCCCGACCTTGATCGAGGGTTGAACATGAACAGGAACGATCGGATCTTTTCCCTGGCCAGCCTGACAGTGCTGGAATTGTCACCGCCCGAGATGGTCGAAGTGGCAGCACAGGCTGGTTACAGTCATGTCGGATTACGGTTAGAGCCTGCGACGCCTGAAGAACACCACTTTGCGCTGGTCGCCGATGTCGGGTTACGGCGCAGGACGTTGGCGCGACTGCGCGATACTGGCATTCGTGTGTTGGATGTCGAAATCCTGCGTCTTAAACCGGAAACCATCGTCGCCGATTTCGAGAAGATTCTGGCGGTCGGTGCCGAATTCGGTGCCAGCGAATTGCTGGTGGCCGGTAACGATTCTGACGAACAGCGGCTCACCGATAACTTCGCTCGGCTGTGTGATCTGGCGGCATCGTACGGGCTTCATCCGCATCTGGAGTTCATGCCGTGGACCGATGCGCGCAATCTTGAGCAAGCGGTGCGCATCGTCGAAAACGCGGGGCGTGAAAACGGCGCGGTGTTGGTGGATGCCTTTCACTTCGACCGTTCGGGTTCACGGCTGGAAGCTCTGGCCACAGTTGCCCCGTCACGGTTACGGTATGCCCAGCTGTGCGACGTTGGCGGGCCACGGCCAAAGGACATGGCCGAGATTCTGCGCCAGGCCCGTAACGAGCGACGTTTCCCGGGTGATGGCGATTGTGATCTGGCGGGGTTGTTGCAGTGTTTACCGGCCGATATTCCGTTGAGCCTGGAGATCCCCACCGTGAAATTGCTTGAGCAGGGCGTGAGTGGATTGCAGCGGGCGCGGATGGCGTTGAGTAAAACCCATGAGTTGTTAGCTCGGCTGTAAGGGATGCTTTTAAATAGTTGCTGCAAAACACAAGGGATATCGAATGACCGTCAGCACTCCGCTCTCCGGCGTAAACCAACCCTTCAAAGGGATTCTGCTGATCGTCGTTGCGACCTTCCTGTTTTCCAGTCACGACGCCTTGTCGAAATACCTCTCGGGCTTCTACCCGATCGTCATGGTGGTCTGGGCCCGTTATCTGGTTCACACCTTACTGATGGCCGGGATTTTTCTGCCGCAATCCGGGCTGGGTGTCCTACGAACCAAACGGCCGTTACTTCAGCTGTTGCGGGCGTTGTGCTTGTTGGGCACCAGTCTGTTTTTCACCACCGGCTTGCAGTACATCCCCTTGGCCGAAGCCACGGCGGTCAACTTTCTTGCACCGGTTCTGGTGACTGCGCTGTCGGTGCCACTGCTGCGCGAACACGTCACGCGTGGCCAGTGGATTGCGGTGATTTGCGGATTCATCGGCGTGTTGATCATCGTCCATCCCGGCGGAGAACTCTTTACCCCGGCGGTGTTGCTGCCGCTCTGCTCGGCGCTGTTTTTCTGCTTCTATCAGTTGCTCACCCGCAAGCTCAGTGAAATCGACAGCCCGACCACCAGCAACTTTTTCGCTGGGCTATGCAACACATTGGTGATGAGTGCGCTGGTGCCATTCTTCTGGCAAGTTCCCAGCCTGGGGCATGGATTCATGATGGTGGCGCTGGGCGCCTGCGGGATGACGGCTCACCTGTTTCTGACACAAGCCTTCCGCCACGCCGCCCCTGCGTTGTTGGCGCCGTTCGGTTATTGCCAGATTGTCTTTGCCGGTTTGCTGGGCTGGTTGCTGTTTGCTCACACGCCGACCCTGACCACGGTGGTCGGGATCGCGGTGATTTGTTGCAGCGGGTTGGCAGCAGCCTGGCAGCAGAGTCGTCGGTGAGGCCGTTCAAAACCTGAAGCGCACGACCAGGTTTTGCAGGCCTGCCGCCAGTTGCGATAACGCCTGGCTGGTGGCGCGGGTCCGGGTCGAGGCATCGGCGCTTTCAAGCGACAAGTCGCGAATGTTCAGCAGATTGCGATCCACCTCTCGAGCCACTTGCGCCTGTTCTTCCGAGGCACTGGCGATCACCAGATTGCGTTCGTGTATCTGCTCCATCGCTTGGGTAATCTGCGCCAGCGCCAGGCCCGCCTGTTCGGCAATCGACAGGGTTTGGGCCACGCGCTGACTGTTACCGTGCATCGACAGCACCACGCTGTCGGTATCGCCCTGAACCCGGCCGATCATCTGTTCGATTTCCCGGGTCGATTGCTGGGTGCGATGGGCCAGCGCCCGGACTTCATCGGCCACCACCGCAAAGCCGCGCCCGGCTTCTCCGGCACGGGCGGCTTCGATTGCGGCATTGAGTGCCAACAGATTGGTCTGTTCGGCGATGGCGCGGATCACGTCCAGCACCTTGCCGATTTCCCGGGATTGCTCGGCCAAGGTCTGAACCTGTTGCAGTGCGATGCCGGCATCGGCACTCATCGCCTGAATCGAGTTCAGTGTTTCGATCACCCGCGCCTGGCCCTGGCTGGCTTGCTGAGTGGACTGGCGCGTGCTGTCGGAGGTCGAGACTGCATTGCGTGCGACTTCTTCCACCGCGACGGTCATTTCATTGACTGCCGTGGCGGCTTGCTCGATTTCATTGTGTTGCTGCTGCAGGCGACTGGAATCCTGCTGAGTGCTCTGATTCATCTGCCCGGCGGCTGCGGCCAGTTGGGTCGAGGTGGCGCTAATCAGTTGCAGGGTTTCGCGCAGGCTGGTTTGCATGACCGACAAGGCCTTGAGCAAGCGCGCCGTTTCATCGGAACCGTGGCTCTGGATCGGTGTGCTCAGGTCACCGGTGGCCACTTGCTCGGCCACTTTCACCGCCTGACGGATCGGCACAACGATGCTGTGAATCAACAGCCAGGCCAGGCACAGGGTCAGGACCGAGACAGCAATAAGGGCCCCGATCACGGTGGTCTTGACCTGGCTGTATAGCGAATCGGCGTGCTGGCTCGACTGGCTGACTTCGTTGGCGGTGAGAGCCATCAGTTCGGCGAACTGGTCGCCAGTCCGGGTCGAGTAATCCTGGATTTTGCCATTGAGCAACGCAGTCATTTCTTCGCTGCGGTTTTCCCGCGACAACGTTTCGTATTGCGTCAGTGCCTGGCGGTAAAGGGTGACGGTGGCGACGAACTTTTCGAACGGGCCCCGGTTGTAGTCGCCGACCAGGGGCGTGAATTTGTCCAGGCTCTGCTCAAGCCAACCCTGCACCTGATGCAGACGGGCGACGGTTGCGTCGAGCACCTTGGGCTCGCGGTTGAGCGCCATGCGCAGGCTGAGCACGCGAATACTCAGTATGTAATCACGGGTTTCACCCAGGTAGCGGGTGCTGGGCAGGGAGATGTTTTCAGTGTGCTGACCGGTGGCGCGCACTTCGGCGACCTGCTTGAGGGCAAACAACCCCTGCAACAAGACCAGCAGGGCAATGACGCCGAAGCTGATCGCGGCGCGTTTGGCGATGCTCAGGTGACCTGGCGACATGGGTTGACCTCTGTGGAATCGAGAGAGAAAAACGTGAATGCAGGAACGGCGGGCATAAAAAAGCGCAGGCCTGAAATCAGGCCTGCGCCGAGGGAGCATCAGACTTCTACGGTCGGAATCTTGCGCGGTGCCATGAAGTACATCCAGATCAGCGCGATGAAGTACATCGCCGGAATCATGGTGAACAGCACGGTGTAGTTGTTGTTGGTGATCGTCAGAATGTGGCCGACCAACTGGGTCATGAACATCCCGCCGATGGCCGCGCACATGCCACCGAAGCCGAACACCGTACTCATCATGTGTTTAGGCGTGTAGTCCATTACCAGGCTCCAGATGTTCGCGGTCCAGGCCTGGTGCGCACCGATGGCCAGGGAGATGGCGAACACGGCGACCCACAGACTGCTCGACCCCGCCGCCATGATCACGCCGATGATGCAGCAGGCGAACAGGAACATCGACATCAGGCGCGCCTTGATCGGGTTGACCCCGCGGCCGATCAGGAACGAGGAGAGGATCCCGCCGCCGACGCTGCCGAAATCGGCAGTGAGGTAGATGATGATCAGCGGGATACCCATCTGGGTCACGTTGATCCCCAGGTTGTATTGCTGATTGAGGAACGGCGGCAGCCAGTAGAGGTAGAACCAGAACACCGGCGCGGTGATCGCGTAAGCCAGGGCGAAGGCCCAGGTGCCACGCATGCGCAGGATTTTCGAGAACGGTACGCGGGATTGTTCCGGCTCTACTTCCTTCTGGATGTAATCCAGTTCCGATTGTTTAACGCTTGGGTGATCTTCCGGGTTGAAGTACTTCAAGCCCCAGAACAGCAACCAGATCCCGCCCAGTGACGACATGCACAGGAACGCGGCCTGCCAGCCCCAGACATGCAGGATCAGCGGCAACAACATGGGGGTGAACATCGCACCGACGTTGGTCCCGGCGTTGAAGATGCCGGTGGCCACGGCGCGTTCGCCGGCCGGGAACCACAACCGGGTGGTCTTCACGCACGCCGGGTAGTTGGCGGCTTCCGTCAGACCCAGAATGAATCGGCAGACCATGAAGCCGACGGCCGACGTGGCCAGGCCATGGGCGCCGGTCGCCAGGCTCCAGAGCAGCACGGCGAAGAAGAACACGCGCTTGACGCCGACCCGATCGATCAACCGGCCTTGCAGCACGAAACCGATGGCGTAGCCGACCTGGAACCAGAAGTTGATGTTGGCGTAGTCCATCGCCGTCCAGCTCATTTCCTTGGCGAGGATTGGCTGCATCACGCCCAGTGCGGCGCGGTCAATGTAGTTCAGGGTGGTGGCGAAGAACACCAGCGCCAGCATGCCCCAACGGGTTTTGCCGACCGCCATGGCGCCGCGGATTTTATCGCCGATGCCGCCAGTGGCAGGAGTCATGGAGGAACGCTCCACGGGAGAGCTTTGAGAAGGAGTCATGTAGGCCACCGATTATTTTTATGTGGTGTTCTGGGTCTTTGGTAACCGGGTCCTGTTGTTCACGGCCGGACCCAATGTGGTGTTGATGTTGCGCAGTGGACGAAAAATCGTCAATTCGCCAAGGGCCATTGTGTTCGATAATCGAACACAAAACTAACCGGGTAGTACACTTTGAATTGCTGTGTCGATTCGACCGGCCAATAATTCGTTCACAGATCAACGCGATCCCTGATCCCTGTAGGAGCTGTCGAGTGAAACGAGGCTGCGATCTTTTGATCTTAAAAACCGACATCAAAAGATCGCAGCCTCGTTTCACTCGACAGCTCCTACGTAAAAGCGAAAGCGTGCGATATCGATAAAAAGATTGTCTCCACCACCGGGAGTCGAAGTATGCAGCGTTCCATTGCCACCGTGTCCTTGAGCGGTACCCTGCCGGAAAAACTCGAAGCCATTGCCGCCGCCGGTTTTGACGGGGTGGAGATTTTCGAGAACGACCTTCTCTACTACGACGGCAGTCCGCGGGAAATTAAACAGATGTGCGCCGATCTCGGGATCGCGATCACGCTGTTTCAACCCTTCCGGGATTTTGAGGGCTGCCGCCGCGACCGCCTGCCGCGCAACCTGGAGCGGGCCGAGCGCAAGTTCGACCTGATGCAGGAACTGGGCACGGACCTGGTGCTGGTGTGCAGCAACGCTTCGGCCGACTCTATCGGTGACGAACAGATTTTAGTCGACGACTTGCGCCTGCTGGCCGAACACGCCGGTGCCCGTGGTTTGCGGATCGGCTACGAAGCGCTGGCCTGGGGCCGCCACGTGAACACTTATCAACAGGTGTGGAACATCGTCCGTCAGGCCGATCATCCAAACCTCGGCGTGTTGCTGGACAGTTTCCACACGCTGTCGCTCAAGGGTGATCCGAGCGCGATTGCCGAAATTCCCGGCGACAAGATTTTCTTCGTGCAAATGGCCGACGCGCCGATCCTGGCCATGGACGTGCTGGAGTGGAGCCGGCACTTCCGCTGTTTCCCGGGCCAGGGCGAATTCGATCTGCCGGGTTTCCTCGCGCCGATCATCAAGAGCGGTTACACCGGGCCGTTGTCGCTGGAGATCTTCAACGACGGCTTCCGCGCTGCACCACCGAGGGCCAATGCCGCCGACGGTTTGCGCTCGTTGCTCTATCTGGAAGAGAAAACCCGCGAGCGTCTGGCGCAGGAAGCCACGCCACCGGCCACTGTAGACATTCTGTTCGAGACGCCCCAGGCCAGCGAGTACAACGGCATCGAATTTCTTGAGTTCGCCGTGGACGAGCGCCTTGGCGCCAAGCTGTCCCATTGGCTGGAGCGGCTGGGTTTCGTCAAGACAGGGCAACACCGCTCCAAGAGCGTGAGCCTGCTGCGTCAGGGTGATATCAACCTGATCCTCAACTCCGAGCCTTACTCGTTCGCCCACAGTTTTTTCGAAGCTCACGGTCCATCACTGTGCGCCACTGCCGTGCGGGTCAAGGACAGCGCCAGTGCGCTGGCCCGGGCCGTGGCTTATAAAGGCCAGCCGTATCGCGGGCTGGTTGGCCCCAATGAACTGGAACTCGCCGCGGTGCGCGCGCCGGATGGCAGCCTGATTTATCTGGTGGACCAGGATGCCGACGTCTACGGCACCGACTTCAACCTGCAACCCACCGCCGTGACCAGCGGCGGCCTCAAGCGCATCGACCACATGGCTATGGCGCTGCCGGCCGACAGCCTCGACAGTTGGGTGCTGTTCTATAAAAGCCTGCTGGATTTCGAAGCCGACGACGAAGTGGTGCTGCCTGACCCGTACGGTCTGGTAAAGAGTCGGGCGCTGCGCAGCCGGGACAGTTCGATCCGTTTGCCGCTGAATATTTCCGAGAACCGCAACACCGCAATCTCACACGCGCTGTCGAGTTATCGCGGCTCTGGCGTGCATCACATCGCCTTCGATTGCGACGACATCTTTGCCGAAGTCAGCCGGGCCAAAGAGGCGGGCGTACCGCTGCTGGATATCCCGCTCAATTACTACGATGACCTCGCCGCGCGGTTCGATTTCGACGACGAGTTCCTCAGCGAACTGGCCTATTACAACGTGCTCTACGACCGCGATGCCCAGGGCGGCGAGCTGTTTCATGTGTACACCGAGCCGTTTGAAGGACGGTTCTTCTTTGAAATTATCCAGCGCAAGAACGGTTACGCAGGTTACGGCGCCGCCAACGTCGCGGTGCGACTGGCGGCCATGGCCAAGTCTCGAAGCGGCGCCGTACGTCAGGCAAAGTTGTAGGAAAATCGTAAACACGGGTACAAACCGCCGCCGCACGGCTTCCTTCACTGTGCGGCGCGGCCCATAATCGCCAACCTGTGCAGTGATGGCCGTGAGCCCGCAATGACGATAACTTCAGACCTCTCCGCAGCGCCCGACGAGCCGATTGTCGAGCCGCGCAAGAGTCGCAAGAACAACCCGGAAAAGACCCGCGAGAACATCCTTCAAGAGGCGATTGTCGAGTTCGTCCAGCAGGGGCTTTCCGGCGCTCGCGTCGATGCGATTGCCGAGCGCATCCACACCTCAAAACGCATGATCTATTACTACTTCGGCAGTAAGGAACAGCTCTACATCGAGGTGCTGGAGAAACTCTACGGCGATATCCGCAGCACCGAAAACCGTCTGCACCTGACCGAACTGGCTCCGGTGGAAGCGATTCGGCGGCTGGTGGAATTCACTTTCGACCACCATGATCACAATGTCGATTTCGTGCGTATCGTCAGCATCGAGAATATTCACAACGCTGAATACGTGAAACGTTCCGATGCGATCAAGGCGATGAACAACACCATCCTCGATTCACTGGGCGAGATTTTGCGTCGAGGTGCTGAGGAAGGAGTGTTCCGTGCGGGGCTCGAGCCGTTGGATGTGCATCTGCTGATCAGCTCGTTCTGCTTCTATCGCGTGTCGAACCGCCATACCTTCGGTGAGATCTTTCAGATCGACTTGCCGGACGAAAGCATCAAGCAGCGTCATCGAGAGATGATTTGCGAGTCGGTTTTGCGCTATCTGCAAGCCTGATGTGGGGTGAGGGGATTGCCCCCTCGCCACATTCGTTCAGCCATTCATGCTCTGAAAATGTTCCAGCATCCGCTGCGCATCCGGCACCACGCCGCTGAACAACTCAAATGCCTTCACCGCCTGAAACACCGCCATGTTGCCGCCATCCAGCGTGCGGCAACCCAACGCGCGGGCGTTGCGCAGCAGTTCGGTTTCCAGCGGGAAGTAAACAATCTCCGCCACCCACAACTCACCTCGAAGCAATTCCACTGGCACTGGCATGCCCGGCAGTTTTTTCATGCCCATGGGGGTGGTGTTCACCAGACCGTCAGCCTGGGCCAGGGTGCTCGGCAAGTCATGTCCCGCCACAGCCCGGCCGACGCCGAAATGTTGATTGAGATTGTCCGCCAGGCTCTGCGCACGGCTGATCTCCACGTCAAAAATGTTCAGCAGCTGTACGCCTTCACTCAAGAGTGCATGGGCCACTGCCGCACCGGCGCCACCGGCGCCCATTTGCACGACGCGCTCAAGGGCAACGCCCTTCAAGCCTCGACGAAACCCCTCGGCGAACCCAAGGCAATCGGTGTTGTGGCCGATGCGTTTGCCGTCCTTCAACACCACCGTATTCACCGCCCCAATGCCGCGGGCTTCTGGTGACAATTCGTCGAGCAGCGGGATGATCGTCTGCTTGCAGGGGAAGGTGATATTCAGGCCGGTGAAGTTCATCCGCTCGGCGGCCATCAACAGGTCGGGCAGGGCGCCGCTGTCGAGTTTCAACTGGTCCAGATCGATCAGGCGATAGAGGTAACGCAAGCCCTGGGCATCGCCTTCATGCTCGTGCAATGCCGGGGTGCGAGAAGCCTGGATGCCGGCGCCGATCAGTCCGGCCAGTACCGCGTTGGTCTGAGTCACGGCGTTCACCCCTTCAAACGTTGGCTGAAATGCTCCAGCGCCAGGCGATAGCCGTGGCTGCCGAAACCGGCCATCACCGCCGTGGCAATGGCCGAAACAAAAGAGTGGTGGCGGAAGGGCTCGCGGGCATGAACGTTGGACAGGTGGACTTCGATCACCGGCAATTCGCTGGCGACCAACGCATCGCGGATCGCGACCGAGGTGTGGGTCCAGGCGGCCGGGTTGATGACGATCCCGGCGCAGCGGCCGCGCGCGGCGTGAATCCAGTCGAGCAGTTCGCCTTCATGATTGGTCTGGCGGAACTCCACCGCCAGGCCGAACTCTTCGGCGGCACGACCGCATAACGCTGAGATGTCGGCCAGGGTTTCGTGGCCGTAAGTCGCCGGTTCACGGGTGCCGAGCAGGTTTAGATTCGGGCCGTTGAGCACCAGAACGATAGGGGGCATCGGGGTCTCTCCACTTATTGTTTTTGGCATTGGCCGAGGGTTTCAGCCTGTGGAGATAAATTGTACTATCTGGTTAATTTGGTCAATTGAAGAGGCGGTTCTCAGGGCTAATGTGTGCGGTGATCGGACAGTTTCGGCTTTTCAGCGGGGCAGATGCTCCACCAGAAAATCGATAAACGCCCTCAAACGCAACGGCATATGGCGAGTTTGCGGGTAGAGCAGGGTGAACGGTCGCGAGCGCCCACCATAAGGCTTGAGCACCTCCACCAGCGAACCATCGGCCAATTCGTTTTCGACAATGAAACGATAGGTCTGAAACAGTCCCGCCCCGTGTTTGGCCAGGGTCACGCCGCCCAGTACGTCGTCGGAGCAACTGAGATTGCCCTCGGCCAGAATTTCCCGGTGCACACCATTGTCGTTGAACAGCCAGGCAATCCGCCGACCGCTGCTGGGCAATTCGTACTGGATGCACTCGTGTTGTTTGAGATCGTCCAGCGTGTGTGGAATGCCCGCATGCTTCAGGTAGTCAGGACTGGCAATCATCACCAGCGCGGCGTCTTCCAACTGTCGGGCGATCAGACCGGAATCCGGAATCGCCCGCACGCGGATCGCCATGTCATAGCCTTCACCGACGAAATCGATGTTGCGATTACTGATATGCGACTCGACCTTCACCGCCGGAAAGCGAGCCCGAAATGCCGGCAACAGCGGCAGAATCCGGTGATGGGCATAGGTGGTGGGAATGCTGATGCGCAAGGTGCCGGAAGGCTGTTGCTGCTGGCCCATGACCTCGCGTTGGGCCTCGACCAGTTGCGCCAGCGCCTGACGACATTCCTCGTAATACCGCCGACCACTGTCGCTCAGTTTGACGCTGCGGGTGGTGCGGGCGAACAACTGCACGCCCAAGCGTTCCTCCATGCGGGACACCGAGCGGCTCACGGCTGCCGGCGTCACGCCAGCCACCAGCGCGGCGGCGGTAAAACTGCCGGCTTCGGCCGCCAGACAAAACAGTTCGATGCTGCCCAGCTGAAGATCGTCGAATTGTCGCTGCATGATTGATTACACCGGGGATCAAATGAAGGACTGAATTTCACCACCATTTTTGTGGAGGCGGTGAAAGGATTGCTTACCAATTTTCGCCGTTATCCGCCGGCCTGATAAGAGCCTGAGCGCTAGGCTCAATGGAGGATGGCTGATCGAATGCTCAGCGCCAGTTATCGGATTTTCCAGGGAATGTCGGGTCTTCGGGCTCATTAACCTAACGGATGGGTTAGCATGAGATTATTCAGCTACAAAGGGTTTTCAATGGTGATCATGTTGCGCGATGAGCACTGCCCGCCGCATGCACATGTGGATGCCGGAACCTGGAGTGCGCGCTTCAAATTCAGCTTCTGGCACAACAGTGTCGAGCTGTGGGACGTGGTTCCTATTTCTCGCAGGCCATCTGTGGCGGTGCTGGAAGGGTTGCGTCACGCGCTCGGACAACCCGCTCATTTGCGCCGCGCTCGGTGTATCTGGTGGGACAAGCTGCACACGGTCTGCCTCGATCATCAGATATGGGACTGGCAAACCAGCGAAGTCGTGGTGGTAAAAAAGGTCGCCAGTACGACCTGCATGATTGGCTCGGCTTGCTATGAGCCCGAGACGAACAAGACCCTACTGGCGCTGATGGGCGTTCCGGAGGGCGTGGAGATCGAACTATGAAAACGATAACAGCAAAAATGTTGGTGGATCGGCCCGTTACCGAAGCCGTGCTGGATGAAGCTATCCAGCGTGGCCAGGTGCGCCACAAAGGCGGTCTGCGGGCGACTTCGGTGACCTTTGTGGAACCGTGCCTGGCGGTCAATTTCATTGATGGCAGTGGCGTGCTGTTGCCCGTGCAGCACTATCCGGAGTTCGATGATTTCGACGTCGAAGATTTCGCAGACCTGGAAGTCGGCTTTTCCGGGACAGCCCTTTGCCACGAGGGCAAGGATCTGCAGGTCTCCATCGCCGGGATGGTTTCGGCCAGCAAGCCGCTGATGGATATGGCCGCGTCGGTCATCGCCTCGCGTAATGGTCGCCAAAGCAGTGCCGCCAAGGCTGAGGCTGCGCGGTCGAATGGCCGAAAGGGCGGGCGCCCCCGCAAGACAGATATCACCCTTTAAGCACGCACAAAAAAGCCGTCGTGATGACGGCTGATTTGTTTCTGCCAACGGCAATCAACGACGGGTCAACAACACCCCGGATTCCATGTGATGGGTCCACGGGAACTGGTCGAACATTGCGCATCGGGTGATGCGATGGGTGTCGTGCAACTGGGCGATGTTGGCCGCCAGGGTTTCCGGGTTGCAGGAAATGTAGAGGATGTTGTCGAAGCGACGGGTCAGCTCGCAGGTGTCCGGGTCCATGCCGGCGCGAGGAGGATCGACGAAGACGCTACCGAACTCGTAGCTCTTCAGATCGATACCGTGCAGACGACGGAAAGGACGAACTTCGTTCAGGGCTTCGGTCAGCTCCTCGGCGGACAAGCGCACCAGGGTGACGTTATCCACAGCGTTTTCGCTGAGATTGCTCAACGCGGCATTGACCGACGCCTTGCTGATTTCGGTGGCCAGCACTTTGCGCACGCGCGTCGCGAGCGGCAAGGTGAAGTTGCCATTGCCGCAATACAGCTCCAGCAAATCGTCGGAGCGATCACCGAGTGAGTCGTAAGCCCAGTTGAGCATCTTCTGGTTCACGGTGCCGTTGGGCTGGGTGAACGCGCCTTCCGGCTGGCGATAGCTGAAGGTGCGACCGCCGACGTCCATCTGCTCGACCACGTAATCGAGGCCGATCACTTCGCGTTTGCCCTTGGAGCGGCCGATGATGCTGACGTTCAGATCGGCTGCCAGTTTCGACGCTGCCGCGTGCCAGTGCTCGTCCAGCGGGCGGTGATAGCACAGCGTGATCATCGCATCGCCGGCCAGCGTGGTCAGGAACTCCACCTGAAACAGCTTGTGGCTCAGGGCCGCACTGGCTTGCCACGCCGCCTTCAGCTGCGGCATCAACTCGTTGATGCGCAGGCTGGCGATCGGGAACTCTTCGATCAGGATCGGCGTGCGTTTGTCTTCCTGGGAAAACATCGCGTAGTGACGCTCACCGGCTTCGCGCCACAAGCGGAATTCGGCGCGCAGGCGGAAGTTCTGCAGCGGCGAGTCGAACACCGCAGGTTCTGGCGCACCGAACGGGGCCAACAGGTCACGCAGGCGCGTGACCTTTTCTTCGAGTTGAACGGCGTAAGCTTGGGAATCAAAAGTCATGCGTTGAACCAACCCAACTTGATCACGAACAGAATCGACAGAATCACCAGTGCCGAGTTCAGCTCACGGCCGCGACCGGACAGCAACTTGATTGCGGTCCAGGAGATGAAACCAAAGGCGATGCCGTTGGCGATGGAATAAGTGAACGGCATGGCCAGAGCAGTGACCACGACCGGTGCGGCGACGGTGATGTCGTCCCAGTCTATTTCGGCTAGGCCGGATGTCATCAATACTGCGACGAACAGCAGTGCAGGCGCGGTCGCAAAGGCTGGAACGCTGGCCGCCAATGGCGAGAAAAACAGCGCCAACAGGAACAGAATCGCCACGACAACAGCGGTCAGGCCGGTGCGGCCACCGGCACTCACTCCGGCTGCGGATTCGATGTAACTGGTGGTGGTCGAGGTGCCCAGCAGCGAACCGGCCATGGCCGCGGTGCTGTCGGCGATCAGGGCGCGACCCATTTTCGGCATGTGGCCATCCTTGCCCATCAGGCCCGCGCGCTTGGCGACGCCGATCAGGGTGCCGGAATTGTCGAACAGGTCGACGAACAGGAAAGCGAAGATCACGCTGACCAGACCAATGTCCAGGGCGCCCTTGATGTCCAGTTGCAGGAAGGTCGGGGCCAGGGACGGTGGGATCGACATTACGCCGCCGAACGGGGTGAAGCCCATCACGATCGAAACGATGGTCACCGTCAGAATGCCGATCAGTACCGCGCCGCGCACTTTAAGCGCTTCGAGCGCCACGATCAGGGCAAAGCCGAGGGTCGCGAGGATCGGGGCCGGTTGTTTCAAATCGCCGAGGCCGACCATGGTTGCCGGGTTGCTGACCACGATGCCGGCGTTGTGCAGGGCAATCAGCGCCAGGAACAGACCGATACCAGCGGCAATCGCCGAGCGCAGCGCCAGTGGGATGCTGTTGATGATCCATTCGCGGATGCGGAAGATCGACAACAGGAAAAACATCACTGCCGAAATGAACACCGCGCCCAGCGCTACTTGCCAGGTGTGGCCCATGTGCAGGACCACGGTGTAGGTAAAGAAGGCGTTCAGGCCCATGCCCGGCGCGAGAGCGATCGGGTAGTTGGCGATCAGGCCCATCACCGTGGAGCCGATGGCAGCTGCCAGACACGTGGCGACGAACACCGCACCCTTGTCCATGCCGGTCTCGCCGAGGATGCTCGGGTTGACGAACAGAATGTAGGCCATGGCCAAAAAGGTCGTGAAGCCCGCCAGAATCTCGGTCCGCACGTTGGTGTTATGTGCCTTGAGTTGAAACAGCCTTTCCAGCATGTCTGCTCCCCGTGGCGCGCCAGGCGCCGTGAATGTATCGACCTCAACAGCAAAGCACAGACCGCTGCAGGCGCCTGGTAATTTTCTATGGGTCGGAAAAAGCCGCGCATCATACCAGCAGCGTGGGGCTATGGCTGCTTATGGCTGCGATCGTCGTCGATGTTTTGCGGTAAAGCCAAGTGCGCCATACTGCGCGCTGGTTTTGGGGGTACTTATGTATTGCATGAATAAACGTCTGATTGCCGTGTTCGGAGTGTCGATCGCCATGTTCCTGGGGGCACACACCGCCTCGGCCGCATCGGCGGCGCCGCTGAGTCAGGTGAAGGTACTCAAGGTCGAGTCGCCGGCCTGCGGCTTTGAAGACATCGCGCAGGGGCAAGAACAAACCCGCTGCAATCACAGCGGACCGAACATCAAGGTCTACGTGCTGGAAGTCGGTTACGGTCGTAGCGCGCATGTCGGGCTGGATGGTTTTGAGGTGAACGGCACCCGGACCCCTATCTGTGCTTTCGATAATGGCAATCTGACCGATTGCACCGTCGGGAGAAAAACCGTCGGCAATTTGTATGTCTTCGATCTGGCAGGCAAGCAGGAAGGCACGTTCACCTTCAGCAACACGTCGATCAACGCGCCCGGCAATACGCTGTCGACGCAGCTTTACATCAAGTAACGGCCGGTTCGAACAAGGGGCAGGAAAGCTGACTACGCTTTAAAGATTATCCTGTGGACTGCGCCCATGACCTTTAGAGCTCTGATTACCCTCGCCGAGGGCATCGATGACCTGCAAGCAGTGACCCTGATCGATGTGCTGCGCCGTGCCAAGGTTGAATTGGTGGTGGCCAGCATTGAGGGGCGGCGCATGCTCACCTGCGCGCGCGGCACCCGAGTGACGTCCGATGCGATGCTGGTGGACGTGCTGGCACAGCCGTTCGACCTGATCGTCCTGCCCGGCGGTGCCGTAGGGGCGCAACATCTGGCGGCGCATCAACCCCTGCAACAATTGATCAAGGATCAGGTGGCGGCCGGGCGTCTGTTCGCCGGCATCGCCGAGGCCCCGGCGCTGGCGCTGCAAGCCTTTGGCGTACTGCGTCAGCGGCGCATGACCTGCCTGCCATCGGCCAGCCATCAACTGTTGGGGTGCAACTTCGTCGATCAACCGGTGGTGGTCGATGGCAACTGCATCACTGCCCAAGGTTCAGGGGCGGCGTTGCAATTCGCCTTGACGCTGGTGGAACAACTCTGCGGCAAAGCCAGGCGAGCGGCGGTGGCGGGGGAGTTGGTGGTCTAGAGAGTGTCAGGCGTGGACGGCAATGAGTTCGATGACCGGTTGCTCACGATGCTCCGCTTGCCAAAGATCGTAGTCGGTCTGAATACCTAGCCACATTCTGGCCTTGCCAATTCCAGCCCGCTCCAGGCGTACCGCCAAATCAGGACTGATCGGCGCGTGGCCATGCAGCACTCGCGATAGATGCGGGCGCGCAAATCGCAGGTGCCGGGCCAGCTCTGTGACGCTGATACCAAGTTCGGGCAATACATCCATCAAAAGGGTTTCGCCAGGGTGTGGCGGGTTGTGCATGGGCATGTCCTGCCTCCTGTCAGTGGTAGTCCAGATAGTCGACCAGTTCGATGTCTGAATCGATAAAACGAAAAATAATCGCCAGTTCCCCCGAAACGCTCAGTGACCAATATTCGGTCAACTCTCCTTTGAGTGGGTGTAATCGCCATCCCGGAAGGTCCAGATCGCCAGGTAGCGTTGCGCGGTCCATGAACTGAAGCATTCGAGACAGACGCTTCGCATGGTCTGCGCGGATCCCACGAGTCGAACCTGTTTCATAGAAGCCACGAAGGCCTTTGTGCTGAAAGGATTTGATCATGGGACAAGTGTAAGGCGATACATTACACCTGATGCACTATCTATGTATTGCACCTGCTCGGCAAAAGTGTGATCGGCAACTGCTTCAAGCCTTCACTTCTTCCACCGGCACATGCATGCGGTCGCGCTCGGCCAGGGTCGGGAACAGTTTGATCCACGCCCCGGTCACCACCAATGTGCCAATACCGCCCATGACCACCGCTGGCACGGTGCCGAACCAGTGGGCGGTCAAGCCGGATTCAAACTCGCCCAACTGGTTCGAAGCGCCGATGAACAGACCGTTCACGGCACTGACCCGGCCGCGCATTTCATCCGGTGTTTCCAGTTGCACGAAGGAGGCGCGGATCACCATGCTGATCATGTCCGCCGCGCCCAACACCACCAACACCGCCAGGGAAAACCAGAACGAGGTCGACAGGCCGAACGCAATGGTCGCGACACCGAATACACCGACTGCGGTGAACATGACCCGTCCGACTTTGCGTTCCACGGCAAATCTCGCCAGGTACAGCGACATCAGCAGCGCACCGACTGCCGGCGCTGAACGCAGCAGGCCCAGGCCCCAAGGGCCGGTCAGTAGAATGTCCTTGGCGAACACCGGCAGCAACGCCGTCGCACCACCGAGCAATACCGCGAACAGATCCAGAGAAATCGCCCCGAGAATGTCCGGACGACTGCGAATGAAGCGGATGCCCGCCAGCAGCGAATCCAGGGTTGCCTTGCCTTTGTTCAGCGGTGTCTGCCGTGCAGGCAGGTTGAGCATCAGCATGCAGGCGATGATGTAGAGGATCACCGTCGGGCCATAGACCCAGACGCTGCCGAAGGCGTAAAGCAACCCACCGAGGGCCGGGGCAACGATAGTCGCCGATTGCTGTGCGGATTGGGCGGCGGCGACGGCGCGGGGAAACAGCGCGCTGGGCACGATGCTCGGCAACAAGGCCTGAGTGGTCGGCATCTCGAAGGAGCGGGCGGCACCGAGCAGGAACGCGAGGATGAAGATCATCTCCCGGGTGACATTGTCGGTCGCGCTGCCGATGGCCAGCGACAGGGCGATCAATGCTTGCAGGGACTGACAGATAGCCGCGACCTTGCGCCGGTCATAGCGGTCCGCGACATGCCCGGTGTGCAGCATGAACAGGACCCGCGGGGCGAATTCCACCAGACCGACCAAACCCAGGTCGAGCACATTGCCGGTCAGTTGGTAGAGGTTCCAGCCAATGGCCACCGTGAGCATCTGGAAACCGCTGGCGGTAAACACCCGAGCCAGCCAAAACGCGATAAATGGGCGGTGATGACGTAACAGCAAGGGCGCTTGGCTGGGCATCTGAGGGCCGGTCTTGAGCGAGGGGAGGGGCGAGATTATCACCAAGCTGTAACCAAAAGTTGCAGGGTTGGGAAATTTCGTTAGCTAGACACCGATTTCGAAAACGCGGAAATCCCCCTGTGGGAGCGGGCTTGCTCGCGAAGACGTCGGCACATCCAACAAAAAGGTGCCAGACCGATCGCTTTCGCGAGCAAGCCCGCTCCCACAGGGAATGTGTTTCTGCCTATGACCGTAGCGATGAGGCAACCTGTCACGCGGCAAAAGACCACACCGTCCATCGTCAAAAATGGGACTACTCTTTTAACGTTGCTTGATCCAGATCAAGACCGCTCGTGGAATTGATTCGGCGGCCAGATGGCCAGACTCCCTACGTTGTGATGTTTGTAAAAAAAGAACGAATTCAAATTCGCCACACTCCATATCCGTGGGGGCAGTGGGTGTAGGCCACAAGCCTTCAGCCGGTATTACCTGACAGAGGAAGACTTATGTTCGGTTTGGAGGCACTTGATCTCGCCCGGATGCAGTTCGCGTTCACCATTTCGTTTCACATTCTATTTCCCGCCATCACCATTGGCCTGGCGAGTTACCTGGCGGTGCTCGAAGGCCTTTGGCTGAAAACCCATAACGACACGTACCGCGATCTGTACCACTTCTGGTCGAAGATCTTTGCCGTCAACTTCGGTATGGGCGTGGTTTCCGGGCTGGTCATGGCCTATCAGTTCGGCACCAACTGGAGCCGCTTCTCGGACTTCGCCGGCTCGGTGACCGGGCCGCTGCTGACGTACGAAGTACTCACCGCTTTCTTCCTCGAAGCCGGTTTCCTCGGTGTCATGCTGTTCGGCTGGAACAAGGTCGGGCGCAATCTGCACTTCTTCGCTACGGTCATGGTCGCCATCGGCACGTTGATCTCGACCTTCTGGATTCTCGCTTCCAACAGCTGGATGCAGACACCGCAAGGCTATGAAATCGTCAACGGCCAGGTCATTCCGGTGGACTGGCTGGCGGTAATCTTCAACCCGTCGTTCCCGTACCGCCTGATGCACATGGCGACGGCGGCGTTCGTTGCGACTGCCTTCTTCGTCGGTTCCTCGGCGGCCTGGCATTTGCTGCGTGGCAAGGACAACCCGGCGATCCGCACCATGCTCTCGATGGCCATGTGGATGGCCTTGATCGTGGCGCCGATTCAAGCAGTCATCGGTGACTTCCACGGTCTCAATACGCTCAAGCATCAGCCGGCGAAAATCGCCGCGATCGAAGGTCACTGGGAAAACCACGGCGATGAGCCGACCCCGCTGATCCTGTTCGGCTGGCCGGACATGAAAGAAGAACGGACCAAATTCGCGGTGGAGATCCCGTATCTGGGCAGCCTGATCCTCACGCACTCGCTGGACAAACAGGTCCCGGCGCTCAAGGAATTCCCGCCTGAAGACCGGCCGAATTCGACCATCGTGTTCTGGTCGTTCCGGATCATGGTGGGTCTGGGCATGCTAATGATCTTCACCGGTTTGTGGAGTTTGTGGCTGCGTAAACGCGACAAGCTCTATACCTCGCGGCCGTTCCTGTACCTGGCGTTGTGGATGGGGCCGTCCGGCCTGATCGCGATCCTCGCCGGTTGGTTCACCACTGAAATCGGCCGTCAGCCGTGGGTGGTCTATGGCCTGATGCGCACGGCGGATGCGTCCTCCAATCACAGCTTCATGCAGATGAGCATCACGTTGATCATGTTCGTCGTGGTCTATTTCGCGCTGTTCGGTGCCGGTCTGGGCTACATGATGCGCCTGGTGCGCAAAGGGCCGAAGATCGACGAAGGCAAGGAAACCAATGAGGGTGGTCCTGGCCAGAAACGTACGCCGGCCCGTCCGCTGTCCGCCGCCGATGACAACGGTGACGGCGACCGCAGCCCCAGCCTGACCAAGGAGATTTGACTCATGGGTATTGATCTTCCGCTGATCTGGGCCGTGATCATCATCTTCGGCATCATGATGTACGTAGTCATGGACGGTTTTGATTTGGGGATCGGGATTCTCTTCCCGTTCATTCCGGGCAAGACCGATCGTGACGTGATGATGAACACCGTCGCGCCGGTCTGGGACGGTAACGAAACCTGGCTGGTGCTGGGCGGCGCAGCGTTGTTCGGTGCCTTTCCGCTGGCCTATTCGGTGGTGCTTTCGGCGTTGTACCTGCCGTTGATTTTTATGCTGATCGGGCTGATCTTCCGCGGCGTGGCGTTCGAGTTCCGCTTCAAGGCCCGGGACGACAAGCGCCATCTCTGGGACAAGGCGTTCATCGGGGGCTCGGTCGCCGCCACCTTTTTCCAGGGCGTGGCGTTGGGTGCGTTCATTGATGGGTTGCCGGTGGTCAATCGCCAATTTGCCGGTGGCTCACTGGACTGGTTGACGCCGTTCACCCTGTTCTGCGGCCTGGCGCTGGTGGTGGCTTATGCGCTGCTCGGATGCACCTGGCTGATCATGAAGACCGAAGGCAAGTTGCAGGAGCAGATGCATGACCTGGCTCGACCGCTGGCTTTCGTGGTGTTGGCAGTGATCGGTATCGTCAGCATCTGGACCCCGCTGGCCCACGCCGAGATTGCCGCTCGCTGGTTCACCCTGCCGAACCTGTTCTGGTTCCTGCCGGTGCCGATTCTGGTGCTGGTGACCATGTACGGTCTGATCCGTGCGGTGGCTCGCAATGCGCACTACACGCCATTCCTGCTGACCTTGGTGCTGATCTTCCTCGGCTACAGCGGTCTGGGCATCAGCCTGTGGCCGAACATCGTGCCGCCGTCGATCTCGATCTGGGACGCCGCCGCACCGCCGCAAAGCCAGGGCTTCATGCTGGTGGGCACGCTGTTCATCATCCCGTTCATCCTGGGTTACACCTTCTGGAGCTATTACGTGTTCCGCGGCAAGGTCACCCACGAAGATGGTTACCACTAGAGCACGCGACAGTGGCACAGGGCTGAGACCTGTGTCATTTCGTCAGAGGAGATTGCGATGAAGGCGGGTAAACATTCCTTGCAGGAAATCGAAGCAGCAGAGAAAAAGCCGCTCTGGCAGCGACTCGGCTGGCTGGCGATGATCTGGACCGGCAGCGTTGTGGCGCTGTTCATCGTGGCCAGCCTGATGCGCATGTTCATGAATGCCGCGGGCCTGACGACCCACTGATTTTTTGCACCAGATCCCATCCCGTTGCCTTGCGGCACGGATTTACAACCCTCCTTTGCTGGAGGGTTTTTTTTGCCTTGGATTATTTGCGGGCTTTAAGGATCACGAACTTGGGTGTGGCCGCCACTTGCTCGACACCGCGGAACAACCGCGCGAGCTTGCTGTGATAACCCAGATGACGGTTGCCGACGATGTACAACGCGCCACCCACCACCAGAGCCTCTCGGGCCTGCTGGAACATGCGCCAGGCCAGGAAGTCGCCGACGACTTGTTGTTGGTGAAACGGTGGGTTGCACAACACCACGTCCAGAGACTGAGGTTCCTGACCCGCCAAACCATCGTCGGCACGTACAACCACTTCCCGGTCACCGAGCGCCGCGCGCCAGTTTTCGGCTGCCGATTGCACGGCCATGAACGATTCGTCCACGAGCGTGTAGTGGGCCTCGGGGTTTTGCAGGGCGCTGGCGATGGCCAAAACCCCGTTGCCACATCCCAGGTCGGCAACCCGCGCTGAACCGAGGTTCTTTGGCAGGTGCGGTAAAAAAGCTCGCGTGCCGATGTCCAGGCCTTCGCGGCAGAACACATTGGCGTGATTCAGCAGTTCGATCTCAGGGGCGTCGAGTCGATAACGGGTCGGGTAGGGGGACACGACAGGCGCTTTGACTTCAGCAGTCGCGATCAATAGCCGAGCCTTCTTCACCGCCAACGAGGCCTGCACCGGGCCGATGTAGCGTTCCAGCAGATCGCCCGCGGCGCGGGGCAAATGCTTGATCATCGCCGCAGCAATCACCTGAGCCCCCGGCGCCAGTTGACCCTGCAAACGAATCAATTGCTCTTCCAGCAAGGCAAGGGTTTTCGGTACCCGGATCAGTACCCGGTCAAAGGGGCCTGAAAAGGCTTCACTGGCAGGTACGCTTGGCACCGCATCAAATGCCTGGCCGTTACGGATCAGATTTTTTTCCAGTCCCTGAAAGGCCAGGAACGAGTCACCGCTGCTGGTCACTTGAACCTTGCCCGCCAGGCTGGCGGCCAATGCGCCAAAGCTGTCGTTGAGTACCAAAACCCGAGTGTCGGCCGAGGGCTGTTGGTCAGCCAGATGGGTGAGCAGGTATTCGTCTGCGGCATCAAATGCCTGCAGCGGTTCGTTCTGCTGTTCGGGCTGGCGGATCAGGTCGAGTCGGGCGAAGGGTGTTTCGAGCAAGGGCATGAGGCGGGGCTCTGGGTAATCAACGGGGTCATCAATAGGTGTCCCGCGGCCCAAGGGCGTTGTAGCGGGCGTGACCGTCCGAGTGCACTGCGTCGTGAAGGTTCACACGTCAACACTCAAGAAGGACCGCAAATGGTACGTTTTTTTCTTTTGGATTACTTGCAGGTTTTTTGGGTCAACGCATCGCGCTGCTATTTAGAAAACCGTCCTTGGTGGCGGCGATGACTGCCGAAATCTTGTTATTGACCCCCAGTTTCAGAATCGCGCTTTGCACATGAAAATTGACCGTGCGTGCGCTGAGATTGAGGATTCTGGCACTCTCATATGCAGTCTTGCCATCAGCCGCCAGTTTTAATACATCGATCTCGCGGGGGGACAAATGCGGCACGGGTGGCTTGGTCGATTTCCTGGGCAGTGTCTGTGCGATCAACGCATGCAGGTGGCGCCCGATGAATACTGAAAAACCGAGATTTTCATACAGCTCAAACGCAGTGATCGGGCAATGGCTTCTGGCCAGGCTCAGAATGCTGCAAACACCACTGTCCTCGTCATGGACCGATTGGGACCAGCCATGCTGCAATCCTTGTTTCTCAAGCGAGTCCCACAACCATGGGGTCTTGGAAAAAAGTTCTTCGCTCCAAAGGACAGGCAGCCTGGAATGAGTGCAGTGAGCCACTACCGGGTCTATTGCGCTGAAATTTTTTTGTTCATATTCAATGTTCCAGTCCGTAGGGTAATTGTTGAGCTGGACTGTATTGAAGTGGTCAGTTTTTATTGGGTATGTTGTTGAAAAGGCGAAAAATTTAAAGCCTATATTTTTCGCGAAACCCAGTGAAATCCGGTAGGCGATATCAATCTCCGTTGTTCGCGATAATTGGTTGAGCTGTGATTCCTTCCACCTCTCCATTGTGTATCTCCAGGTGTGATGTTACTTGGGAGTGCCTTTTTTGGATCCAATGATCTGGCACGAGCCGAGTGTAGGATGTTTCCTATGTTCGTGTGAGATTTTTTGGCTTGGTTTGCGATTTTTAAACAAGTATCTGGTTCTAACGTTAGGGCGTGCTGGTATAGATAACGAAATGTCTGGCTTACTTTAATCAGCCTTGGATTTGTGCGTTAACTGGGTGGTTAATGTTAAGTCGTATCATGAAGTTAATGTGAATGAATCCCTGGCTAAAGCCACTACAAATCATCGGTGTTTAAGCCCTCCGCTTTGCGGGACACTGTGGCTATCTGTTGAATGGAGCACCCCATGACCGCCAGTGCAGAAAAGTTCACTCGTCAGACCTTGCTCGACGTCCAGTCGCTGACCCCCAGTCTGTTTACCCTGCGGACCACCCGGGATCCGGGTTTTCGTTTTCGTGCAGGGCAATTCGCCCGGCTGGGCGTTACCAAGGCTGACGGCAGCACCGTATGGCGCGCCTATTCCATGGTGTCGTCGCCCTATGACGAGTTCCTCGAATTCTTTTCCATTGTGGTGCCGGGGGGGGAGTTCACCAGTGAGCTGAGTCGGCTCGGAGTCGGCGATACGCTGCTGGTAGAGCGGCAGGCCTTTGGTTACCTGACGCTGGATCGCTTTGTCGACGGCCGTGATCTCTGGCTGTTATCCACAGGCACCGGCCTGGCGCCGTTTCTGTCGATCCTGCAGGACTTCGAGGTCTGGGAGAAATTCGAACGAATCATCCTGGTCTACAGTGTGCGCGAAGCCCGGGAACTGGCTTATCAGGACCTCGTCAGCGGGTTGGCCCAGCGCGACTATTTAGCGGAGTTTGCGCACAAACTGCAGTTCATCACCACGGTCACACGCGAGCAGCATCATGGCGCTTTGAGCGGCCGGATCACTGCGCTGATCGAAAATGGCGAGCTGGAGCAGGCGGCAGGCCTGGCGCTGACGGCCGAGCACTCGAGGGTCATGCTCTGCGGCAATCCGCAGATGATCGATGACACGCGCAAATTGCTCAAACAGCGCCACATGCACTTGAGCCTCAGTCGCCGACCCGGGCAAGTGGCGGTGGAAAACTACTGGTAAAAAAACGGCGCCTCAAGGGCGCCGCTTCTTGTTTGACTAACGCGTTCAGGGCCGGTTGTTCTGAGCCTTGAGCAGATCGCGGATCTCTTCCAGCAACTCTTCTTCCTTGGTCGGAACCGGTGGCAGCGTTGGCGCAACGGCTTCTTCGCGTTTCAGGCGGTTGATGGCTTTGACGCCCATGAAGATCGCGAAGGCGACGATGATGAAGTCAATCAGGCTCTGGATGAATTTGCCGTACGCCAGCACTACCGCCGGGATATCGCCGTTGGCTGCTTTGAGTGTGATGGCCAGGTCACTGAAGTCCACCCCCCCGATCAGCAGGCCAATGGGTGGCATCACCACGTCGCCGACAAACGATGAAACGATCTTGCCGAAGGCGGCACCGATGATGATACCGACGGCCATGTCGACCACGTTACCTTTGACCGCGAAGGCCTTGAACTCACTTATCACGCCCATAGGTTATTTCCTTGTTACAGATGAGGTTGGTGAACGCAGTGTAAATCAGCATGGCGCATCCTGCTCGAAGCAACTGCTTATAGAGCGTGCCTGCTACCGCCCTTCTCGGCGGTAAAAAGTTTGAAAATACCATCACTCTTGCTTGGGGTAGCTGCTTTGGACTGGGGCCACCAGCGCGCCCGCTGAACATTTTATCCCTCTACCGAGTGGCGGGAGGTGCAGGATAGAACTATAGAAAGTAGGGGCATTCGCACTGGGTTGATGCAAGACAACGTGCGGTATATGAAGTTTTTATATAAATGGTCTGCAAGGTATAAAGGCTCGCGCCTCAAACAAATTACCTGTGCTAAATATCAGAACGCCATTATATTTCCATTGGCTTGGTTGTTCCTATTATAAGGTTGGTTTAATAGTTGGGTTGTACGTTCAGGTTTTAAATGACTAAGATTTGTACAGGTTCCGATTTTTGTTTCATTGGGTAAGACTAGTATTTTATTGGGTATGTCGGGGTGGGAAGTTGTACAAGTTTTTATGATTAGTAATGCGCTTAATATATTCCAGGGGCTGAGCAAGTTGCTACCGAAGAGCCGCTGGGTAACTTCGCTGCGCTGATCCGCACCAGCTGAGCTATCATCGCGGTTTTTGCCGGGAGTTCAGATGGCCAAGGCCAAGCGCATGTACGGCTGCACCGAGTGCGGCTCAACCTTCCCCAAGTGGGCTGGCCAGTGCGGTGAGTGCGGGGCCTGGAACACCCTGACCGAAACCATGGTGGAGAGCGGTGGCGCCGCAGCCCCCAGCGGTCGCACCGGCTGGACCGGCCAACAGGCACAGATCAAGACCCTGGCCGAAGTTAGCGTCGAAGAAATCCCGCGTTTTTCCACAGCGTCCAGCGAGCTCGATCGGGTGTTGGGTGGCGGCCTGGTGGATGGCTCGGTGGTGTTGATCGGCGGTGATCCGGGCATCGGCAAATCGACCATTCTGCTGCAAACCTTGTGCAACCTCGCCAAAGTCATGCCGGCGCTGTACGTCACCGGCGAAGAATCCCAGCAGCAAGTGGCCATGCGCGCCCGCCGTCTCGGCTTGCCTCAGGATCAACTGCGGGTGATGACCGAAACCTGCATCGAGACCATCATCGCCACCGCACGGCAGGAAAAACCCAAGGTGATGGTGATCGACTCGATTCAGACGATCTTCACCGAGCAACTGCAATCGGCACCGGGCGGCGTGTCCCAGGTCAGGGAAAGCGCGGCGTTGTTGGTGCGCTATGCCAAGCAGAGCGGCACGGCCATTTTCCTGGTCGGTCACGTGACGAAAGAAGGTGCATTGGCCGGGCCGCGAGTGCTGGAACACATGGTCGACACGGTGCTGTATTTCGAAGGCGAATCCGATGGGCGTTTGCGTTTGCTGCGAGCGGTGAAAAACCGTTTCGGCGCCGTCAACGAACTGGGCGTGTTCGGTATGACCGACAAGGGCTTGAAGGAAGTCTCCAACCCTTCGGCGATTTTTCTCACCCGTGCGCAGGAAGAAGTGCCGGGCAGTGTGGTCATGGCGACGTGGGAAGGGACGCGGCCGATGCTGGTGGAAGTCCAGGCGCTGGTGGACGACAGTCACCTGGCCAATCCACGTCGGGTAACGCTGGGGCTGGACCAGAATCGACTGGCGATGTTGTTGGCGGTGCTGCACCGTCACGGCGGCATTCCGACCCACGATCAGGATGTGTTTCTCAACGTGGTGGGCGGGGTGAAGGTGCTGGAAACGGCATCGGATCTGGCGCTGATGGCGGCGGTCATGTCCAGTTTGCGCAACCGGCCACTGCCCCATGATCTGCTGGTGTTCGGCGAGGTCGGGCTTTCCGGCGAAGTACGCCCGGTACCGAGCGGCCAGGAACGCTTGAAAGAAGCCGCCAAACACGGCTTCAAGCGCGCCATCGTGCCCAAGGGCAATGCGCCGAAAGAGGCGCCGCCGGGGTTGCAGATTATCGCCGTGACGCGTCTGGAACAGGCGTTGGACGCCCTCTTCGAATAACCTTCCAGATAGAACACAAACCCTGTGGGAGCAAGCTCGCTCCCACAGGGTTTGTATTGGTCTTCAAATACTGATCAAGGCGCCCAATTCGCGCTCCAGTTCCTGCGGATCCCCCAGGTTGAGTTCAACCAACCGCCGCAAGCGTTCGATGGATTCCAGGCTGATATGTCGGCAGACGAACCCGAGCTGACCATGATCATCGTGGGTCAGTTGCACATCCATCTTGATGGCGACGTCCTCGTTGAGATGAATATCGACCAGGAAATGCCACTCCCGATTCCCCAGCCACGGTTCGGGCTTTTCGATCAACAGTCCCTTAAGGGACAGGTCGATCAACTTCACCGGCCAGATGAATTCCCCCTGGCTCAGCTCGGTTCGGGCATCGAACGCAATACGTTTGAAGCGGCGGCGATCGGCAGGGTGCTCGCTCATGGCGCAATCCTCGTAAATGTTCGCTGACTATAGACCCGCATTGTCAAAGGCTGCCAGCAAAGTGATGGCTCAACCCATGTCGGGGGATGGCCTTTGCGGCCGTTAGCGCTAAACTCGGGATGGCTGTCTTTCTTGTCCACCCTGGCTGGAATCATAAAATGAAAAATAATAATAGCCTGCTACGCCACCTACCCTGGCTGCTGCTGGCAATCGTAGGGGCGTGCGCCCTTGGTGTAGTGGCATTGCGCCGAGGCGAGGCGATCAATGCCTTGTGGATTGTGGTCGCCGCTGTGGCCATCTATCTGGTTGCGTATCGTTACTACAGTCTGTTCATCGCTAACAACGTGATGCAACTCGACCCGCGACGGGCCACCCCCGCCGTGCTCAATAATGACGGTCTGGACTACGTGCCGACCAACAAACACATTCTCTTCGGTCACCACTTCGCGGCGATCGCTGGTGCGGGGCCGCTGGTCGGTCCGGTCCTGGCGGCGCAGATGGGCTACCTGCCCGGTACGCTGTGGCTGATCGCCGGCGTGGTGCTGGCCGGTGCCGTTCAGGACTTCATGGTCCTGTTCATGTCCACTCGCCGCAACGGCCGTTCCCTCGGCGATATGGT
Source organism: Pseudomonas sp. GL-B-26 (assembly GCF_019947405.1). Taxonomy (NCBI): domain Bacteria; kingdom Pseudomonadati; phylum Pseudomonadota; class Gammaproteobacteria; order Pseudomonadales; family Pseudomonadaceae; genus Pseudomonas; species Pseudomonas sp. GL-B-26. The sequence goes on along the minus strand of NZ_JAGYGJ010000020.1, from coordinate 67,738 downwards.
CCGTGAAGAAATGGGCCGCATCCCCGGGACCATCGCGCTGTTTGGCTGCTTCCTGATCATGATCATCATCCTCGCGGTGCTGGCACTGATCGTTGTGAAAGCCCTGGCCGAGAGCCCGTGGGGTATTTTCACGGTGATGGCGACCATCCCGATCGCGATGTTCATGGGCATTTACATGCGCTACATCCGTCCGGGTCGCATCGGTGAAATCTCCGTTGTCGGCGTGTTGCTGCTGCTCGGTTCTATCTGGCTGGGCGGGCAGATTGCCGCTGATCCGGTCTGGGCCAAGGCGTTCAGCTTCACTGGCGTGCAGATTACGTGGATGCTGGTCGGTTACGGTTTCGTGGCCGCCTCGTTACCGGTGTGGCTGATTCTGGCGCCGCGGGACTACCTGTCGACCTTCCTGAAAATCGGCACCATCGTGGCGTTGGCAATCGGCATCCTGATCACCATGCCCGAGCTGAAAATGCCGGCGCTGACCCAGTTCATCGATGGCACCGGCCCGGTATGGAAAGGCGGTCTGTTCCCGTTCCTGTTCATCACCATCGCCTGTGGCGCGGTCTCCGGTTTCCACGCGCTGATCTCCTCCGGCACCACACCGAAGTTGCTGGATAACGAAGTCAACGCCCGTTACATCGGTTACGGCGGCATGCTGATGGAGTCCTTCGTCGCCATCATGGCCATGGTTGCTGCTTCGGTGATCGAGCCAGGCGTGTACTTCGCCATGAACAGTCCGGCGGCAGTCGTCGGCGGTGATGTGGTGGCCGTGGCACAAACCGTCAGCAGCTGGGGCTTTGCAATCACCCCGGAAGCGCTGCAAGCGGTGGCCCATGACATTGGTGAAACCACCATCCTGGCCCGTGCCGGCGGTGCGCCGACCCTGGCGGTCGGTATTGCGCAGATCCTGCACAGCGTGTTGCCGGGTGAAAACACCATGGCATTCTGGTACCACTTCGCGATCCTGTTCGAAGCGCTGTTCATCCTGACCGCCGTCGACGCCGGTACCCGTGCCGGACGCTTCATGCTCCAGGACTTGCTCGGCTCCTTCGTGCCGGCGCTGCGGCGCACGGAATCCTGGACCGCCAACCTGATCGCCACCGCCGGTTGTGTGGCGATGTGGGGATGGTTGCTGTACCAGGGCGTGATCGACCCATTGGGCGGGATCAACACCTTGTGGCCGCTGTTCGGCATCTCCAACCAGATGCTCGCCGGTATCGCGCTGATGCTGGCGACCGTTGTGCTGATCAAAATGAAACGCCAGCGCTACGTCTGGGTGACCATGCTGCCCGCCGTGTGGCTGCTGATCTGCACCACCACCGCCGGCTTCATCAAGCTGTTCGACGCCAACCCGGCGATCGGCTTCCTGTCGCTGGCCAAGAAATACAGCGATGCGCTGGCCAACGGTCAGATCCTCGCCCCGGCCAAGGACATCACGCAGATGCAGCACGTGATCTTCAACGCCTACACCAACGCAACGCTGACCGCGCTGTTCCTGTTCGTGGTATTCAGTATCCTGTTCTATGCGCTCAAGGTCGGTATTTCCGCCTGGGGCAGCAAGGAACGTACGGATAAAGAAGCGCCATTCCAGGCTCTGCCGGATGCGTAATCGAGGATTGCAGCATGTTCAATGACCTGAGTCGCCTCGGTAAATACCTCGGTCAGGCTGCGCGCCTGATGGTCGGCATGCCCGACTACGACAATTACGTCGAGCACATGCAAACCAAACACCCGGACAAACCGGTGATGAGCTATGAGATGTTCTTCCGGGAACGTCAGGAAGCTCGTTACGGTGGCAAGGGTGGGCCGAAGTGCTGTTGAAGCAACAGCCTGGCTGATGCAATCCCTGTGGGAGCGGCGGTGCGGCGATCCGACTTGCTCGCGAAAGCGGTGTGTCATTCAACGTTAATGTCGACTGACACGACCTCTTCGCGAGCAAGCCCGCTCCCACATTTGTTTTGTGTTGTTTTTTAACTTTGTGAAACAGGAGAACCCGTTTGTCCTCTCCCATCCCGGTAACAATCCTCAGTGGCTTTCTCGGCGCGGGAAAAACCACGCTATTGCGCTACCTGCTCAAAGCCGAACACGGCCTGAAAATCGCCGTGATCGAGAACGAATTCAGCGACGCCGGTATCGACACCCAGCTGTTGGGCGACGAACCGGTGCAAGTGATGACGCTGTCCAACGGCTGCGTCTGCTGCACCATCCACACCGACCTGACCAAGGCTTTGTACCTGCTGCTCGAACGCCTGGACAGCGGCGAAATCGCCTTCGACCGTCTGGTGATCGAATGCACCGGCCTGGCCGACCCGGCACCTGTGGCCCAAACCTTTTTCATCGATGAAGAGCTGCGCGAGCGCTACATCCTCGACGGCATCATCACCCTGGTCGATGCGGCGCACGCTGACACTCACCTGACTCAAACCATCGCCCAGGCGCAGATCGGTTTCGCCGACCGCTTGCTGGTGAGCAAACGCGATCTGGTGGACGAGGCGACCTTTACCGCGCTGAGCGAGCGCCTGACCCGCATCAACCGTCGCGCACCGATCCGCGTGGTCGAGCACGGCAAGATCGATCTGGCCGAATTGCTCGACGTGCGCGGCTTCAATCTCAATGCCGACCTGGGTGGTGGCGTCAGCCTGCGCCCGGTGAGCAAAGCGCCGTCCATCGACCGCATTTCCAGCCTGGTGCTGCGCACCGACAAGCCGCTGGATATCGACAAGCTCAGCGAGTTCATGAACGAACTGCTGGAAGACCATGGCAAGCAACTGCTGCGCTACAAAGGCGTGTTGAACATCCTTGGCGAGCCGCGGCGCATGGTGTTTCAGGGGGTGTTGAAGTTGTACGGATTCGATTGGGACACCGAATGGGCAGACGATGAAACGCGTGAAAGCGTGATCGTGTTCATTGCCGATGATTTGCCGGAAGAGAAGATTCGTGAGGGGTTTGCGCGGGTAGCGGCGGAGTAAGGCTCGACATTATCAGCGCACTCAAGTGCGCTTTCGCGAGCAAGCCCGCTCCCACTTTTGACCGAGTGCTTCCAGTTGGAATGCGATCAACTGTAGGAGCGGGCTTGCTCGCGAAGGCGATCTAACCAGCAACACGATTCTGGCGGAATATTGGTTGTGAGTTCAGCAATACCGCCTCCAAATGATCCAGGTGTTGGCTGAGCAAAGTCTCTGCCATTACCGCATCCCTACTCTCAACCGCATCCAGAATCCTCTCATGCACCTGCCACACGCAATAACCCTCGGCCTGTGCATCAAACTGCGCAATCGCCAGTGAAGTAAGCGGCACCAGACTGCCAAGAAAATGCGCCAAAGGTGCATTCCCCGCCATTTCGGCCAACTGCAAGTGAAACTCCCCTGACAACCGAATCGCCGGGCCACGCTGATCGCGCTCCAGACACCGGCGCTCACTATCGATCAAGTCGCGCAGACGATTGAGGTCTTGCGGGCGAGGCTGCTGACAGGCCAGCCGCACCAGCGTGAGCTCGGTCAGTCGCCGGGCGTGAAGCGTCTGCCGAGTCTGCTCGACATCTGTCGCGGCGACCCGGGGACGATGATGGGTGCGAAGGATGATGATCTGCTGATGAGACAGGCGCGTCAGCACCTGGCGGATGCTGCTGCGGCTCACCCCGAACATATCTCCCAGGCTTTCTTCGGTGAAGCGACTGCCGGGGACGATGCGCTGTTCGAGAATGGCATCGAATATCCGTGAGTAGAGATCATCCGCTGACGGCTTCCCGGTGTTCGCTCGCGGGAAGGGCAGGGCAGTGAGGATTTGCGGTGAGGCGAAGCTGTTCATGGCTTGTCTCCAGTTCGAAGCGGACTCAAGTGACGAGGTTGTCGTCCGGAATATTCAATTCGATGCCCATCCGCTGGCCTTCCCGAAGGATGTGCCGACGCATTTCGGCGCTGGCCTGGGCGCTGTTTTTGCTGCGAATAGCGCGCACCACGGCTTCGTTCTCCTCAAGGCGCTCAGCCAAATGCTCCGGAGAGTTGCGCAGCACGTCGGCGCTTTGCTTGAGAGCGTTGCTGGTCTGTTGCACCACACTCTGGAAAATCGGGTTCGAGGTCAGTGTGAACAGCTCTTCGTGGAACGCGATGTAGGCGTTCACCCCGGCTTCGCTGTCGTTGGCTTCCAGCGCTTCGCGCATGTCCATCAGGGTCAGGCGCAGTTGCCCGACTTCCTTGCTGCTGATCGACTGCGCCACCAGGCCGACAATGAACGGTTCCAGCGTGTAGCGCAGTTGCAGCACGTCTTCCAGGCTCGCACCGGCGACTGCGCGGTCGTGGCTTTGACTGTCGCTGAGATTGGCCTCCAGCACCACCACGCCCTTACCCGGCATGGAGCGCACCAGCCCGAGGGTTTCCAGCACGATGACGGCTTCGCGCAGGCTCGGGCGGCTGATGCCCAGTTGTTCGGCCAGCTCACGCTGCCCCGGCAGCATCTCGCCGGAGCGCCACTGACCACGGGCCAAAGCGGCCCGGAGTTTCTCTACGACTGAATTGACGACGGTTGACGAGGTGATCACTGTTCGCTCCATGAGCATCCAAAACGATTGATGACCGTGCCTGCCCGTGGGCAGACACGGCGATTATTCAGAATTCCTGCTGATGTGCCGGGCCGACAGGTTTTCTCGGCTGGAAGGTATAACCCACCTGGCCAGAAAGTACTTTGTTCGCCCGTTGGATATCGATGTCTTTTTCCCAGCGCGCAATGGCCACCGTGGCGACGCAGTTGCCGATCAGGTTGGTCAGCGCCCGGCCGATGCCCATGAACCAGTCCACTGCCAACACCAGCACCAGGCCGACCACCGGAATCGCCGGGATCGCCGTCAGTGTCGCCGCGAGAATCACCAGCGCCGAGCCGGGAATCCCGTGGGCACCTTTGGAGGTGATCAACGACACTAGCAGAATCGTCAGCAGGTCGGTCATGGCCAGCGGCGTGCCGGTGGCATTGGCGATGAACACGATGGCCAGGGTCAGGTAGATCGAGAAACCGTCCAGATTGAACGAGTAACCGGTAGGAATCACCAACCCGACCGTCGAACTGCCGATGCCCAGATGCTCAAGCTTGCGCATGATTTGTGGCAGCACGGCGTCGGAAGAAGCGGTGCCCATGACGATCAGCAGTTCTTCGCGCAGGTACTTGAGCAATGGCCACATCCGCAGGCCGGACAGGCGCATCACCAGGCCGAGAATCACTGACACAAACGCGAAACAGGTCAGGTAAAACAGGCCGACCAGGCTGCCCAGGTGTTGCAACGAGTCCAAGCCATATTTGCTGGTCGTGAAGGCAATCGCCCCGAACACACCAATCGGCGCGAGGCGCACGATCATGCCCATGATGCGGAAAATCACGTGGCTGAGTTCGTTGATCAACCGGGAAATACCGGAGGCCGCTTCGCCCACCAGATTCAGCGCACTGCCGAACAGCACCGAAAACAGCAGGACTTGCAGAATGTTGTTCTCCGCGAAGGCGCCGATTACCGAGGTCGGGATCAGGTCCATCAGGAACTGCGTGGTGGTGTGCATGTGCTGACCGCGCTGGGCGATGTCGCCCATGTCGGCAGCAGAGAGCTGATCCAGATGAATGTTCGCGCCGCTGCCGATGCCGGTGCTGAAAGCGAACACCAGACCAATCACCAGGGCGATGGTGGTCAGGATTTCGAAGTAGATCACCGATTTCAGGCCGATGCGTCCGACCTTCTTCAGGTCGCCGGCACCGCTGATGCCGCTGACCACTACGCAGAACACGATCAGACCGATGAGCATCTTGATCAGTTTGATGAAGCCATCGCCGAGAGGTTTGAGCTGGGCGGAGTATTCAGGAAGGGTCAGCCCGCAGACGATGCCGAGCACCAGTCCGAGAACCACTTGGAGGAAGATTGAACGCGAGCACCATCTGAGCATGGGAGGAATCCTGGTCGGTGTCCTGGCTGCCGTGCGCTTCGCGCATCAGATTCAGGACTTAATTATTGTGGTCTTACCGGTATGTCCAGTGCAGGCGCAGTCTAGGCGCTGTTTTTGGGTGATCGCAAGCGATTTTTGAGTCATTGGCATGACCGGTCTTACCAGTTGGACGCAATGCCCCGACCTTGAGCCTTTTCGCGGTTTGAAAAAAATTGCGGACGAAAAAAAACCGGCCATCACTGGCCGGTTTTTTCATTGCTGCGGTTCTGCGGGCTGATTAGGCGCCGTATACCGGCAGCTTCTTGCAGATGGCCTTGACCTTCTCACGAACGGAGTCGATCACCGCTTCGTTGTTCAGGTCCGCCAGGATGTCGCAGATCCAGCCGGCCAGCTCTTTGCACTCTGCTTCCTTGAAGCCACGAGTGGTCACAGCCGGAGTACCGAAGCGCAGGCCGGAGGTGACGAACGGGGAGCGGGGATCGTTTGGCACGGAGTTCTTGTTCACGGTGATGAACGCTTTGCCCAGAGCGGCGTCGGCGTCTTTACCGGAGATTTCCTGCTTGATCAGCGACAGCAGGAACAGGTGGTTTTCAGTCCCGCCGGATACTACGTCGAAGCCGCGCTCGATGAACACACCGGCCATGGCCTGGGCGTTTTTCACCACTTGTTGCTGGTAGGTCTTGAACTCAGGTTGCAGTGCTTCCTTGAAGCAGATCGCTTTGGCGGCGATCACGTGCTCCAGCGGGCCACCCTGGGCACCCGGGAACACCGCGGAGTTCAGTTTCTTCTCGATGTCGGCGTTGGCGCGAGCCAGGATCAGACCGCCACGTGGACCGCGCAGGGTCTTGTGCGTGGTGGTGGTCACGACGTCAGCGAAAGGCACCGGGTTCGGGTAGACGCCAGCGGCGACCAGACCGGCCACGTGGGCCATGTCGACGAACAGGTAGGCGCCAACCTTGTCAGCGATTTCACGGAAACGCGGGAAGTCGAGGATCTGCGAGTAGGCAGAGAAACCGGCCACGATCATTTTCGGCTTGTGTTCAACCGCCAGACGCTCGACTTCGTCGTAGTCGATCAGGCCGTTGCCGTCGATGCCGTATTGAACGGCGTTGTACAGCTTGCCGGAGGAAGAAACGCTGGCACCGTGGGTCAGGTGACCACCGTGCGCCAGGCTCATGCCCAGGATGGTGTCGCCCGCTTGCAGCAGAGCCAGGTAAACGGCGCTGTTGGCTTGCGAACCGGCGTGCGGTTGAACGTTGGCGTAATCAGCGCCGAACAGTTCTTTTGCACGGTCGATGGCCAGTTGCTCGACCACGTCGACGAACTCGCAACCACCGTAGTAGCGCTTGCCCGGGTAGCCTTCGGCGTACTTGTTGGTCAGTACCGAGCCTTGAGCTTCCATGACCGCAGGGCTGGTGTAGTTTTCCGAAGCGATCAACTCGATGTGTTCTTCCTGGCGCTGAGCTTCTTGCTCCATGGCGGCAAAGAGATCGGCGTCGTACTTGGCAATAGTCAAATCACGGCTGAACATGGCGGTCCTCAAGGATCGGGGCAGAAAAGGGGAGCATTCTAACCCAATGGGTTTTAGATGGCATATGAAAGGACATCATGTCGCAGACAAGTGGGCTTCATGACCAGATATGCGGTGCGTCGGAGGGCCTCTTCGCGAGCAAGCCCGCTCCCACATTTTGAAATGCGTTCCCCTGTGGGAGCTGGCTTGCTCGCGAAGAGGCCGCCCGCAACACCACAAGGCCTCAGTCGAACATGAACAACGCATCATTGCTGAACTGCGCTTCAAACCGGTTCGCCGGCATCGGACGGCCGAACAGATAGCCCTGAACCTCGTCGCAACCATGCTCACGCAGGAAGTCGAGTTGCTCGTGGGTTTCCACGCCCTCGGCGATAACCGCCAGATTGAGGCTGTGGGCCATGGCGATGATCGCGCGGGCAATCTGCGCATCCTGCTCACCCGACGGCAGGCCGTCGACGAAGGTGCGGTCGATTTTCAGCACGTCGATCGGGAACTGCTTGAGGTAGTTGAGCGATGAGTAACCGGTGCCGAAGTCATCGACCGCAATGCTCAGGCCGAGATTTTTCAGCCCGGCGAGAATCTGCATCGCTTCGCTGACTTCGCGCATCAGAATACTTTCGGTCAGTTCCAGCTCCAGGCATGCCGGCGGCAGGCCGGTTTCCCTGAGGATGGTGGCGATCCGCGTCCCGAGTTGGCCGTCGGAGAATTGCCGGGCCGAAATGTTCACCGACACCTTCGGCACCCGAACCTTGGCCTGATGCCAGGTCTTGAGTTGACGGCAGGCCTCGCTGATCACCCAGTCGCCGACATCCACCACCAGACCGAGCTCTTCGAGCACCGGAATGAAATCTCCCGGCGGCACCAGACCGCGTCGCGGATGGCGCCAGCGCAGCAAGGCTTCAGCGCCGGTCAGGCGTTTGCCATCGCCGCTGAACTGCGGTTGGTAGTAGAGGACGAATTCGTTCTGCTCCAGGGCGTGACGCAAGTCGCTTTCCAGTTCCAGACGCTCCAGGGCGCTGGCGTTCATATCGGCCTGATAGAACTGGAAGTTGTTCTTGCCACGCTCCTTGGCGTGATACATCGCGGTGTCGGCGTTTTTCATCAGCTGGCTGAGTTCGTTACCGTCCTGAGGGCTCAGGGCGATGCCGATACTGGCGGTGACGAAGAACTCGCGGCCTTCAAGCACGAACGGTTTCACCAGGCTGGCAAGAATCTGTTCGGCCACATGAATCGCACGGTTCAAGGCAATTTCACGGTTGGCCCGCGGTTGCAGCAGCAAGGTGAATTCATCGCCGCCCATGCGCGCCACGGTGTCGTCTTCATCGACACAGCCGAGCAGGCGCGTGGCCATTTCCTTGAGCATGCGATCGCCGGCGGCGTGGCCCAGGGAGTCGTTGATCGGTTTGAAGCGGTCCAGGTCGAGGAACATCAGCACCACCCAGGACTTCTGCCGCTCGGCTGATTGCAGTGCCGTGTGCAGGCGATCCTGGAACAGTGTGCGGTTGGGCAGGTGGGTCAGGGCGTCGTAATAGGCGAGGCGGTGAATCCGCTGCTCACTGGCCTTGCGCTCGCTGATGTCGCTGAAGAAGCACACGTAGCTGGCCAGATCGCCTTCGTCATCCAGCACCGCCGTGATCCCGACCCAGGCCGGGTAATGCTCGCCATTGCGTCGTTTGAGCCAGACTTCGCCTTCCCACGTGCTGTGCTGATGCAATTGCTTGAGCACGTAACGCAGATGGGCTTCCTGCTGATCGTCGACGGTCAGCATGTTCGGCAATTGGTCGAGCACCTGCTCCACCGCATAACCGCTGACACGGCTGAAGGCTTCGTTGGCCTGGACGATGTAGCCGGCCGGGTCGGTGATCAGGATCGCCGAGGTCGAGTGCTCAAATACGGTCGCGGCCATGCGCAGGTCTTTTTCGGCCCGGCGTTGCTGGCTGATGTCGCGACCGACGCCCAGCACGCCTTCGAATGCACCGTGTTCGTCCCAGACCAGCACCAGCCGCAGTTCGATAGGAATTTTTCGCCCGTCGGCCCGCAGGCAGTCGAACAAAAACAGTTGGGTCTGCACCTGGCTGCGCAACAGCGCCAGTTGGTCGGGTTTATTCAGCGCTTTGCTGACCCGGTCCATCAGGCTGTAAATGCCGGTCAGCTGTTGCGGGTTGGCGATGGTCGATTGCCAGCCGTTCTGGAAAATCCAGTCGGCGTCGTAGCCCAGCACGGCTTGCACCGACGGGCTGACGTAGTTGAGCGCCAACTTGCTGTCGGTTGAGAAAATCACGTCGCTGATGCTTTCGGCGAGCATCCGGTAACGCTGCTCGCTGTCGCGCAGGGACTCACTGGCTTCGATCTGCTCGGTGATGTCCTTGGCCACGCCGATGATCCGTGTGACCTGATCGTGCTTGTCCCGCGCCAGCGCCTGTTCACGGATGTCGAAACGCCGCCATTTACCATCCCGGTGGCGGAAGCGCAGCTGGCATTGCATCAATTGTCTGTAACCGGTCTGCCGCTGGGTTTGGCGCGAGCGGTGGTAGAAGTCGGCATCTTCGGGGTGCAGCAGGATTTCCCAGAAGTACTCGCCCATCTGGTGCAGCTCGGTGCGGTTGTAACCGAGTGTCTGGCCCAGGTGGTGGTTGCTGAAAATCATTCGCTGGCTGATCACGTCCTGCACGTACAGATGATCCGGCACGGTGCGTACCACGTCGGACCAGAATCCTTCACGCTCCAACAGCGACAGTTCGACGAGCTTGCGGCTGGTGATGTCGGTAATGCTCAGGATCACCGCTTTATAGTCGTCCTGGTCTTCCGGCAGACGCAGGACCAGCCACAAGTGCTGGTCGCGGCCATTGGCATCTTGCAGTTTGATTTCCAGTTCAAGCTGTTTCTGCTGGTTGAGCACCGCGTCGAGCACTTGATTGCCGATGGCGGTGCCGTCCTGCGGGTTACCGTCGATCAGCAGTTTCCAGGCTTGATCGCAGGTGTTGACGTTGAGCAGTTGCAGGGCGACCAGGTTGACTTCGGTGATGCGCAGTTCTTGCAGCAGTTGCTGGCGCTGTTCCGGTGTATCGAGCCAGGCTTTCAGTTGTTCGCTGCTGTGCAGCTGAGCCTTGTCAAAGAAGCTTTTGAGCCCGAATACGTCGAGTACACACAGTGCGACACCGGTGCCTTCGAAAATATCCTGGTAGCGTCGACGGCCTTCGTGCACCTGGCGCTGGCGGCGGCGCATGTTCAGCAGGGCGATGAACGGCAGCAGGGAGAAGGCCAGGCCCAGAAGGCATTTGCCGATGAACGCCGGCAGCAGCTGTTCGATCATCCGTTGCCGGTCGAACAACCCGCGCAGTTGCCAGTCGCTACTGCTCAGGGGCACGGTCAGCACGCTGTTGGCCACATCGTCCTCGGTCAGTTCGCCGGGCTTGGCCAAGGGTAGTGACTCATCGCGACTGATGACTTGGTGATTGAAGCGGTTTTCCACCAGCCACAGCGGGCGAATACCGGTTTCGTTTTGTTTGGTCAGCGATGAAAAAAATGTTGGCGTCAGGCGCAGAACCCAGTAGCCGCGGGTGTTACCGCTGGCTTGATGCAGCAACAGGTGCACCACCGAGCCGTCATTGGCATTGCTGAAATAATGGGCCTGGGCGTGACTGCGCCGGACCAGTTCGCTCAGGTAGTCGGCATCGTCGCTGTTGTCGGCGCTGTCGTTGAGGATTTTCCCGGAAGGGCTGAGCAACGCGAGGCTGCGCAGCTCGGGCAAGGATTTTTGCAGTTTGCGAAACAGCGCTTGCAGTTCGTCGGCGCTTTTTGGTTGTTCGACGATCGGTAGCAGGTTGAGGGCGATCTGGGCGTTGAGCGCCATGTTCAGGCTGACTTGCGAGGCCAGATCGGCGGTGTAGTTGATGGTGTACTGACGCTGGTGTTGTTGGGCATCGCGAAGCTGATCCAGCAACTGCCAGAACAGCAGCGCGAGCAACAACAGGACGAGCGTCGCCAGCGCGCCCTTCAAGGACCCACGCAGGGGTGAGCCGGTCGCAGGATTGAGTGCGCTCACGGAAGAAGGGGGAGTGACATTAGACAAACTGTAATCCTGCGGTTTGGCTGGACTGGCGCGACATGCACTATAAGCCGGACGCCCGAAGGGCGGCTAGCATGCCTTGAGTTGTGGCAAAGTGCCAGTCCCGCTCGGCTGGACTGCCTTCCGTCAATCAGGTAGCTTTGCCGGTTACGCGGGAGCGTTCCAGCTCCTAGAATCAGGCTTTTTCAGCGCGCACGCATTGATGACCATCAATCGGACGACGCGCACGGCCTGGCCGGGCATCGCCCGCGCGCCAATCATTCATCGTTCACTGACCCTAGGTTCTCCATGGCTCAATACGTATTCACCATGCATCGGCTGGGTAAAGTTGTTCCGCCGAAGCGGGAAATCCTGAAAAACATTTCGCTGTCGTTCTTCCCGGGCGCCAAGATTGGCGTACTCGGCCTTAACGGTTCGGGTAAGTCCACGCTGTTGAAAATCATGGCGGGCGTCGACACCGAGTTCGAGGGTGAAGCCCGTCCGATGCCGGAGCTGAACATCGGCTACCTGCCGCAAGAGCCGATCCTGGACCCGACCAAGACCGTGCGTGAAGTGGTCGAGGAAGCGGTCAGCGTGATCAAGAACGCCCAGGCTCGCCTGGACGAGGTCTACGCGGCTTACGCTGATGAAGATGCCGACTTCGACAAACTGGCCGCAGAACAAGCCAAGCTTGAAGCCATCCTGCAGGCCAGCGACGGCCACAACCTGGATCGCCAACTGGAAGTCGCCGCCGATGCGCTGCGTCTGCCGGCGTGGGATGCCAAGGTCGAATTCCTGTCCGGTGGTGAGAAGCGTCGTGTGGCCCTGTGCCGCCTGCTGCTGTCCGCCCCCGACATGCTGCTGCTCGACGAACCGACCAACCACCTGGACGCCGATTCCGTCGCCTGGCTGGAGCACTTCCTGCACGATTTCCCGGGCACCGTGGTTGCGATCACGCACGACCGGTACTTCCTGGACAACGTCGCTGGCTGGATCCTCGAACTCGACCGCGGCGCCGGTATCCCTTACGAGGGCAACTATTCGGGTTGGCTTGAAGCCAAGTCCAATCGTCTGGCTGCCGAATCCAAGCAGCAGTCGGCCCACGAAAAAGCCATGAAGGAAGAACTGGAGTGGGTGCGCCAAGGCGCCAAGGCCCGCCAGTCCAAATCCAAGGCTCGTCTGCAACGCTTCGAAGAAATGCAATCGCAGGAATTCCAGAAGCGCAGCGAAACCAACGAGATCTACATCCCGGCCGGTCCACGCCTGGGCGACAAGGTCATCGAATTCAAAAACGTTTCCAAGGGTTATGGCGATCGCGTGCTGATCGACAACCTGTCGTTCTCCATGCCTAAAGGCGCCATCGTTGGCGTGATCGGCGGTAACGGTGCCGGTAAATCGACCCTGTTCCGCATGCTGATGGGCAAGGAAACACCGGATTCGGGCAGCATCGAAGTCGGCGAAACCGTGCAACTGGCGTGCGTCGATCAGAGCCGCGAAGACCTGGACGGCAGCAAGACTGTGTTCCAGCAAATCTCCGACGGTTCGGATCAGATCCGCATCGGCAACTACGAGATCCCGTCGCGCACCTACGTCGGTCGCTTCAACTTCAAGGGCGGCGATCAGCAGAAGTTCGTCAAGGACCTGTCCGGTGGTGAGCGCGGTCGCTTGCACCTGGCCCTGACCCTGAAAGAGGGCGGCAACGTCCTGCTGCTCGACGAACCGTCCAACGACCTCGACGTTGAAACCCTGCGTTCCCTGGAAGAAGCCCTGCTGGACTTCCCGGGCGCCGCCATTGTGATCTCTCACGATCGGTGGTTCCTTGACCGCGTCGCGACTCACATCCTGGCGTACGAAGACGACTCGCAAGCGGTGTTCTTCGAAGGCAACTACACCGAGTACGAAGCCGATCGCCGCAAACGCCTCGGCGAAGCCGCGACTCAGCCGCACCGTGTACGGCACAAGAAACTGGCCTGATTTCAGGTTGGTTGCATGAAAGAACGGAGCCTTAGGGCTCCGTTTTTTTTGGTCTTTCAGTGGCACCGCGGTGCGACATTCGCGAGCAAGCCCGCTCCCACATTTGATTTTCAGTGGACTTCGGATTCGTGATCACCACAGATCAAATGTGGGAGCGGGCTTGCTCGCGAAGGCGATATCCATGACGGTGCAGCATTCAAATTGTGAATCCCTATTTGAGTGCGAATCTCGTCGAGATCCGTATTAATTTATATCTGACGCACCATTTAATTTCATAATTGCGACATTTTGTTCTGTCATGGTGCGCAATCAGTTTGCTAAAGTCCGGCCCAATCTCTTCCTGCGACAATAAATTTGCCGAGACTTTTCCATGATCGAATCCGTTGAATCCTTCCTTGCCCGCCTGAAAAAACGCGACCCTGACCAGCCGGAATTCCATCAGGCCGTGGAAGAAGTCCTGCGCAGCCTGTGGCCGTTTCTTGAAGCCAATCCGCACTACCTGACTTCCGGCATTCTGGAGCGGATTTGCGAGCCGGAGCGGGCGATCGTTTTCAGGGTTTCCTGGGTCGACGATCAAGGCAACGTGCAGGTCAATCGCGGATTCCGCATCCAGATGAACAGCGCCATTGGTCCGTACAAGGGTGGGTTGCGTTTCCATCCTTCGGTGAACCTCGGCGTGTTGAAGTTCCTTGCCTTCGAACAGACCTTCAAAAACTCGCTGACTTCGTTGCCGATGGGCGGTGGCAAGGGTGGTTCGGATTTCGATCCCAAAGGCAAAAGCGACGCTGAAGTCATGCGGTTCTGCCAGGCCTTCATGAGCGAGTTGTACCGTCACATCGGTGCAGACGTTGACGTTCCGGCCGGTGATATCGGCGTCGGTGCCCGCGAGATCGGTTTCCTGTTCGGCCAATACAAGCGCCTGAGCAACCAGTTCACCAGCGTGTTGACCGGCAAGGGCCCGAGCTATGGCGGCAGCCTGATTCGCCCGGAAGCCACCGGTTTCGGCTGTGTGTACTTCGCTGAAGAAATGCTCAAGCGCAGCGGTGAAACCGTCGAAGGTAAACGTGTGGCCATTTCGGGTTCCGGCAACGTGGCCCAGTACGCGGCGCGCAAGGTCATGGACCTGGGCGGCAAAGTGATTTCCTTGTCCGACTCCGAAGGCACGCTGTACTGCGAAAGCGGTTTGACCGAAGAGCAGTGGCTGGCGGTGCTGGAGCTGAAAAACGTCCAGCGCGGGCGCATCAGTGAACTGGCCGGCCGTTTTGGCCTGGAGTTCAAGGCCGGCCAGCACCCGTGGGCGCTGAGTTGCGACATTGCGCTGCCCTGCGCGACACAAAACGAACTGGACGCCGAGGCGGCGCGCACGTTACTGCGTAACGGCTGCATCTGCGTGGCGGAAGGGGCGAACATGCCGACCACCCTTGAAGCCGTAGACCTGTTTATCGAGGCGGGGATTCTGTTTGCGCCGGGCAAGGCTTCCAATGCCGGTGGTGTCGCGGTGAGCGGGCTGGAGATGTCGCAGAACGCCATGCGCCTGCTGTGGACCGGTGGTGAAGTGGACAGCAAACTCCACGCGATCATGCAGTCGATCCACCACGCTTGCGTGCATTACGGCGAAGAGAATGGCCGGATCAACTATGTCAAAGGCGCGAACATCGCCGGCTTCGTCAAAGTTGCCGACGCGATGCTCGCCCAGGGCGTGGTTTAAGCCGGTTCGATACGGATGATCTCGATCAGATGATCGCCCGCCGGACGTTGCCACAGCACCTCGTCGCCGAGTTGCGCCCCGAGCATCGCCCGGCCCAGCGGTGAACCCCAGTTGATCAGGCCCGCCGCCGCGTTGGCCTGGTCTTCGCCGACCAGTTGCACGGTTTGCTCGGTGCTGTGTTCGTCGGCGAAGGTCACACGGCTGCCGATCTGCACTTTTTGCGTTGAGTTGGCGACGGTCACAACCTGAGCGCTTTGCAGACGCTGGTTGAAATACCGCAAATCCCGTTCAAGGTCCGCCAGGCGCTGCTTGTCGGCGTGCTCACCTTTGGCCGATTGCTCGCTGTGCAGGTGTTGCAATTCGGCGACTTTCACCTGCAACTGGGCCAGCCCCGTGGGCGTGACGTAATTGGGTTGTGTACTGATCTGCCGTTCGACAGGCTGATCGGCTTGCGCGGCGGCGTTATCTTCATTGACGAAGGCGCGACTCATGGTTTTCTCCCGTTATAGGGTTTGGGCCATGGTCGCAGGCTTTTAGTTTCGACAGATGTCTGTGGGCGACTTATTGCGAGCGAAAAGCACGAGCGGCGTCCTGATCCTTCTGCTGCTGCCAGGCTTTGTCCCGGTCGTCCCAATGGTGGCTGCGATAATCCTCACGGTCCTCGCTTTCGCGCATCGCCTGACACTGACGGAAGCCATCGCCCCAGCCCTCGGCGTACTGCTTGTCCTTGAGGTAACGCGGAACGTTTTTACGAAACTCTCCGGTGATTGCCCCCGCCGCTTGCCGGCCACTGCTGCAACCGTCATCGAAGCCATCGGCGAATGCCGGTGGATAACCCTTGGCGATCAGATCCTCGTGGGTCGTCTGGCAACCCGCGATCAACATCAGCAAACCCGCCACACCCACGCAACGCCACATCTCAGACTCCCAGACCGTCAACGGCCTATAGGAGAAGTCTAGGAGTGGATTCGTGAGGTGTTTGTGAAAGGCCTGTGATTAATCTGTTGGCGCTTTGGCCAGGCGCGCGTGTTCAGACAATTCCTGTTCGATGAACGCAGCGATCATGGCGCGGTAAACCTGCTCCGTTACCGCTGGGCTGGCGCCTGCGTCCTCAGCCAGTGCTCGAACTTTGGCGATGACCTGCTCGACCCGCGCCGGGGCTTTCACCGCGTCGGTGTCCTTCTTGAAACGAGCCGCCTGCGCCACGTAAGCGCCGCGCTCGGCCAGCAGGGTGACCATCTGACGGTCCAGTCGATCAATATTTTGGCGAACGTCTTCGAGGGAGTTGCAGGTAACGACCATGTTGTTCGAGCTCCATTTTTCTACGGGGGGGGGCGGATCAATAGTGATACCACTTCAGCTCAAGCATCACTTCGTTCTCGGGCGAAGCCAGATGGCTGAATTCGCGCTGGGCACTCAGGCGTAAGCCCAGGTTGCGCGACAATTCCCACTGCTGATTCAGACTCACGCTACGGCGCACTTCGCCATTGGTGAAAAAATCGCCCTTGGCCTCCAGGCTGAAGTTGCCCAATGGGTTTTTCCACAGCAAGCCGCTGTTGAAGCCCGCCGCCGGTGCGATGAAGCTCGCGAAGTCGTTATTGTGTTCAACGCGCACGGTGCCCAAAGCAAAGCCAAGCATGTCGTCGCCCAGTTGCCAGGTCCCGCCGCCACCGCCATTGACGTGGCTGACCAGGGTTTCGTCGTCATGCTTGCCCGGCACGCGCTCCAGGCCGCCGGTGACTTGCCACGAGAGTGGTTGCAGCAATTCATTGCGCGGGGTCAGGGAGCGGATGGTCGCCAGGTCCAATTGCTGCAACTGCCAGTGATTGCCTTCGTACTGGCGCAGTTTCATTTGCAGGATTTCAATCTGCGCGCCGAGGGGGAAGCTCTCGGCGTTGTCGTTGAGGTCGTGATACGCCATGCGCAGGCCATATTCGCCAAAGGCCTTGTCGCCCCGAGTGCCGATACCGGCCTGCCAGGTGCGCGATTCATGGCCGTCCTCGGGCAAGCCGGGTTGCGGGATGTCCAGTTCCGGTGCCGGGTTCTGGTTGATCGCCCGCAGCAATTCGAAGCTGCGCTGTGCCCGTTGCGGGTCGCGTTCCTGGCCGTTGGCGCGGTAGCGCTCCAGGCGATAGGCCGCGTCGATGATCAGCGCCTGACGATCCTTGGGTTGAGCCTTGAACGCCGGTTCTTGCAGTTGCTTCTGGTCGGCGCTGACTTTCAGCACCCATTCCTGTTCTTCATGGGTCAACGGCTCGGCGCGGCTCAGCAGTTCACGTTCGCGAGAGGGTCGATACTGAATGGATTCCACCAGTCCGGCTTCTTTCACCGCTTTGACGGTGTCCGTAGGAATCGCGGTCAGCGGGAACTGTTCGGTCAATCGCAGGCTCGGGCGGGCGACTTGCAGCAATTCCAACAGACGATAAGAGCAGTTTTCGTCGAAGAAGAAATAGTCGAACTGGATCTGCTTGAGCTCCCAGACGTGCTCGACCATGCGTTCGGTTTCTGCCTGGGTCAGGTTCAGACGGTATTCCCACAGATCGCGGTTCTCGAGACTGCGGTACTCCGAGAGTTTTTCCTGATAAGGCACCAGAGCAAACAGACCAGGATAGCCGCCCATCAAGCCTTTCCAGGCATACAGGATGCTGTTGTCCGAGCCTTCGATATACGCGCCGAAGTTGATCGCATAACTGAGCAGGGCAGTTTGATCGCTCTGCACATTGGCCTGGTCGATGCGCAGCAACGTGTGGCCGAACATCGATGACGGACTGTTCAGATACGCCGCCGGGAAAATCATCACCGCACTGTGGGGCGAAACATCCTTGAACCATTGCTTGAATTCAGTGCAGGGAAGCGTCGGCAGATCGCTCAGGTTGAGCTGCGCCTTCAGCCAGCGGGTGCGGGCGGGATAGACGCATTGCGCATGTTTTTCACCAGCACTGACCGGGGCGTACAGCGCTTGCACGGTCGCCGCCAGCTCGCGGTCAGGATGTTCATTGCCGTCGGCGGCGAGGAAGAATTTCTTGTCGCTGACATAGCTGCGCCAGCCACCGAGTTTGGCGGTTTCGTAGTGGCCCAGGGAAATCCAGAAGGGGTCATTGGCCAATTGCTGCAAACGTTGATTGTCGATTTTGGGCGTGGCAGACAGCGGGGCGCAGACACAGAGCGCCAGCCAGGCAAGGCGTTTGAGCATAGTGAGCAACTTAAGTCGAAAGAAACAAAGACCCAAAGAGGGCCAGGCTCAAAAAATAAAACCCGCTCCCCGAAAGGAGCGGGCGGGTCGAGCTTAAGCTTGAGTGGCGTACTTGGCCAGACGAGGATCGCTCTTCAGAACGGCCAGGGTATTGGTATGCACGTCGTCAGCGGTCACGTCAGCCTTGCTGAAGATCTGCTGGAAGTGCTCATGAGTGACAGCGGCGAAATGCGCACGGTCTTCCGGCGCCACGCCCAGTACCACAGCGTAAGTGGTCAGCGCTTCGCCCTGACCTTTAGCCATGTCTTCAGAGAGCTCGTTCATCATGCCATTCATGGCAATCCAGGATTTGCCGCCATAGGTCAGCGACGCATTGGTCGAGCAACCGTTGGTACCCGAGGTCATACCGAACGTTGCGTTGCCGGAAGTGCCGTTGGTGGTGGATGCCAGGAAGTGCGCCGGGGTGCCACGCTGACCTTCGAACAGCATGTTGCCCCAACCGCAATCCGGGCCGCCTGGGGCCTGTGCCATGGCGTTGATGGATACAGCGGTGAAGAGAGTACCGAGAAGAATCCGTTTCATAGCTATGTTCTCTTTGTGTGCATACCAATGGACAAGGTGCTGGCCCCTAAAGGTGCCAGTGGGCCGGTTATTCGTTCCAGCCGCGCAACAGGAGTTTAAGCATTTTCCGGGCGTTCCGTAATCTTTTGCGAAACATTCCTTGAAAACACTGATTTTGACCCGATCGGCCCGGGGCTGATGCTTTGTCTAAACTTTGGCTTGAGGCGCGCCTTGCCAGTGAGGTACGGGCAGCGCCAGAATGCCGCTATCTGCCCCGCCTGATGTAAGGAAGCCCGATGCCTGATCCTGTTGCTGCCAGCTTGCGTCTAGCGCCCGAAGCGCTGACCCGTCCGTTTTCCGCTGAACAGTTCAGCTTCTCTACCACCAATGATTTGGAGCCCTTCCGCGGTGTGCTTGGCCAGGAACGTGCGGTCGAAGCCTTGCAGTTCGGTGTGGCAATGCCACGCCCCGGTTACAACGTCTTCGTCATGGGCGAGCCCGGCACTGGCCGGTTTTCGTTCGTCAAACGCTACCTGAAAGCCGAAGGCAAACGCCTGCAGACCCCGGCGGACTGGGTCTACGTCAACAATTTCGATGATCCTCGCGAACCTCGCGCCCTGGAGTTGCCGTCGGGCACCGCTGGCGCCTTTATCGATGCCATCAGCGGCTTGATCGACAACCTGCTGGCGACTTTTCCGGCCGTGTTCGAGCACCCGTCCTACCAGCAGAAGAAGAGCGCCATCGACCGCGCCTTCAATCAACGCTATGACCGCGCGCTGGATGTGATCGAGCGCCTGGCGCTGGAGAAGGACGTTGCGCTGTACCGCGACAGCACCAATATCGCCTTCACGCCGATGAGCGAAGGCAAGGCCGTGGACGAAGCCGAATTTGCCCAGTTGCCGGAAGTCGATCGCGAGCGTTTTCACGAGGATATTGCGTGGCTGGAAGAGCGGCTGAACGAAGAACTCGCCAGCTTGCCGCAATGGAAGCGTGAGTCGAGCAATCAACTGCGCCAGCTCAACGAAGAAACCATCACCCTGGCCTTGCAACCCTTGCTCGCGCCGCTGTCGGAAAAGTACGCGGAAAACGCCGGCGTTTGCGGTTACCTGCAAGCAATGCAGGTGTATCTGCTCAAGACCGTGGTCGAGCAACTGGTGGACGACAGCAAGACGGACGCCATCGCCCGCAAGCTGCTGGAAGAGCAATACGCGCCGAGTCTGGTGGTCGGTCATCCGTTCAGCGGCGGTGCGCCAGTGGTCTTTGAGCCGCACCCGACTTACGAAAACCTGTTCGGCCGCATCGAGTACACCACCGATCAGGGCGCGCTCTACACCACGTATCGACAGTTGCGCCCGGGTGCGCTGCACCGCGCCAACGGCGGCTTCCTGATTCTTGAAGCGGAAAAAATGCTCAGTGAGCCGTTCGTGTGGGATGCGCTCAAACGCGCGCTGCAATCGCGCAAATTGAAAATGGAATCGCCGCTGGGCGAGATGGGCCGTTTCGCCACCGTGACCCTGACACCGCAACATATTCCGTTGCAGGTCAAAGTGGTCATCATCGGCGCCCGACAGCTCTACTACACGCTGCAGGACCTCGATCCGGACTTCCAGGAGATGTTCCGTGTCCTGGTGGACTTCGACGAAGACATCCCGATGGTCGACGAGAGCCTGGAGCAGTTCGCCCAGTTGCTCAAGACCCGCACCTCCGAAGAAGGCATGGCGCCGTTGACCGCTGATGCGGTGGCGCGCCTGGCGACTTACAGTGCTCGCCTGGCTGAGCACCAGGGGCGTTTGTCGGCGCGGATCGGTGATCTGTTCCAACTGGTCAGCGAGGCGGATTTCATTCGCCAACTGGCCAGTGATGAAATGACCGACGCCGGGCACATCGAACGTGCGCTCAAGGCCAAGGCCACGCGGACCGGACGCGTCTCGGCGCGAATTCTCGATGACATGCTGGCCGGGATCATCCTGATCGACACCGCAGGTGCGGCGGTTGGCAAGTGCAACGGGCTGACAGTGCTGGAGGTCGGTGACTCGGCCTTCGGTATACCGGCGCGGATTTCCGCCACGGTCTACCCGGGGGGCAGCGGCATCGTCGACATCGAGCGCGAGGTCAACCTCGGTCAGCCCATTCACTCCAAAGGCGTGATGATCCTCACGGGGTATCTGGGCAGCCGTTACGCTCAGGAATTCCCGCTGGCGATTTCCGCGAGTATCGCCCTGGAGCAGTCCTACGGTTACGTCGATGGTGATAGTGCATCGCTGGGCGAGGCTTGCACCTTGATTTCGGCGCTGTCGAAAACCCCGCTCAAGCAGTGTTTTGCGATCACCGGTTCGATCAACCAGTTCGGTGAAGTGCAGGCGGTGGGCGGGGTCAACGAGAAGATCGAAGGCTTCTTCCGACTCTGCGAAGCGCGCGGGCTGACCGGTGAGCAGGGCGCAATCATTCCCCACGCCAACGTTGCCACGCTGATGCTCGACGAGAAAGTGCTGACGGCGGTGCGCGCGGGGCAGTTCCACGTCTACGCCGTGCGCCAGGCTGATGAAGCCCTGAGCCTGTTGGTCGGCGAGCCGGCCGGTGCGCCGGACGCCGATGGCCAGTTCCCTGAAGGCAGCGTTAACGCGCGGGTGGTGGAACGCTTGCGGGTCATCGCAGAAATGATCAGCGAAGAAGACCTCAAGGAAGCTGAGAAAGAGATGGCGCAGGAAGCCTTGGTGGAAACCAAGCCGGCCTGATACAAACTTGAGATCACCTCAACCCCTGTGGGAGCGAGCTTGCTCGCGATGAGGCACTGACATTCAACATCTCTGTTGGCTGACAGTCCGCTATCGCGAGCAGGCTCGCTCCTACATTTGAATTGGGTGAATCATGAAAAAGTGCCATCACTCTGACGTCAATATTCACACAATGACCATTCGGCGCCTTCTGGTCTCACTTGACGTGCTAGTCAAACTTTTCTTCTATTCTCAGGTCAAGGATATCGACAGTAATCACTGGATCGAGACAGCCCTCCCGTGGGGGCTGAATACCGGATCTACCGAGGGTCGCCGCCATGTCGCGCAACCTCTGCCTCACCCGTCAATGCCTGGGCCTTGTGACCCGTATCGAGTGTGCCATCCGCCCATTGGCGGGGGATACGGGCATGTGGACCTTACTCTTCGCCGCCGGAATGGCCGGCGAACAACCTTCTGCAATTAAAGCCCAGGGCCCGTTTCATGGCCCCTTTGTGGCTGAGTCGATCCTCGACACCATTGTTGAAAGTCTCACACTGCACGGCTATGAACTGGCCGATGATCCGCAAATCTGGTGCCTGCACCTGCAAGCTCAGCTGCGGGAAATCAATGGTGGCCGCTGCCGCAACACTGGAGGTTTCGAGTTTCGGCCCGAGCACTGAACAGGCTATTGAGCAAGGTTGGATGTGTCCGCCTTGTCGAGTTTGACCTCGAAGCCATATTGCACGGTGGAGAGATCGGTTCGTTGATAGGTTTCCAGACGGGCAGGCTGCCCGTAGAAGTAATGCACCCTCAATAATGCCGGGCCTTCTGCGCTCGCATCGTGGCTGACCGAAAGAATCTCCTTCAGATAATTGCCGCTGTCGTCCTTGGCGAAGAAACGCCAGTCCTGGGCGGGAAACTGCTTCAGATCAACCACCAGCGCATTGCCCTTGAGTACCAGCCCTTTGGGCAACTGGTGGGCGTCGATGGTTTTCTTTTCGACGGTGGCGAGAAACAGCGGCATGGAACCCACCGCGTAAGCCGGGGTTTCTGGAAACAGGTTCAAGTCGTAGGTGATGGTGCCGCGCAGGGGGTCGACCTGGTAAGCCTCAGGCGGCAATTCGATCGGCTCATCGCGTTTGCCGTTACCGTCCTCGGTAAAGAAACTGACCGGGCTTTCGCCGGGGCTGAAGGAAGTGCCGAGCAGCTCATCATTGAAGCTTTTGGGGTGATCGAACTCGATACGTGCGGCGCTGGGGTCTTCGACCGACTGACTGATGCTGACACTCTTTTTCAGTTGTTCCTCGCCAAGTGTGGCGCCCTTGAGCCAGATCGGGGCCTGGTCGTCGTACACCACCACTGGCAGCGTCAGTGGCTGGATGGTCTTTTGCGTGGTGTGTGGATCGAAGCGAAGTACCGGCAGGTTCAAGTCCTTGCGGGTCACCGTGGCGGTTGAAAAGTCCAGTACGCTGACCTCAAGAGTTTCGATCGGCCCGTTGAAGTACACCTTGGAATAATGGTGGCTCTGTTGCTTCTCGAAGGCGCGCTGCTCTTCATTGATCTGTTTCTCGAAGCTCTCGCTCCAGGCTTTCTGCTTTTGCATTTTCGCCAGTTGCTTTTGATAAAAGGCAATTTGTGCGGCGGTTTCGTTGATCGAGCCTGCGCGCGCGAGAAATTGCCCGGTGCTGTCCTTGGCCTGGACGATCAGCGGGATCAGCGGTGTTTCGCCGACCTCGGGGGCCTGTGGCGCGCTGTTGTTGAATTCGATTTCGGCGTAATTGTTTGCAAGGTTCAGCAGGGTGACGCTGAGGTTGTCGTTGGTGCGAGTCTGGCCAACGTCCTTTTTCGTCAGGTCGAAGCTGTAGAGTCGGCGCGGCGCGATCACTTCTACCTTGCCTTGCAGGCTCACCGGTTGTGGCTGGTTTTTGTTTTCTACACCCAGCCCATCGATGAAGGGGTAGGTCACCGTCAGGTCGTCGGGGTTGGTCAGGTTTGAACTCGATGGGCTCAGTTGAATTCCAGGATCGGTTTCTGACCATTCCGGCTGAAACGGGATGACGCGTTTGTTGCTCAAAGTCACCGATTGCCATTCAAGGCTATAGGGAAAGAGAAACGCGACCGGAATGTTGAAGTTGAAGGGGAACACCGGTTGCAGATCGGTCAGATAGTCGGAACTGGAGTCTTTGTGCAGCACGAACAGACCGTTGATGTACGTGTCGACCAAGGCTTGGGGCGTCGGATAGTGCTTGAGGACGGCGAGGGCGTCTTCGCCATATTCTGTTTCCACCGGTTTGCTGTCGAGCTTGAGTTGCGCACGCTCGAGCAGCAACAGTGAGCCGCCGAGTTCAGCCACGGCATCCTTGAGTTTTGGGTCCTGAATCGCATCCAGAGATTTCTCGAACTGCGCCATCTTTTCCTCGAGGCTGACCTGGCGCTTCTCATCGCTGGGTGAGCAAGCGCTCATCAGCAAAGCCAGGCAAATGCCGGCGCTCGTTAAAGGCAATCGCACATCCATTTCCCGTCTTCCTGTCCGATGTCGCTGAGCTTTCGATGCTTTGGACACTAGCAGAAAAACCTTGTCACACACGCGCAGGTTGCGGATTTCCCGACGGTTTCTGGCTGCTTCTGGGTATAGACAGGCGGCTGGTATACTCGCCGCCATTTTCAACCCCACGTGTGAGAGTCAATGGAACGCTTTATCGAAAATGCAATGTACGCCAGCCGCTGGCTGCTGGCGCCGATCTACTTCGGTCTGTCCCTTGGGCTGCTGGCCCTGGCGCTGAAATTCTTCCAGGAAGTCTTCCACGTCATCCCTAACGTGTTCTCGATGGCCGAGTCGGATCTGATTCTGGTGCTGCTGTCACTGATCGACATGGCGCTGGTAGGCGGTTTGCTGGTGATGGTGATGATTTCCGGTTACGAGAACTTCGTTTCCCAACTGGATATCGACGACGACAAGGAAAAGCTCAACTGGCTGGGCACCATGGATTCCTCTTCATTGAAGATGAAGGTGGCCGCTTCCATCGTGGCCATTTCTTCCATTCACCTGCTGCGGATTTTCATGGACGCCAAGAACGTCGATCCCGAGCATTTGAAGTGGTACGTGGTCATCCACATGACCTTCGTGATTTCGGCGTTTGCCATGGGTTATCTGGATAAGCTGACCAAGCACTGATCGCCTTGTACCGCTATACCAAACCGCCCGTCTGTTGCGAAACAGACGGGCGGTGTCGTTTGTGGCTTGTACTTTGATGCGCCGAGGCCTATGCCTGTAAGGATCTTGGCTCGCCATTGCGTGAGGTGTGTTCATGAACCTGCAAGAGTTGAATGCCTATGCCATCGCCGGGAAGATCGATGAGCTCAACCTGATCTCGATGGAAGGCGGGATCTACCTGCTGGAAGCACGGATGCACGGCGCGGCGTATCCATTGAGTGATGCTCGCGGCGAGACGTTTCATCTGCGATCGGTCGAGCATGCGCGTGAATTGCTTCATTCCTTCCCCAACTTGCCATTCAACCTTGTGCACACTTCGGTTCATGACGAAATGTGCGGGATGGGGGGCAGCACCGAAGAGAGTCTGAAGGTCCCGATCGGGTGTCAGCACTGACGCCCCTCATCAACGCAATGGCATCTGTGCTAGTCTGCTGGCCCTTTTGGTTCCGGGCGCTCCGGGACGCGCTGTGTACGCACGGCAAGTTCCAGGGCCGTCCGCACAGCGGAGCAGTGTCATGTCCGAAGTAAATCTGTCCACCGACGAAACCCGCGTCAGCTACGGTATTGGCCGTCAGCTGGGCGATCAACTGCGCGACAACCCGCCACCGGGCGTTAGCCTGGACGCGATCCTGGCAGGTCTGACCGACGCTTTCGCCGGCAAGGAAAGCCGTGTGGGTCAGGAAGAAATGTCCGCGAGCTTCAAGGTCATTCGCGAAATCATGCAAGCTGAAGCAGCCGCCAAAGCTGAAGCCGCTGCTGGCGAAGGCCTGGCATTCCTGGCTGAAAACGCCAAGCGTGACGGCATCACCACCCTGGCTTCCGGCCTGCAATTCGAAGTACTGACTGCCGGTGAAGGCGCCAAGCCAACCCGTGAAGATCAAGTGCGCACTCACTACCACGGCACCCTGATCGACGGCACTGTGTTCGACAGCTCCTACGATCGTGGTCAGCCTGCAGAATTCCCGGTTGGCGGCGTGATCGCTGGCTGGACCGAAGCCCTGCAACTGATGAATGCCGGCAGCAAATGGCGTCTGTACGTGCCGAGCGAACTGGCTTACGGCGCTCAAGGCGTTGGCAGCATTCCGCCGCACAGCGTACTGGTATTCGACGTCGAACTGCTCGACGTTCTGTAAGACCGTAACCCTGTAGGAGCTCTGCCCCTACAGGGTTTTTCAGCGTTTCTCATATTTCGATCTTGTGGTGCAGTTCGCTTGTCGGGCGCAATGCCCGGGCATAGCAGAACAGAAACAGATTGCGCACCAGTTCCTTGAGCACCACCGGCTCGCTGGAACTCAAGCCGTTGACGTCCAGATCACCCTGATCCTGCAGCTCATTCAAGGCTTCTTCTTCAAGCACCGCACAGACTTCCCCGGTTTCCCGATGCAGGATCTTGAGGTAAGGGTGTGGGCGGTCCAGCCAGGCATCGATCAAATAAGTCATGGGGCTCATCTCCATTGATGGGTTTCAATGAGAATAATTCTTATTCATGAAATAGCAAGGACCTATTGGTGGTTTGTGTTTTTTTAAGGGTAAAGGTTACGTAAGGTCAAAACGTCTGGCGTTTGGCTATTGCGAGGGATTGTTGGGCGAAGCGGGGGAGGGCGAAGCACCATCCCACGCAGGACGCGGGATGGAATACAGCAGATTCAGACTTTTCTGACGAACTCGGATTTGAGCTTCATCGGGCCGATGCCGTCGATCTTGCAGTCGATGTCGTGATCACCATCGCACAGGCGGATGTTCTTGACCTTGGTGCCGACCTTGACCACCAGCGACGTGCCTTTGACCTTGAGGTCCTTGATCACGGTGATGGTGTCGCCGTCCTGCAGGACGTTGCCGACCGAATCCTTTTTCACGTTGTCATCGGACACTGCTTCGGCTTCGCCGCTGGCGGACCACTCGTGTGCGCACTCAGGGCAGATCAGCTGGGCGCCGTCTTCGTAGGTGTATTCGGAATTGCATTTTGGGCAGGGTGGCAACGTGCTCACTAAAGCTCCTTGGATTCAGGATCGCTAAAAAGCGCATATTATATAGGGTTTTATCGGAGGAGGGGCACACAGCAAAAAATCGCAGCCCCATAGGAGCTGCCGTAGGCTGCGATCTTTTGATCTTGCTGTAAAAATCAGTGCGTACGGGCGACCGCAAATTCGCTCAACTCGACCAGAGCATCGCGGTATTCGCTGGCAGGCAGCGCATCGAGGCACTTGATCGCACGGGCCACGTAGTCACGGGCCAGTTGGGCGGTGTAATCCAGCGAACCTGAGGCTTCCACGGCTTCGCGGATGCTTTCCAGGTCTTCAATGCCGCCTTTCTGGATCGCCTTGCGCACCAGTGCAGCCTGCTCCGGCGTGCCTTCGCGCATGGTGTAGATCAGCGGCAGGGTCGGTTTGCCTTCAGCCAGATCGTCACCGACGTTCTTGCCCAGGGTTTCGGCGTCGCCTTTATAGTCCAGCAGGTCGTCGACCAATTGGAACGCCACGCCCAGATGATCGCCGAATGTACGCAGGGCTTCTGACTGTTCCGATGTCGCTTCGCAGAGCGCTGCAGCACTGTGTGTCGAGGCCTCAAAGAGCATCGCGGTTTTGCCGCGGATGACTTCCATGTAGGTTTCTTCAGTGGTGCTGGCGTCGCGGACCTTCGACAGCTGCAACACTTCGCCTTCGGCGATGATGCGCGTGGCTTGCGAAAGGATTTTCATCACCGGCATGGAGCCCAGTTCGACCATCATTTCGAAGGACCGCGAATACAGGAAGTCGCCCACCAGCACGCTAGGAGCGTTGCCCCACATGGCGTTCGCGGTCGAGCGGCCACGGCGCATGCCGGACATGTCGACCACGTCGTCGTGCAGCAAGGTCGCGGTGTGCAGGAATTCGATGGTTGCCGCCAGCAGGCGCAGGTCATCGCCTTCGCGACCCAGAGCCTTGCCACACAGCAACACCAATAGAGGGCGCAGGCGTTTACCGCCAGCCGAGGTAATGTAATCGCCGATTTTCGATACCAGCGGCACTCGGGAAGTCAGCTGCTTCTTGATGATGCCGTCGACGGCGCTAAAATCGTCCGCCACCGCGCGGTAGAAAGCTTGGGGTTGCATCAGCGACAGTTGCTCCAGAAGGGTTGCGCGGCATGCTAGGACCCACGTCGGCGGGTGTCAAGGTACGATGGACGGCCTCTTGCATCGCCCCGGCAGCTTGCGTACAATCGCGCACCCTGAACTTCCTGGGCAGCACCTGCCTTACGCAATTGCAAACAGGCCTTCCAGCCCAATGCAGCCATGCCAGCCAATACCTCTTCTTATAAAGAGCTGGGTGAGCAGGATTATCGGAGAAATACCATGTCGTACGCAGTAATTGTTACTGGTGGCAAGCAGTACAAAGTCGCCCCAGGTGAATACCTGAAGATTGAAAAACTGGAAATCGCTACCGGCGAATCCGTTACTTTTGATCGCGTTCTGTTGGTCGCCAATGGCGATGACGTGAACATCGGCGCTCCAGTTGTTGCTGGCGCTACCGTTGTGGCTGAAGTGATCTCCCAAGGTCGTCACGATAAAGTCCGCATCATCAAGTTCCGTCGTCGTAAGCACCACATGAAGCGTATGGGCCACCGCCAGTGGTACACCGAGATCAAAATCACCGGTATTCAGGCTTAATTTCAGCCTAATTCCTCACTAGGAGAATTGACTCATGGCACACAAAAAAGCTGGTGGTAGTACCCGTAACGGTCGCGACTCAGAAGCCAAACGCCTTGGCGTGAAGATGTATGGCGGCCAGAAAATCATTCCGGGCAACATCATCGTGCGTCAGCGCGGCACCCAATTCCACGCTGGCTACGGCGTTGGCATGGGTAAAGATCACACCCTCTTCGCGAAAATCGAAGGCGTGATCAAGTTTGAAGTAAAGGGCGCGTTCAACCGCCGTTACGTGAGCGTTGTCGCAGCTTAATTGCGAGATCGCTGGAAAAGCCCTGTCTTGCGACGGGGCTTTTTCGTTTGTGGGGTGAGTCTCTTGCAAAGCTGTTTGTGATGGGCTCCGGCGCTGGATTTGCGGTCGTTGATTGAGGTCGCTGCGCTCATTTTTGCAAGAGTCTTATGTCTTAGTGTTTTTCGGCTCGTCCGTATGACGAGAGGCGTTTTGTTATGAAGTTTGTTGATGAAGTATCGATTCGAGTAAAGGCCGGTGATGGCGGCAACGGTTGCATGAGCTTCCGTCGCGAAAAATTCATTGAAAACGGCGGCCCGAACGGCGGTGACGGTGGTGATGGCGGCTCGGTCTACATGATCGCCGACGAAAACCTCAACACCCTGGTGGACTACCGTTACACCCGGCACTTTGATGCCGAGCGTGGTTCCAACGGCGGCAGCACTGACTGCACCGGCAAGAAAGGTGAGGAGCTGGTGCTGCGTGTTCCGGTCGGCACGACTGTTATCGATTCCGCTACTCAGGAAGTGATCGGCGACCTGACCAAGGCTGGCCAGAAACTGCTGGTGGCTCACGGCGGCTGGCACGGTCTGGGTAACACCCGATTCAAGTCCAGTACCAACCGTGCTCCGCGTCAGACCACTCCGGGTAAGCCGGGTGAGGCGCGTGATCTGAAGCTGGAAATGAAGGTGTTGGCTGACGTCGGTCTGCTGGGCTTGCCGAACGCTGGCAAAAGTACTTTCATTCGTTCGGTGTCGGCCGCCAAGCCGAAAGTCGCCGACTACCCGTTCACCACGCTGGTACCGAACCTGGGTGTGGTCAGTGTCGATCGCTGGAAAAGCTTCGTGGTCGCGGACATTCCGGGTCTGATCGAAGGTGCTTCCGATGGCGCAGGTCTGGGGATTCGCTTCCTCAAGCACTTGTCGCGTACCCGTCTGCTGCTGCACCTCGTGGACATGGCGCCGCTGGATGACGCCAGCGCCCCGGATGCTGCGGAAGTGATCGTCAGCGAACTGACCAAGTTCAGCCCGTCCCTGGCAGAGCGT
Organism: Pseudomonas sp. GL-B-26; assembly: GCF_019947405.1. Taxonomy (NCBI): domain Bacteria; kingdom Pseudomonadati; phylum Pseudomonadota; class Gammaproteobacteria; order Pseudomonadales; family Pseudomonadaceae; genus Pseudomonas; species Pseudomonas sp. GL-B-26. The sequence continues at coordinate 37,920 of NZ_JAGYGJ010000020.1, read as the reverse complement.
GATCGTTGGTTGGTGCTGAACAAGTGCGACCAGATCCTCGAAGAAGAGCATGACGCTCGCGTCAAGGAGATCGTTGATCGCCTGGAATGGACTGGTCCGGTCTACGTGATCTCGGCCATCTCCAAGCTGGGCACCGAGCGTCTTTGCCACGACATCATGCGTTACATGGAAGACCGTGCTGATCGCCTGGCTAATGACCCGGTTTACAAAGAAGAATTGGCCGAACTCGATCAGCGCATCGAAGACGAGGCCCGTGCTCAGTTGCAGGCCCTGGATGACCAGCGTGCCCTGCGCCGTAGCGGCGTGAAGTCGGTCCACGACATCGGCGACGATGATTGGGACGAAGAAGATGTGGATGACGAAGACGGTCCGGAAATCATTTACGTGCGTGACTGATTCGTTGCGATAAACTAAAACGCCGCTCACTAGAGCGGCGTTTTAGTATCTGGAAATCGGTAGTCACGAATAACGTTACGGGCAGCGCTGGGTCGCGCTGTCCTCAAGCTAAGGTTGAAGATGATGCGGAGCAAGGTGACAGGTGCGCAGCGTTGGGTCGTGAAGATCGGCAGCGCTTTGCTGACGGCGGACGGCAAGGGCCTGGATCGCGCGGCAATGGGTGTTTGGGTTGAGCAGATGGTGGCTTTGCATGAGGCTGGCGTCGAGTTGGTGCTGGTGTCCTCCGGAGCGGTGGCGGCCGGCATGAGTCGCTTGGGCTGGACCGTGCGACCCAGTGCGATGCACGAGTTGCAGGCCGCTGCCGCCATCGGTCAGATGGGGTTGGTGCAGGCCTGGGAGTCGAGCTTTGCCGAGCATGGCCGGCATACCGCGCAGATTCTCCTGACCCACGATGACTTGTCCGACCGCAAGCGCTACCTGAACGCCCGCAGCACCTTGCGCGCGTTGGTCGAGCTGAAGGTTATTCCGGTGATCAACGAGAACGACACCGTGGTCACTGATGAAATCCGTTTCGGTGACAACGACACGCTCGCGGCGCTGGTAGCCAACCTGGTCGAAGCTGACTTGCTGGTGATCCTTACCGATCGCGATGGCATGTTTGACGCCGATCCGCGCAACAACCCTAACGCCAATCTGATTTACGAGGCGCGCGCCGATGATCCGGCGCTGGATGCGGTGGCGGGCGGTACGGGTGGTGCGCTGGGGCGTGGCGGCATGCAGACCAAATTGCGTGCTGCTCGGCTGGCGGCTCGTTCCGGTGCGCATACCATCATCGTTGGTGGGCGTATTGAGCGCGTGCTGGATCGCCTCAAGGCGGGCGAGCGCATCGGCACCTTGCTGTCGCCTGAGCGCGGCCTGTTGGCAGCGCGCAAGCAGTGGCTGGCCGGGCACCTGCAAACCCGCGGCACGCTTGTGCTGGATGCTGGCGCGGTGACGGCGCTGTCCAAAGGCAACAAAAGTTTGCTGCCTGTGGGTGTCAAGCTGGTCCAGGGCAGCTTCCGTCGTGGCGAGATGGTGGTTTGCGTGGCGCCGGACGGTCGTGAGATTGCCCGAGGCCTGGCCAACTACAGCGCGCTGGAAGCACAAAAAATCATCGGTCAGTCGTCTGAGGCGATTGTCGGTCTGTTAGGTTATATGGCGGAGCCGGAACTGGTTCATCGCGATAACCTGATCCTGGTCTGAAGGAATACCTGAATGCGCGTGGCAAAAGGATTGTTGGGTCTGCTGTTGGCGATGCCGCTGCTGGCCTCGGCTGAGGAGATTGGTCAGGTGTCGACGGTGTTCAAGTTTGTCGGTCCGAACGACCGCATCGTCGTTGAGGCGTTTGATGATCCAAAGGTTGAGGGTGTGACCTGCTACCTGTCGCGGGCCAAGACGGGTGGCGTGAAGGGTGGTTTGGGGTTGGCTGAAGATCGTGCAGAAGCGTCTATCGCTTGTCGTCAGGTCGGGCCGATCAGCTTCAAAGGCGAGTTGAAGGATGGTGACGAGGTGTTCAAGGAGCGCACGTCACTGGTGTTCAAGACCATGCAGGTGGTGCGATTCCTCGACAAGAAGCGCAATACGCTGGTGTACCTGGTCTATAGCGATCGTGTGATCGAAGGCAGTCCGCAGAATGCGGTCACCGCCATCCCTATCCTGCCGTGGGCGCAGGCTCAGTAATCCAAAGAAGATCAAAAGTATGGGAAGGGGCTGCCCCTTCCCATTTTTTTTGCGCTGGGTTTACTAAATCGCAGGCAATAAAAAACCGACCCTAGGGTCGGTTTTTTAACAAGCTTATCGCTTATGCGGCAACAGCAAGGTTCAGAGCCTTGACGTGACCGTTCAGGCGGCTCTTATGACGAGCAGCCTTGTTCTTGTGGATGATGCCTTTATCGGCCATACGGTCGATAACTGGCACGGCCAGAACGTAAGCAGCTTGAGCTTTTTCAGCGTCTTTTGCGTCGATGGCCTTAACTACATTCTTGATGTAGGTACGAACCATGGAACGCAGGCTGGCGTTGTGGCTGCGACGCTTCTCAGCCTGTTTTGCACGTTTTTTGGCGGAAGGTGTGTTGGCCACCGTCGAGCTCCTCGAAAGACTTTTTAGGAAATAGCAAACAAAATAGGCCGCGAATCATGCCGATGAGTTGATGTCTTGTCAAGGGCGGTTGAGACGTTCCGCTAAGTGGTAGGTATAAAGAGGCGGGATATTTATTTCCGGCGCTTGACCTGTAAACTCGCGAGCTTTGGCTCTGTGCTGCTGCGGCGCGGAGTATCGCATAAGTAGGCGCTTTGTTCGCCTGCTGTTTATCGACAGGCACAAACTCTTTCAATGAATCTGCTCAAATCGTTGGCCGCCGTCAGCTCTATCACGATGCTTTCCCGGATTCTGGGGTTCGTTCGTGACACTCTCATTGCGCGCACATTTGGCGCCGGGATGGCGACTGACGCCTTCTTTATCGCCTTCAAATTGCCCAATCTGCTGCGGCGGATCTTCGCCGAAGGGGCTTTTTCCCAGGCATTCGTGCCGATTCTTGCTGAATATAAAAGCCAGAAGGGCGAGGAGGCGACGCGAACCTTCATTGCCTACGTCTCGGGCCTGCTGACGCTGGTGCTGGCGTTGGTCACCGCGTTGGGCATGATCGCTGCGCCGTGGGTCATCTGGGTGACCGCGCCGGGCTTCACCGACACGCCGGAAAAATTCGAGCTGACGGCCAGTCTGTTGCGGGTGACCTTTCCTTACATATTGCTGATCTCCCTGTCTTCATTGGCCGGGGCGATCCTCAACACCTATAACCGCTTCTCGGTGCCGGCCTTCGTGCCGACCCTGCTCAACGTCAGCATGATCATCTTTTCGGTGTTCCTGACGCCGTACTTCGATCCGCCGGTCATGGCGCTGGGCTGGGCAGTACTGGCGGGTGGTCTGGCGCAATTGCTCTATCAGCTGCCGCACTTGAAAAAGATCGGCCTGCTGGTGTTGCCACGACTGAACCTGCGTGACAGCGGCGTCTGGCGGGTCATAAAACAAATGCTGCCGGCGATTCTCGGTGTGTCCGTGAGCCAGATTTCGCTGATCATCAACACCATTTTCGCCTCGTTCCTGGTCGCCGGTTCCGTGTCATGGATGTACTACGCCGACCGTTTGATGGAATTACCGTCCGGTGTGCTGGGCGTGGCGCTGGGTACGATTCTCCTGCCGACCCTGGCCAAGACCTACGCAAGCAAGGATCGCCAGGAATACTCGCGGATCCTCGATTGGGGTCTGCGTCTGTGCTTCATGCTGGTGTTGCCGTGCTCCCTGGCACTGGGGATTCTCGCCGAGCCGCTGACGGTTTCTTTGTTCCAGTACGGCCAGTTCAGCGCGTTTGACGCCTCCATGACCCAGCGGGCGCTGATCGCTTATTCGGTCGGTTTGCTCGGGATTATCGTGATCAAAGTGCTGGCGCCGGGCTTTTATGCGCAACAAAACATCCGCACTCCGGTAAAAATCGCGATTTTCACCCTGATCGTTACCCAATTGTTCAACCTGGTGTTGATCGGTCCGCTGGCCCACGCCGGCCTGGCACTGGCCATCAGCATCGGCGCGTGCATTAACGCCAGCCTGCTGTTCTATCAGCTGCGCAAGCAGCAGATGTATGAGCCGCAACCGGGTTGGGCGAAGTTCGGCTTCAAGCTGGTGATAGCAGTGTTGGTGATGTCTGCTGTGTTACTGGTCGGAATGCATTTCATGCCAGCCTGGGATCAGGGGCATATGCTGGAGCGGTTCTTGCGTCTGGGCGCATTGGTCGTTGCCGGTGTGGTGGCTTATTTCGGCATGTTGCTGTTGATGGGCTTCCGTTTGCGAGACTTCAATCGCAAAGCGCTGAGCTGAGGTCACGACCTCGATAAACACGGGCGAATCGACGGTTTTGTCGGCTCGATCACTTTGGGTTACGGTGTTGCCTGTCGTCGGCCGCCGGGTGTGGTTATAATCGACCACTTTATGAGCAAGAAGCGCGTTATGCAGCTGGTTCGAGGCCTCCACAACTTGCGCCCCCAGCATCGGGGCTGTGTCGCCACTATTGGCAACTTTGACGGTGTTCACCGTGGCCACCAGGCTATCCTGGCGAGGCTCCGTGAGCGTGCGCTCGAGTTGGGCGTGCCCAGCTGCGTGGTGATTTTTGAGCCGCAGCCGCGAGAGTTCTTCGCGCCGGACACGGCGCCGGCCCGTCTGGCCCGGCTGCGGGACAAACTGCAGCTGCTGGCCGAGGAAGGTGTCGACCGGGTCCTGTGCCTGGCCTTCAACCAGCGCTTGAGCAAGCTCAGCGCCGCCGAATTCGTCGATACCATTCTGGTGGACGGCCTCGGTGTACAACATCTTGAGGTCGGTGACGACTTCCGTTTCGGCTGCGACCGGGTAGGGGATTTCGATTTCCTGCAACAGGCAGGCGTCCTGCAAGGCTTTACCGTCGAAGCGGCGCAAACCGTGGAGCTGGACGGTATTCGCGTCAGCAGCACCCAGGTCCGCAATGCCCTGGCCGCTGCCGATTTTGCCTTGGCCGAGCGACTGCTCGGGCGTCCGTTCCGGATTGCCGGGAGGGTCCTGCATGGCCAGAAGCTGGCGCGTCAGTTGGGTACGCCCACGGCCAACATACAACTCAAGCGTCGTCGCGTGCCGCTGACCGGGGTTTACCTGGTCAACGTCGACATCGACGGCAAGACCTGGCCAGGCGTCGCCAACATTGGCGTGCGGCCAACCGTTCAAGGTGATGGCAAAGCCCACCTCGAAGTGCATCTTTTAGATTTTGCCGGCGATCTGTATGACCGGCGTTTGACGGTGGTTTTCCACCACAAGCTGCGTGAAGAGCAGCGTTTCGCCTCTCTGGAGGCGCTTAAGACGGCGATCAATGCGGATGTTGCCGCCGCCCGTGCCCTGTCGCACCTAGCGCCAATCGCTAATGAAGAGCCTTAAATGACCGACTATAAAGCCACGCTAAACCTTCCGGACACCGCCTTCCCAATGAAGGCCGGCCTGCCTCAGCGCGAACCGCAGATTCTGCAGCGCTGGGACAGCATTGGCCTGTACGGTAAGTTGCGCGAGATTGGCAAGGATCGTCCGAAGTTCGTACTTCACGACGGTCCTCCGTACGCCAACGGCACGATTCACATCGGTCATGCGCTGAACAAGATTCTCAAGGACATGATCATCCGCTCGAAAACCCTGTCGGGTTTCGATGCGCCTTATGTTCCGGGCTGGGACTGCCACGGTCTGCCGATCGAGCACAAAGTCGAAGTGACCCACGGCAAAAACCTGGGCGCGGACAAAACCCGCGAACTGTGCCGTGCCTACGCCACCGAGCAGATCGAAGGCCAGAAGTCCGAATTCATCCGTCTGGGCGTGTTGGGCGATTTTGCCAACCCGTACAAGACCATGGATTTCAAAAACGAGGCCGGTGAAATCCGCGCCTTGGCAGAAATCGTCAAGGGCGGTTTCGTGTTCAAGGGCCTGAAGCCTGTGAACTGGTGCTTCGACTGCGGTTCGGCCCTGGCTGAAGCGGAAGTCGAGTACGAGAACAAAAAGTCCTCGACCATCGACGTAGCGTTCCCGATTGCCGACGAAGCCAAACTGGCTGCCGCTTTCGGCCTGCCGTCGCTGGGCAAACCCGCTTCGATCGTGATCTGGACCACCACCCCGTGGACCATCCCGGCCAACCAGGCGTTGAACGTTCACCCGGAATTCAACTACGCCCTGGTCGACGTCGGCGACAAACTGCTGGTGCTGGCTGAAGAGCTGGTCGAGTCGTGCCTGGCCCGTTACAGCCTGGAAGGCTCGGTCATTGCGACCACCACCGGTAAAGAGCTGGAACTGATCAACTTCCGTCACCCGTTCTACGACCGTCTGTCGCCGGTATACCTGGCCGAGTACGTTGAACTGGGCGCTGGCACCGGCGTGGTTCACTCCTCGCCAGCCTACGGCGTGGACGACTTCGTGACCTGCAAGAAGTACGGCATGGTCAACGACGACATCCTCAACCCGGTACAGAGCAACGGCGTTTACGCGACGTCGCTGGAGTTCTTTGGCGGCCAGTTCATCTGGAAAGCCAACCCGGCCATCGTCGACAAGTTGACCGAAGTGGGTGCGCTGCTGCACACCAGCATCATCGAACACAGCTACATGCACTGCTGGCGTCACAAGACTCCGCTGATCTACCGCGCCACCGCGCAATGGTTCATCGGCATGGACAAAGAACCTGTGACCGGCGAAACCCTGCGCAAGCGGGCGATCAAAGCCATCGAAGAGACCAAGTTCGTCCCGACCTGGGGCCAGGCGCGCCTGCACTCGATGATTGCCAACCGTCCGGACTGGTGCATCTCCCGTCAGCGCAACTGGGGCGTGCCGATTCCGTTCTTCCTGAACAAGGAAAGCGGCGAGCTGCACCCACGTACTGCCGAATTGATGGAAGAAGTCGCCAAGCGCGTCGAAGTCGAAGGCATCGAGGCCTGGTTCAAGATGGACGCCGCGGAGCTGCTCGGTGACGAAGCGCCGCAATACGACAAGATCAGCGACACCCTGGACGTCTGGTTTGATTCGGGCACCACGCACTGGCACGTTCTGCGCGGTTCGCACCCAATGGGCCACGAGACCGGTCCACGTGCCGACCTGTACCTGGAAGGTTCGGACCAGCACCGTGGCTGGTTCCACTCGTCGCTGCTGACCGGTTGCGCCATCGACAACCACGCGCCATACCGCGAGCTGCTGACTCACGGCTTCACCGTCGATGAGTCCGGCCGCAAGATGTCCAAATCCCTGGGCAACGTGATCGCGCCGCAAAAGGTCAACGACACCCTGGGCGCCGACATCATGCGTCTGTGGGTGGCTTCCACCGATTACTCGGGTGAAATGGCGGTTTCCGAGCAGATCCTGCAGCGCAGTGCGGACGCCTATCGGCGTATCCGTAACACCGCGCGTTTCCTGCTCTCCAACCTGACCGGCTTCAACCCGGCCACCGACATCCTGCCGGCCGAAGACATGCTGGCGCTGGACCGTTGGGCCGTGGACCGCACCCTGTTGCTGCAACGCGAGTTGCAAGAGCACTACGGTGAATACCGCTTCTGGAACGTCTACTCCAAAATCCACAACTTCTGCGTGCAGGAGCTGGGCGGTTTCTACCTCGACATCATCAAGGACCGTCAGTACACCACTGGTGCCAACAGCAAGGCCCGCCGTTCGGCGCAAACCGCGCTGTACCACATCTCCGAAGCGCTGGTGCGCTGGATCGCGCCGATCCTGGCATTCACCGCTGACGAACTGTGGGAATACCTGCCGGGCGAGCGTAACGAATCGGTAATGCTCAACACCTGGTACGAAGGCCTGACCGAGCTGCCGGAAAACGTCGAGCTGGACCGCGCCTACTGGGAGCGGATCATGGCGGTGAAAGTCGCGGTCAACAAGGAAATGGAAATCCAGCGTGCGGCCAAAGCCGTCGGTGGCAACCTGCAAGCCGAAGTGACGCTGTTCGCCGAAGAGGCGCTGAGCGCCGACCTGGCCAAGCTGAGCAACGAACTGCGCTTCGTACTGATCACCTCGACCGCTACCGTTGCACCGTTCGTTCAGGCGCCGGCCGATGCCGTGGTCACCGAAGTCAGCGGTTTGAAACTGCAAGTGGTCAAGTCGAGCCACGCCAAGTGCGCCCGTTGCTGGCACTGCCGTGAAGACGTCGGTGTGAACCCGGAGCATCCGGAAATCTGCGGTCGTTGCGTCGACAACATCAGCGGCGCTGGCGAGGTTCGTCACTATGCCTAATGCGGCTGGCCGTTTCGGACGGCTGAGCTGGCTCTGGTTGAGTTTGCTGGTCCTGGTCATAGACCAGGCCAGCAAGTTCTACTTCGAAGGCAAGCTCGAGATGTACCAGCAAATCGTGGTGATCCCCGATTTGTTCAGCTGGACCCTGGCCTACAACACGGGCGCGGCGTTCAGCTTCCTGGCCGACAGCTCCGGCTGGCAGCGCTGGCTGTTTGCCCTGATCGCGGTCGTGGTCAGTGCGGTGCTGGTAGTGTGGCTCAAGCGTCTGGGGCGCAACGAAACCTGGCTGGCCGTCGCTTTGGCGCTGGTGCTGGGTGGCGCGCTGGGTAATCTGTATGACCGCATTGCCCTGGGCCATGTGATCGATTTCATTCTGGTGCATTGGCAGAACCGCTGGTATTTCCCGGCGTTCAACTTTGCCGACAGTGCAATCACTGTTGGTGCCGTAATGCTTGCGCTGGACATGTTCAAAAGTAAGAAGACCGGAGAAGCCGTTCATGACTGAACAGGTATTGGCTGAGCAACGCATCCGCCAGAACACGGAAGTCACTTTGCACTTTGCACTGCGCCTGGAGAACGGCGACACCGTCGACAGCACCTTCGACAAAGCCCCGGCGACCTTCAAGGTCGGTGATGGCAACCTGTTGCCAGGGTTCGAAGCTGCGCTGTTCGGCTTCAAGGCTGGCGACAAGCGTACGCTGACGATTCAGCCGGAAAACGCTTTTGGCCAACCCAACCCGCAGAACGTACAGATCATCCCGCGCTCGCAGTTCAAGGACATGGAACTGTCGCCGGGCTTGCTGGTGATCTTTAACGATGCGGCCAATACTGAGTTGCCCGGTGTGGTGAAGGTATTCGATGACGAGCAAGTGACCATCGACTTCAACCACCCGCTGGCCGGCAAGACATTGACCTTTGACGTCGAGATCATCAACGTCAAATCGTTGTAACTGACCGAACACGGTCAAAATGTGGGAGTGAGCCTGCTCGCTCCCACAGTAAGAAGTTTTTTACTGTTTTCGCTATTTCTTGCGCGCAAGACACGAGGCACAGCATGCAAATCAAACTCGCCAACCCCCGTGGCTTCTGCGCCGGTGTGGACCGGGCGATCGAAATCGTCAACCGCGCCCTGGAAGTCTTCGGGCCGCCGATCTACGTGCGCCACGAAGTGGTCCACAACAAATTCGTCGTCGAAGACCTGCGTGCTCGCGGGGCGATCTTCGTCGAAGAACTGGATCAGGTACCGGACGACGTCATCGTGATCTTCAGTGCCCACGGTGTTTCCCAGGCCGTGCGTACCGAAGCCGCCGGTCGCGGCCTGAAGGTGTTCGACGCCACCTGCCCGCTGGTGACCAAGGTACACATCGAAGTTGCACGCTACAGCCGCGACGGCCGTGAATGCATCCTCATCGGCCACGCCGGTCACCCGGAAGTCGAAGGCACCATGGGCCAGTACGATGGCAGCAATGGTGGCGCGATCTATCTGGTCGAAGACGAGAAAGACGTCGCCGCCTTGCAGGTGAACAACCCTGAAAAACTGGCGTTCGTGACCCAGACCACCCTGTCCATGGACGATACCAGCCGCGTCATCGATGCCCTGCGTACACGCTTCCCGGCGATCGGTGGCCCGCGCAAGGACGACATCTGCTACGCCACGCAAAACCGTCAGGACGCGGTCAAGCAACTGGCCGACGAGTGCGACGTGGTACTGGTGGTCGGCAGCCCGAACAGCTCCAACTCCAATCGCCTGCGTGAACTGGCCGAGCGCATGGCTACCCCGGCCTATCTGATCGACGGTGCCGAAGACCTGCAAAAGAGCTGGTTCGACGGAGTCGAGCGAATCGGCATCACTGCTGGCGCCTCCGCACCGGAAGTGCTGGTGCGTGGCGTGATCCAGCAGTTGCAGGCGTGGGGTGCTACCGGCGCCGATGAACTGGCCGGTCGCGAGGAGAACATCACCTTCTCCATGCCTAAAGAGTTGCGCGTCCGCTCCCTGCTTTAACGCTTTTGCCTCCAGGGCACAGCGCCTGCTCAGCCTTATGGCTGCGCAGGCTGACGCGGCCGGTCGCGGCCAGCACCACCTGGAGCTGAGTGACCGGTTCGCGGGCTGCGCAAATGTGCAATGTCCCCGCTTGAAAGGCCCGTCCGGGCATCTGTGGCTCGCCAATACTGTTGAAACGTATGTATCGCCTGACCGGCCAATTGCCGACAATCGGCACCCGAGTGCCACTCGCGCGCTCAACCAGCAGCGGATTGCTGTTGTCCTCCGCGCCTTTACCACTGATATCCAGAATGATCCGCCAGCCCTGACTCCAGTCGTCGTTGATTCCGTGAATCACGACGCTCTGGTTGCGTGTGATGGCAACGGTTCTGGCGTTGCGTATACCGCTGATAAGCGACTGTGCCACCTGCTCGCGATGGTTCGATTCAGTCAGTGCAGCAAACGCCGGACTGACCAATAGCAGAACAATACCGACAATTGTCAGTCCCATGAGCAGTTCGATCAGGCTGAAACCTCGCTGATGCATGTCATCTCCCTCCCTGGAGTACTGCGGCTCGCGCGATCCCTGCGCGAGTTATGGCAAAACAACCGAACACCTGCCGGTCGAATGTTCTAGCGTGTAGAAGCAGGTATAGCCGACGGCAACGGAGGGCACCGATGGATCATCGTACAAAAGGTTTCACGCTGATCGAGTTGCTGATCGCGCTCGCGGTGTTTCTGGTCCTGATCACGCTGGCCGTACCGGCGTTTACCCGTTCGGTGCAAATCACCAAGGCCGACACCGAAATCGGCGATCTGCAACGCGGACTCAATTTCGCCCGACTGGAGGCTATCGACCGTGGTGTCACCACCCGGCTGCGCCCGACGGCCGGCGGCAGCGTCTGGACCGGGGAATTAACGGTCTTTGACGGTACTGGCAATCCGGCCAATGTATTGCGGGTTGTTCCAGCGATGAGCAGCGGGGCGACTCTAACGCTAACCTCGGGGGTGACTGCCATCGATTTCAACAATCTGGGTGGGTTGTCGGCACCGTCCACGGCGGTAGTGATCAGCTATGTACTGGGGGCGCAAAGCAGGACGCTGAATGTGTGTTTGAACGGACGAATTCTATTGGGTGGAAATTGCGGATGAGGGGATGGAACAAGCGTGCACAGGAGGGCATGACGCTGATCGAAGTCCTGGTTGCGTTGTTGATTCTGAGCGTGGGGCTGTTAGGGGCTGCGGCGATTCAGCTCAACGCGCTGAAGTACACAGACAGTTCGCGGATGACCAGCCAGGCCAGTTTTATCGCCTACGACATGATGGACCGAATTCGCGCCAACTCCGGTGCCGACTACACCGTCACGCCACCGACCTCAGGCAACCTGAGCGTCGCCCGGGATCAGGACCTCTACGACTTCACCACCAACATTGTCGATTTCGGCGGCGCCACTGCCACCGGAAGCGTTACGCTCAATCAGCGGGTGTACACCATCACCATCACCTGGGATGACTCGCGGGCTGCGAACATCGCCAATTCGCGGCGCAGTTTTGTCCTGACCAGTCGCGCCACAGTCGATCCGGTGTCGACACCATGAACCAGGCCAACAGAGGTTTCGGCCTGATCGAGTTACTGATCGCCCTGGCGTTGAGTTTGGTCGTGGTCCTGGGCGTGGCGCAGATTTTCATCGCGGCCAAGAACACCTATGTCAGCCAGAGCACCGCTGCCGCCATGCAGGAAGATGCGCGTTTCGTACTGAGCAAACTGATTCAGGAAATTCGCATGGTCGGCATGTTCGGATGTCTGGGGGCTATCACCGACTCGAGCTCGGCGGGTGACTTCAATGTCAGCCAGACAACGCCGATCAGTTGGGACAATGCCAACCTCAAACTGACCCTGGTGACTGCGGATGTCGGCGGCGGTGGCGGGGTACCGACCTGGACGGTGGTTTCCGATTGTCGGAACAATGCAACGGCCTACACGGGCACCCGAGTTCCGGCGTCGGGCGAGCTGGCGTTTCCGATCCGGCGCTTGATCTACAGCTTCAGCAACAATCAACTGCTGATGGGTGTCGGCACTGGCACGCCGGCTCAGGCGGTGCTGGTGAACAACGTCAGTGCCTTCAACGTGAGCTTCGGCCTCGCCAGTTCGGCCACTGATGTGGCTGCCTCCAGTTACAGCAGCAACCCCTCTGATCCGGCGCGCATTCGTAGTGTTCGCCTGACATTGACCCTCACCGACCCGAACAATCGGGTACACAACCAAACCTTCAACGTGGTTGCCGCTCTGCGCAACCGCTTGCCATGAGGGGAGGGCCGATGAGTATTTCTCCCGTGACCCCTCACACCCAGCGTGGCATGGCGCTGCTGGTTAGCCTGGTGTTTCTTCTGTTGCTGACACTGATTGGTCTTTCATCGATGCAAAACGCCACGCTGCAGGAAAAAATGGCTGCCAGCGTGACCTTGCGCAATCAGTCGTTCCAGGGCGCCGAATCGGCGTTGCGCGTAGGTGAAAGCGCGGTGCAACTGGAGACCTATTCGTTACCGGTCTGCAGCGGCACCACCCAATGCGCGCCGCCGGCCGAGTCGTCGACAATCATCGGCGCCGGCTTAAATTCCACCTCGGGGGTAACCTGGATCGCCTCCGGCAGCGGTTTTTACGGGGTGCAGAACATCGGCACCACCCTGACCGCCGTGAATGTTCCGAGCAACACCTCAACAACGCTGTACCGGGTGACCGCAGTCGGCATCGCGGGCAACTCGCGCAGTGTGGTGGAGAGTATTTATGCAAAGGATTGAGTGGCGTGGCGATTTGTGGCGGTTGTTTTGCGGCGCGGTGTTGGGGCTTTACCTGTCGGCGCCGGCCTATGCGTTCACGCCCTCGGATTCGCCGCTGTTGAACGCCGCCGCCGTGGCACCCAACGTGATGCTGTTACTAGATGACTCGGGGAGTATGAACAGCATTATCTGGGCGGCAGGCTTCGACCCAGCGATCGCGCGCCCCCCGGTGACTATTTGCCTCTCGAATGGTACGTGCTTGAAAGGCCGGGAACTTGACATGACCGATACCAGTATCGCTTTGTCGAGTTTGAATCACGGAACATGCGTCAAGGACGGATGGTACGGTTTTTATAAGAACAGCGTTTCCGGTCTGGATTCGCTTTGCCTGAAGCTTCCTGATCCGGTAGGGCGCGAGGACACTCGCTATTCGGCGAAATACTTGTCGTATCTGATAAGCCTGGCCAACAATTCCGACCGGGATTTCACCGATGGCTCGATCCCCGATGATTACCGGATGAATGTGGCGCGCAATGTTTCCAAGGCATTGGTGGCCGGTAATCGCTCGCTGCGTATCGGCCTGGCGACGTTCAACCTGGCTGTCGGAAACCATAAGAATGACGGCGGTTACATCGCCCGCGCGGTCAGTGATTTGTCGGCTGTCAGTGGCACCGTGACTCAGACTCAGGCTGATACCAACTACAACGCATTGATTGCCGGAATCGACGAACTGAGCGCGGAGGCCAATACGCCACTGGCTGAAGCCTATTACGAGATCACCCGCTATTTCCGTGGCATGGCGCCGTACAACAACTCGACGCCCACCACCTATACCAGTCCGATTCAGTATCGCTGCCAAAGAAACTACGGGGTGGTGATTACTGACGGCCTGCCAACCTACGACCGAACCTTTCCGACCGACGATCCTCTCGGTGGCAGCCGCTTACCGAACTGGGACGGGATCAGCAATAACGATGGCGCCAACCTCCTGGGCGACGACGATGGCGATACCCTGTATCTGGATGACATCGCCAAGTTCGCCTTCGACATCGACATGCGCTCCACGGGAACCGATTCCGCGGGCAAAAGCTGGGACGCGGTGGATTTTCCCAAACAGAACATGAACACCTACACCGTGGGTTTTACCGCAGCAAACCAAATGCTGGCGGACGCCGCGACCTACGGGCAGGGCAAGTACTACCAGGCGACTGAAGGCGCCGGGCTCAACAGCGCACTGTCTTCGGCCCTGAGCGACATCACCTCCAAGGCTGGTTCAGGTGGCAGTGGCGTCACCAGCGGGACCACTCTGGCCAGCGGTTCGAGTTACTTTCAGACCAGTTACGATCCCAAGGATTGGCGCGGCACGATCAAGTCCTACGGGTTTACCTCCGCTGGCGCGGTCAACACCGCCTCGGTGTTGTGGACAACCGATACCGCCATCGTGCCCGGTGCCACGGCGCCGACCTATCAATCCTGGAACACCCTGACCAATTCGGCTGTGACACTGGCCTACGCCAGTTTTTCCCCTGCCCAGCAAACATCCCTCAGCCAGAGTTTGCCCATCGGCATCACCGGCAGCGATCTGGTGGAGTGGAGCAAGGGCACCAACAAGGTCGGCTTGAAAATGCGCAGTGTGCTGCTTGGCGACATCATCAATTCGCCGTTGGCCCTGGCGTCACCCACGGATAAAACCGCGTCCGATCTGTCAGGCGACACCACTTACAGCACCTATCTGGCAACCAAAGCGGCAAGCATGAACGCCAGCCTCGTGGTGAACGCCAACGACGGCTTTGTAAACGTCATCAACACGTCCAATGGCACGCGGCGTTACGCTTTTATGCCGTCCAGTGTGTTGCCGTCACTGCGCTATATCGCCGACCCCGATTACATAAACGGGGTGAGCCACAAGTTTCTGGTGGACGGCCAAGTGGGCGTGTTCGATGCCCAGCTCAACAGTGCCTGGAAAACCCTCGCGTTGGGTGGGACAGGGGCGGGGGGGCGAACCTTCTATGCGCTGCAACTGTTCGACGCATCGGCCGGTAACGTAACGAAGGCGTTGTGGGAGATCAGCGCACCGGCCACAGCAAATACGGCGAACGTTTTCAATGATCTGGGTTATGCCTATGCACGACCGGAAGTGGCACGCTTGGCCGACGGTCGATGGGCGGCATTCATCTCCAACGGTTATGGCAGCAACTCCGGGGTGGCAGCGTTGTACGTGGTCGACATTCGCGACGGCACGCTGATCAAGAAAATCGTGGTGGACGGCGCGGAGACTACCAACGGTCTGTCATCGGTAAAACTTCGGGTCAATTCGCAGAATGTGGTGCAGGCCGCTTATGGCGGCGATTTGAAGGGGCGGATGTGGAAGTTTGATTTGAGCGCTACCGCCCCGGAATCGTGGGACCTGGCGTTTTCCCGCAATCCGCTGTTTACCACCGCAGGTGGCATCGCCCAGCCGATTACCGCGCAACCATTGCTGGCGGACAATTCGTTGGGGGGGACGGAAGTGTTTTTCGGTACCGGTAAATTCAATGAAATTGCCGACAAGACCAACAAAGACCTTCAGGCTTTCTATGCCGTGTGGGATGCGGAAGGTGGCTCCGGACAAATCACAACGTCCAGTTTGCAGGCACAGTCGGTGACTGGCGTGTTCTCGGGTAGCAGTGGGCAATTCATCACCACCAGCCAGAACGACGTGACCTATCCGGCGAAAAAAGGCTGGTACCTGCCGCTGGTGTACAACAACGTGCTAACCGGTGAGCGGGTGATCAATCAGGCCAGTCTGGCGGCGGGCCGGATCGTGTTCACCACGGCCAGCGTGGACACCACCGATCCTTGCGCCAGTTTCGGTACCGGCAAACTGGTCGAGCTGGATGCATTCAGCGGTAAGATGCTCAATTACGCGGTGCTCGACACCAATGGTGACGGGCTGGTCGACAGCACGGATTCGATATCAAGCGGGGTGATTTTCACCGGTGGTATTCCGACGCTGAACGCGATCGTCAACAATGCGTCCCGCAAGATTGTGAACAACTCCAGCGGTGGCATCAGCTCCCTGGTGGAAAAGCCCGGCAGCGGCGGCAGCCGTCGCATCATGTGGCGACAAATACAGTAAGTGAGAGTTTGAGGCATGCGCAGATCCAGCCGAGGTTTTACCCTGATCGAAATCATGATCGTGATTGCGATCATCGGGATCGTCATCACCATTGGCTACCCGAGCCTCACCGAGTACGTGAATAAGGGCCGCCGCACTGAAGTCGCCGGCCTGCTCTCCGAACAAGCGCAGATCCTTGAACGCTACTATTCGAAGAATAATGTCTACACCAATGCCACCGGCCTGAACGCCGGTAATGACTTCTACACCATCACCCCGACCCTGACCGATCAGACCTTCCTGCTGACGGCAGTGCGCAAGGCCGGCAAGGCCATGGCGGCTGACAAGTGCGGTGATTTCACTATCACCAACACAGGCGTCAGAAGCATGGTCAATGCGACGGCCACGACCAAGGATTGCTGGGGTCGCTGAGTTCCTTTTGCGGGCGCCTTTTGTGCCCTCTGTTTATTTAACGGTTGGATCAGAACATGACCAGGCAACAGCAAGTGGTGATTGTCGGCGGCGGCGTGATTGGCCTGCTGACGGCGTTCAATCTCGCGTCCGAAGTGCAAAGTGTTGTGCTGCTGGATCGCTCGAACGTCGGTCAGGAGTCGTCCTGGGCGGGTGGCGGTATCGTTTCGCCGCTTTACCCGTGGCGCTACAGCCCAGCGGTCACCGCGTTGGCGCATTGGTCCCAGGATTTTTATCCACAGCTGGGTGAGCGACTGTTTGCCGCCACTGGTGTCGATCCCGAGGTGCATACCACCGGGTTGTACTGGCTGGATCTGGATGATGAAGCCGAGGCGCTGGCATGGGCCGAGCGTGAAAACCGGCCGTTGCGGGCTGTGGATATCTCGGCGGCTCACGACGCAGTGCCTGTGCTGGGCAGCGGTTTTTCCCGGGCGATCTACATGGCCGATGTGGCCAATGTGCGTAATCCGCGGCTGGTGAAGTCCCTCAAGGCTGCGTTGCTGGCGCTGCCGAACGTGACGATTCATGAGCAGTGTGAAGTCAGCGGGTTTATCCGTGAAGGCGCTACGGTGGTCGGGGTGCAGACCTCGGCGGGAGCGATTCATGGCGATCAGGTGGTGCTGACTGCGGGTGCCTGGAGCGGTGATTTACTCAAGAGCCTGGATCTGGAGCTGCCGGTCGAGCCGGTGAAAGGGCAGATGATTCTCTACAAATGCGCAGCGGATTTCCTGCCGAGCATGGTTCTGGCCAAGGGGCGTTATGCGATTCCCCGGCGCGACGGGCACATTCTGATCGGCAGTACACTGGAGCATGAAGGCTTCGACAAAACACCGACCGAATCTGCCCTGGAGAGCCTGAAGGCATCGGCGGTGGAGTTGATTCCTGCACTGGCGGGTGCCGAGGTCGTGGGCCACTGGGCCGGGTTGCGACCGGGCTCGCCGGAAGGCATTCCCTACATCGGTCGGGTGCCAGGGTTCGAAGGGCTTTGGCTCAATTGCGGGCATTACCGTAATGGCTTGGTGCTGGCGCCGGCATCGTGTCAGTTGTTTGCGGATGTGATGCTGGGGCGTGAGCCGATCATTGATCCGGCGCCGTATGCACCGGCGGGACGGATCTGAGACTCAATCGAGTCCCAGTTTCTTGAGCCTGTAGCGCATCGACCTGAATGAAAGATTTAACCGCTGAGCCGCCGCCGTGCGGTTCCAGCGGGTTTCTTCCAGGGCCTGGAGGATAAGGTTGCGTTCGACGTTTTCCAGGTAGTTTTCCAGGTTATCGATCTGCGTCAGGTCCGGCATACCACCTTCCGGGTTGCAGTTGCCTTCGGCCAGTCGCAGGTCGCTGGTTTCAATTTGTTTGTTTTCGCACAACGTGTGCGCCCGTTCGAGCACGTTCTCGAGTTCCCGCACGTTGCCGGGGAAGCGATAGCTTTTCAGCGCGTCGAGGGCATGGGGGTGGAGTTTTGCGGCGGGTTGGCCGGTGCTGATGGCCAGGCGTTTGAGCACATGGCTGGCGAGGGATTCGATGTCTTCACGGCGTTCGCGCAAGGGCGGCACCCGTAGTTCGATCACGTTCAACCGGTAATACAAATCCTGGCGAAAGCGTTCGGCGGCAACTTCGGTGTCGAGGTCTTTGTGGGTGGCGCAAAGGATACGCACATCGACCACGGTTTCCTGCTGTTCCCCGACACCGCGAACGGCTTTTTCCTGTATTGCCCGTAGCAGTTTGACCTGCATCGCCAGCGGCAAATCAGCCACTTCGTCGAGGAACAAGGTGCCGCCATGGGCGGCCTGGAACAGTCCGGGTTTGTCTTCGATGGCACCGCTGAAACTGCCTTTGCGATGACCGAAAAATTCGCTCTCCATCAATTCCGACGGAATCGCCCCGCAATTGACCGGGATAAAGGGTTGGCTGGCGCGCGGCCCTTGTTCATGGATCAGTCGCGCGACCAATTCCTTGCCGCTGCCGGATTCGCCGCTGATGTACACCGGGGCCTGACTGCGGGCCAGTTTGTCGATGTGTTTGCGCAGGGCGCGCATGGGCGGTGAATCACCCAGTAGCCGGCGATCGATGGCGATGCCGGTACCGCCCGGCGCAGGCAACCGAAGTGCGCTGCTGACCAGTTCCCGCAGGCGAGTGAGGTCCACCGGTTTGGTCAGGAAGTCGAAGGCGCCGGCCTTGAGGGCGTTGATCGCCGTTTCCAGGCTGCCATAAGCGGTGATCATTGCCACTGGTAATTGTGAGTGGCGTTGCTGGATGTGTTGCACCAGCTCAAGGCCGGTGCCGTCCGGCAAGCGCATGTCGGTCAGGCACAAATCGAACGTCTCTCGCGACAGCAGGGCCTGGGCTTCGCCGAGGTTGCGGGCACTGAAAGTGTCGAGTTTCATCCGGCCGAGGGTGATTTCCAGGAGTTCGCGGATATCCGGTTCGTCGTCGACGATCAGGACTTTTTGCCGTGGGCTCATGTTCAACTTTGTTTCCGTCCGTGAGCAAAAGTGATGCGAAAGCAGCCGCCGCCTTGGCGTGGTTTGAAGTCTAGGCGGGCCTGGTTGCTTTCGCACAGCTCACGGGACAGATAAAGCCCCAGGCCAGTGCCTTGGGGGCTGGTGGTGAAGAACGGTTCGAACAAGTGCACATGATGCTCCGGTGCCACGCCAGGGCCATCGTCGAGGATCTCGAGTACCGGCAGCTGGCTGTCCGGGTCGACGAACAACTTGAGCCAGACCTGCGCCAGGTCGTGATTCAAGGCGCTATGGCGCCAGGCATTGCGCAACAGATTGTCGAGAATCTGGGTCAGCTGGACTGGATCCATCAGGGTTTTGAAGTCCCCTGAGCCGATGCGCAAATGAATCTGCTGATGCTCGGTCGCCCCCTCGCGGGTTTCGTTGACGAACTGTTCCAGCCACGGCTTCAGGTCAAGCCGTTGCGCTACGGTTTGTTGGCGGCGGGACAGTTGCAGGACGTTTTCGATTACCCGATTCATTCGCTGAGAGTGGTCTTGAATAATCTGTGTCAGACGTCGATCCGCGCGGTTCAGTTCCTCTGACTCCTGCAATAGTTGTGCGGCATGACTAACGGCGCCCAGTGGATTGCGGATTTCATGGGCGATACCGGCGGTCAGGCGACCGAGGGCGGCGAGCTTCAATTGCTGGGCTTGTTGAGCGATCTGCGCCAGGTCTTCGAGAAAGACCAGGGTCTGGTGGTGCGGGCTTTGGTCCAGGGCAATGAAGCTCGGTTGCAGCTCCAGACCACTACTGGCGACTTTCAGGCTCTGGGGGCGCAGCGTCGGATTGTTGAACCACAGTTGCAGGCGTTCGACCAGGCTGGGTAAGTAGTCATCGATCAGCTGGCCTGCAAGATTTTCCCGGCCTAACAGGTTCAAGGCGCTGTGGTTGGCCAGTTGAACCCGCCGCTTGTCGTCGAGTACCAGGATGCCGGTACGCATGCGTTGCAGGATCAGTGCGTTGAGGGCTTCGAGGCCGACGACTTCGCTGGCCCGTTGTTCGGCGAGGGTTTCGCTGACCTCCAGGCGTCGGCTCAGCCCTTGCACCAGCAATGCCGCCGCAAAACACAGGGCGCCGAGCGTGCCGACTTGCAGGTAATCGTTGGGGGTAGCGGGATGGCTGAAACTCAGGAGGAAGCTCAACCCGACGATGCCAAGTGCGCCGACGGCGGCAATCAGCAGTCCGATGCGCCCTCGCAACAAGGTGTTACTGATGGCTACCGATACGATCAGCAAGTTGCCGATGGCGCTGGCCACACCGCCGGCGGCGTAGAACAGAGCGCACAGCAGCAGGACGTCGGTCAGCGCCAGGCTGAACAGTTGCGCCGGGCGCCGGGTGTTCCCGAGGAATACCACCAGCAGGATATTCAGCACCAGGTAAAACCAGCTGCCACTGCGCAGCAGGTCGTCATTGCTGAACGTCAGCAGCTGGTTGTCCATGTTGCTGGAGATCAACAGCACCAGGGTGATGCCGATGCTCAAACGGTAAAGGTGATAGAGGCGCAGCAGTCGCTGGGCCTGTTTGCTGCCGGGACTGGAGGTCTCAGCGATCACTGGAGCCCGGGCCTTGCTCAAGATGAGCCTGGCTGCAATACCACTGTTGTTGAAGGCTCAGCGCGCGGTCGCGTGGCAGGTGTACGCCGCAATGGGCGCAGCGGACCATCGGGGCCGCTTCCAGCTCGGCAGAGGACTTGGGCACGGAAGCCTGGCCCTTGAACTTGCGCCAGAACCATACCGCAGCGGCAATCAGGGCGATCCAGAACAGTAAACGAAGCATGATGAGCAGCTATTCGACGAGTGATGAGCCAGTTTAGCCAAGGACATGACCAGCGCACAGCGTAATCATCGAGCCCATAAAAAAGGAGCCTCGAAAGGCTCCTTTTTGTACAACCCGATGCGTCAGTCAAACACGCCGAAGGTCATGTAGCTGAACCACGAGCGGTCGCTGTTATTGGCTTCGGACTCGTGTTGCTCTTCTTCGATCACGTCGCCATTTTCATCTTTAGGCTTGAGATCGTTCGGAATCGCGTCCTTGGCGTCCTGGAATTGCTTCTGGACGTCCTGGTTGGCGCGGGTTTCGCCCGGCGGCAGCGGTGGACGGGATTCGATCAGGCCCAGGGTGGCCTTGCTCAACCACGACCGGTTGTCGGCTTCGGCCACCGAAGGCTGGAACTGACCGTCGACCAGGCTTGGATGGTTCGGGTAGTTGAGCTTCAGGGTTTCGAGGCTGGTGGCGGCCAGGTCGTCCAGGTGCAGACGCTGGTAAGCCTCTGTCATCACCGCCAGGCCGTCACCGACCGAAGGGGTTTCCTGGAAGTTTTCCACCACGTAGCGACCACGGTTCGCGGCGGCGACATAGGCCTGACGGGTCAGGTAGTAGTCGGCAACGTGAATCTCGTAGGCCGCCAGCAGGTTGCGCAGGTAGATCATGCGCTGCTTGGCGTCCGGCGAGTAGCGGCTGTTGGGGAAGCGGCTGGTCAGCTGGGCGAACTCGTTGTAGGAGTCGCGAGCGGCGCCCGGGTCACGCTTGGTCATGTCCAACGGCAGGAAGCGCGACAAGAGGCCGACGTCCTGGTCGAAAGAAGTCAGACCCTTGAGGTAATACGCGTAATCCACGTTCGGGTGCTGCGGGTGCAGGCGAATGAAGCGCTCGGCGGCGGACTTCGCAGCTTCAGGCTCGGTGTTCTTGTAGTTGGCGTAGATGAGCTCGAGTTGAGCCTGATCAGCGTAGCGACCGAACGGATAACGCGACTCCAGCGCCTTCAGCTTGGCTGTGGCGGCGGTGTAGCTATTGTTGTCCAGATCGTGCTGAGCCTGCTGGTACAGCTCGACCTCGCTCAGGTTTTCGTCTACGACTTCCTTCGATGAGCAAGCAGCGGTCAATGCGAGGATGGCGATCAGCAGCAGGTGTTTCACTTGCATGGCGGCTTGCGTCCCTATGACGGCCGCTGTCTTGGGCGGGGCCGTCCTGTTATGATGAGCGCCCCGTTGATAAGCCTCGGGGCAAAAGACGCCGTATTTAACCACAAGCGCGCAGCCGAAACCAAAGGCTGTGCCGACGCCTAGTCTGAGCATGTCCGATAAAATTGAACTTCGCGCAGAGGTGCCGTCCGAATTGGGCGGCCAACGCCTCGATCAAGTCGCCGCACAATTATTCGCTGAGCACTCGCGCTCGCGCCTTTCCGCCTGGATCAAAGACGGCCGCCTGACTGTGGATGGGGCGGTTATCCGCCCGCGAGACATTGTTCACGGTGGTGCCATTCTTGAACTCACTGCCGAGCAGGAAGCTCAGGGCGAATGGATCGCTCAAGACATAGAGCTGGACATCGTCTATGAAGACGACGACATCCTGGTGATCAACAAACCCGCGGGTCTGGTGGTGCATCCTGCCGCCGGTCACGCTGATGGCACCTTGCTCAACGCCTTGCTGCACCACGTGCCGGACATCATCAATGTGCCCCGCGCCGGTATCGTGCATCGCCTGGACAAGGACACCACCGGTCTGATGGTGGTGGCCAAGACCATTCAGGCGCAGACACAGCTTGTCACGCAATTGCAGAGCCGCAGCGTAAGCCGGATCTACGAGTGCATCGTGATCGGTGTGGTAACTGCCGGCGGCAAGATCAACGCGCCAATCGGTCGTCATGGTCAGCAACGCCAGCGCATGGCCGTGATGGAAGGTGGCAAGCAAGCCGTCAGCCATTACCGCGTGCTCGAGCGTTTCCGCTCCCACACTCACGTTCGGGTGAAGCTGGAAACCGGTCGTACGCACCAGATTCGTGTGCATATGGCTCACATCAACTTCCCGTTGGTCGGAGATCCTGCCTACGGCGGTCGTTTCCGTATTCCGCCGGCAGCCAGTGTGACCATGATCGAATCGTTGAAGGCATTCCCGCGTCAGGCGCTGCATGCGCGGTTCCTGGAGCTGGATCACCCGACTACCGGTAAACGCATGAGCTGGGAATCGCCACTGCCGGACGATTTCGTCTGGTTGCTGACGCTGCTCAAGCAAGACCGCGAAGCGTTCATCGGATGAGTGACTGGCTGATTCCCGACTGGCCTGCGCCTGCCGGGGTGAAAGCCTGTGTGACCACCCGTGCGGGCGGCGTCAGTCTGGCGCCGTTCGACAGCCTCAACCTCGGCGATCACGTCGATGACAGCCCCGAAGCTGTTGCCGAAAACCGCCGTCGCCTCACCGATCATTTTTCTATTCAGCCGGCCTGGTTAAAGCAGGTTCACGGCATTGCTGTGGCCCACGCAGACCCAAGCCTTACGGCCACTGCCGATGCCAGCTGGACGGCAACGCCCGGTATCGCCTGCACGGCGATGACCGCGGATTGCCTGCCGGCATTGTTTTGCGACCGTGCCGGCACTCGCGTAGCAGCGGCTCATGCCGGATGGCG
Organism: Pseudomonas sp. GL-B-26; assembly: GCF_019947405.1. NCBI lineage: Bacteria > Pseudomonadati > Pseudomonadota > Gammaproteobacteria > Pseudomonadales > Pseudomonadaceae > Pseudomonas > Pseudomonas sp. GL-B-26. The sequence continues at coordinate 14,472 of NZ_JAGYGJ010000020.1, read as the reverse complement.
CGGGTTGGCGGCAGGTGTGCTGGAAGCGACTCTAGACACGCTGGCCGTGCCACCAGAAGAAGTGCTGGTCTGGCTCGGTCCGGCCATTGGCCCGCAAGCCTTTGAAGTCGGTCCGGAAGTGCGCGAAACCTTCGTCGAGCAATTGCCCGAAGCCGCCAAAGCCTTTGTGCCGAGTGCCAATGCTGGCAAATTCATGGCTGATATCTATGAGTTGGCGCGTTTGCGTCTGGCGGCTCGAGGTGTCACCGCTGTTTATGGTGGCGGTTTCTGCACCGTGACCGATCCTCGCTTCTTTTCTTACCGCCGCAGCCCACGCACCGGCCGGTTTGCCTCTCTTGTCTGGCTCGAGCGCTAGACTTCGCTGATCTGCATCAACTGTTTGACGCTTGAATCTTCCAGAATCGACCGCATCTATAACGGTATCTGGCAGGTTTCTTCATTCAGGATGTTTTATAGGTCCGGCCTGCTCAAAAGGAAGGTGACCCATGCGTATAGACCGTTTAACCAGCAAATTGCAGTTAGCCTTGTCCGACGCCCAATCCCTGGCCGTCGGCCTCGATCATCCGGGCATTGAACCGGCGCACTTGATGCAAGCCATGCTCGAGCAGCAGGGTGGTTCGATCAAACCCCTGTTGATGCAGGTGGGCTTCGACGTCAACAGCCTGCGTAAAGAGCTGACCAAAGAGCTCGACCAACTACCAAAAATCCAGAACCCGACCGGCGACGTCAACATGTCGCAGGATTTGGCGCGCCTGCTCAATCAGGCCGATCGTCTGGCCCAGCAGAAGGGCGACCAGTTCATCTCCAGCGAGCTGGTGTTACTCGCCGCCATGGACGAGAACAGCAAGCTCGGCAAATTGTTGCTCGGTCAGGGCGTCAGCAAGAAAGCCCTGGAAAACGCGATCAACAACCTGCGCGGTGGTGAGGCCGTCAATGACGCCAACCACGAAGAGTCGCGTCAGGCGCTGGATAAATACACCGTCGACCTGACCAAGCGTGCCGAAGAAGGCAAGCTCGATCCGGTGATCGGCCGTGACGACGAAATTCGCCGGACCATTCAGGTCCTGCAACGCCGTACCAAGAACAACCCGGTGCTGATCGGTGAGCCGGGTGTGGGTAAAACCGCCATCGCTGAAGGCCTGGCCCAGCGCATCATCAACGGCGAAGTGCCGGATGGACTGAAAGGCAAACGCCTGCTGTCCCTGGACATGGGGTCGCTGATTGCCGGTGCCAAGTACCGCGGCGAGTTCGAAGAGCGCCTCAAATCCCTGCTCAACGAGCTGTCGAAGCAGGAAGGGCAGATCATTCTGTTCATCGACGAACTGCACACCATGGTCGGCGCCGGTAAAGGCGAAGGCTCGATGGACGCGGGCAACATGCTCAAGCCGGCGTTGGCGCGCGGTGAGCTGCACTGCGTTGGCGCGACCACGCTCAACGAGTACCGCCAATATATAGAGAAGGACGCAGCCCTCGAACGGCGCTTCCAGAAAGTGCTGGTGGACGAGCCGAGCGAAGAAGACACCATCGCGATTCTGCGTGGCCTGAAAGAGCGCTACGAGGTTCACCACAAGGTGGCGATCACCGACGGCGCGATCATCGCTGCGGCCAAGCTCAGTCATCGCTATATCACTGACCGTCAGCTGCCGGACAAAGCCATCGACCTGATCGATGAAGCGGCCAGCCGCATCCGCATGGAGATCGACTCCAAGCCCGAAGTGCTCGATCGTCTGGAGCGTCGTCTGATTCAGCTGAAGGTGGAATCCCAGGCGCTGAAGAAAGAAAGCGACGAAGCCGCGATAAAACGTCTGGAAAAACTCCAGGAAGAAATCGTCCGCCTCGAACGTGAGTACTCGGACCTGGAGGAAATCTGGAACGCGGAAAAAGCCGAAGTTCAGGGTTCTGCGCAGATCCAGCAGAAAATCGAACAGTCCCGTCAGGAACTGGAAGCTGCCCGCCGCAAAGGCGACTTGAACCGCATGGCCGAGTTGCAGTACGGGATCATCCCGGACCTGGAGCGCAGCCTGCAAATGGTCGACCAGCACGGCAAAACTGAAAACCAGTTGCTGCGTAGCAAGGTGACCGAAGAAGAGATCGCTGAAGTCGTTTCGAAGTGGACCGGTATTCCGGTGTCGAAAATGCTCGAAGGCGAGCGCGACAAGCTGATGAAGATGGAAAGCCTGTTGCACCAACGTGTAATCGGCCAGGACGAAGCGGTGATTGCCGTTTCCAACGCGGTGCGGCGGTCCCGTGCCGGGTTGTCCGATCCGAATCGCCCGAGCGGCTCGTTCATGTTTCTCGGCCCGACCGGTGTCGGTAAAACCGAGCTGTGCAAGGCGCTGGCCGAGTTCCTCTTTGATACGGAAGAGGCGATGGTGCGGATCGACATGTCCGAATTCATGGAGAAACATTCCGTGGCGCGTCTGATCGGTGCGCCACCAGGCTACGTAGGCTATGAAGAGGGCGGTTACCTGACCGAGGCGGTGCGTCGCAAGCCTTATTCGGTGATTCTCCTGGACGAGGTCGAGAAGGCCCACCCGGACGTCTTCAACATCTTGCTGCAAGTGCTGGAGGATGGCCGACTGACCGACAGTCATGGCCGCACGGTGGATTTCAAAAATACTGTGATTGTCATGACCTCCAACCTCGGCTCCGTGCAGATCCAGGAACTGGTCGGTGATCGTGAGGCCCAGCGTGCGGCGGTGATGGATGCGATTTCCACGCACTTCCGGCCGGAGTTCATCAACCGGGTCGATGAAGTGGTGATCTTCGAGCCGTTGGCTCGGGATCAGATCGCGGGCATTACCGAGATCCAGTTGGGTCGTCTGCGCAGTCGCCTGACCGAGCGCGAGCTGAAGCTTGATCTCAGCCCTGAGGCCATGGATAAGCTGATCGCTGTCGGTTACGACCCGGTTTACGGCGCACGGCCGCTCAAACGAGCGATTCAGCGCTGGATCGAGAACCCGCTGGCTCAGTTGATTCTGTCGGGTCGTTTCATGCCCGGCGATACCGCCCAAGGTGTAGTGGAAAACGACGAAATCGTATTCGTCTGATCCGCCCAGGCAACAAAACTGATGAGGCCTCGCATTGCGAGGCCTTTTTTTCGCCAGGCTGTTGAACTCTAAGGAAAAGGCTTGTAAAGTGCGCCCCGCAGTAAGTCGCCCTGAAGGGTTCCAGCTCCCCAAGCAGGAATCTGAAATAAGTTGCAAATCATTAACTTGAAAGCAATTTAGGGGGTTGACAGAGGTGCTTAAGATTGTAGAATAGCGCGCCTCAGACACACGAACGCAGCGATGCGAACGGGTCGAAGAGAACGCAAAAAAGCTTCATCGTTGTAAATTGAAATATGTAGTTCCGTGATAGCTCAGTCGGTAGAGCAAATGACTGTTAATCATTGGGTCCCAGGTTCGAGTCCTGGTCACGGAGCCAATTTCAAACCGGGGTATAGCGCAGTCCGGTAGCGCGCCTGCTTTGGGAGCAGGATGTCAGGAGTTCGAATCCCCTTACCCCGACCATTTTTGGGTCGTTAGCTCAGTTGGTAGAGCAGTTGGCTTTTAACCAATTGGTCGTAGGTTCGAATCCCACACGACCCACCATTTTTGAAACCAGTTAACGCTGGGATCAGATCTTAAGATCAGAGGCCAAAAGCACTGATCGAAGAAGGCGACTTTTAAAAGGTCGCCTTTTTATTACCGGGGTATAGCGCAGTCCGGTAGCGCGCCTGCTTTGGGAGCAGGATGTCAGGAGTTCGAATCCCCTTACCCCGACCATATTAAAAATCCTCGTATCGAAAGATACGGGGATTTTTTTTGTCTTCGATTTTTTGTCTTCGAGAAATAACACTTCAGTCATCGTACAACTTGCCGATAACGAGGCGACGGGGTACTGCCGAAACAACACCCCTTATCCAAGCCACTACAAGAAAAGGGCGTTCGTTATGGTGCTTCGTCAGTTAAATATCGCTCCTCGGGCAGCCTTGGGGTTTGCCCTGATTGCCGTATTGGTCGCTTTGCTCGGGATTTTTGCCTTGGGGCAGATGTCGAGCATTCGCGACAGCGAGGTGGCGGTGGAGAAACAATGGCTGCCGAGCATTCGCGGTGGTGACGAGATCCGCGAAATCATGCTGCGCATCCGCACTATTTCCCTGCGCATGGCCCTGGATCAGGACCCGAAGAACATCCCTGTCTACCGCGGCCAGATGGACACCCGCGACAAAGAGTTGAGCCAGAAGATTGCGGCTTATGATCAGTTGGTCAACACCGCAGAAGGCAAGGCCTTGTATGACCAATTCAAAACCACCTTTGCGGCATATCGTTCCGGCATTGCTCAGTCTTTCTCTCTGGCCGAACAGGGTCGCCGCGACGAACTGACCAAACTGCTGCTGATCGACATGAAAACCGTGGTCGATGGCTCGGGCAAACAGCTCAATGACCTGGCGGACCTGTTCGCCAAACAAGTCGCCGCCGAGAGCCAGAAATCCGCAGCGCATTATGAAACGTCGCGAATGATCGTCAGCCTGTTCATCGCGTTGGCGGCATTGGCCACCGTCGGTCTGGCCATGTTGCTGACCCGCAGCATCGTCAAACCGTTGAGCGAAGCGCTGCATGCCGCGGAAAACGTGGCACGAGGCGACCTGACGCGCCCCATCGAAACCCATGGCAACGATGAAGTGAGTCGCTTGCTCAAGGCGTTGGCGACCATGCAGCGCAATCTGCGTGAAACCTTGCAAGGTATCAGCGGCTCGGCGGCGCAATTGGCGACAGCGGCTGACGAGTTGAATGCGGTCACGCTCGACAGCACGCAGAACCTGCAACAGCAGAACAACGAGATCGAACAAGCGGCGACGGCTGTCACTGAAATGACCACCGCTGTGGAGGAGGTCGCGCGAAACGCGGTGTCTACCTCCGACGCCACGCGCCAATCCAGTGAGTCCGCGCACGCCGGCCAGGAGCGGGTCAGCGAAACAGTCACGGCCATTGAAGCCCTGGCCAGTGATGTGCAAATTACCGGCGGATTGGTGCAGTCCCTGGCCAACCAGTCTCAGGACATCGGCAAGGTACTGGATGTGATTCGTGCGATTGCGGAGCAAACCAACTTGCTGGCCCTCAACGCTGCCATTGAAGCGGCGCGCGCCGGGGAAAGCGGTCGAGGTTTCGCGGTGGTTGCCGACGAAGTTCGCGCCTTGGCTTATCGCACGCAGCAATCGACTCAGGAAATCGAGCAAATGGTTCAGGGCATGCGCAACGGCTCAACCCAGGCGCTGGATTCCATGCACGCCAGCTCAACCCGTGCGGCCAGCACATTGGCCCTGGCCGAGCGTGCTGGCGAAGCGTTGCAGACCATCACCGCGTCGGTGCATCAGATCCATGAACGCAATCTGGTGATCGCCAGCGCTGCCGAAGAACAGGCGCAGGTGGCGCGGGAAGTGGATCGCAATCTGGTGAATATTCGTGACCTTTCGGTGCGATCTGCCGCCGGGGCGGATCAGACCAGCGCGTCCAGCCAAGAACTTTCACAGCTGGCCAATTCGTTGCGAACCATGGTGCAGCGCTTTCAGGTGTAAAACTGTGAAATGAAAAAAAGCCCCGCTTCTCGATGAAGAAGCAGTGCTTGGACTACAGCAACTTAGCTATTGTCTTTCAGGTGCTCGAACAAGCCCTTCGGCATTTTTTTGCCATTGGCTTCGTAGTTGGCTTTCACGTTATCAAAAGCCTCTTGTTCGTCGATTTGGCCGTCATGATTGGTGTCGATCTTGTCGAAGTTGGCCTTGGGCGCCACTTTCAGGAATTCCGCACGGGAGACCTTGCCGTCACCATCGGTGTCAGTTTTTGCCATCGACGCATCGCCACACTTGCCTTCGCCACATTTACCTTCAGGCGTCTTCACGACCTGTTCGGCCGAGGCCAGCAGGTAGCCCTGAGTCAGAGGTTGCGAGGCGAAAACAGCGCCGGACAACATCATGCCACCGGCCAAAACAGCGCCGAGCAGACCGATAGTGTTTTTGGTGGTACGGGACATTTCAATACTCCTGGGTTGCACGACACAACCGTTCGATAAAGGACGCCACGTAAGTGCGGCGATAACCGTAGCGGGCGGGGTGCCTTGCTCGGGTGTGGCCATTTAGCGGGTGTGGTGTATCGCTACTGTGTCGCGCAAGGGGGGAGTTTGTAAGCGAAGGGGGAAAATCGCGGGGGGAGATACAGTGAGACACACATCTCCAAATCAATGGAGATCAACTGTGGGAGCGGGCTTGCTCGCGAAAGCGGTGGGTCAGGCAACATTTACGTCGACTGACACGCCCTCTTCGCGAGCAAGCCCGCTCCCACACTAGATCGCGTTAGTGCAGTTTGAGACGTGGCTCAGTCCCGCGCCCGATTTTGCTGCCCAACATCAACATCGCCGTGCGAAACGCGCCATACAGCGCCATCTGGTGCATGCGGTACAGCGACACGTAAAACATCCGCGCCAGCCAGCCTTCAAGCATCACGCTGCCGGTGAGGTTGCCCATCAAGTTACCCACAGCCGAAAAACGCGACAGCGAGATCAGCGAGCCGTAGTCGGTGTATTTGTACGCAGGCAGAGGTTTGCCTTCGATCCTCAGTTTCAGCGATTTGGCCAGCAACGAAGCTTGCTGATGGGCAGCCTGGGCGCGTGGCGGTACATTGCGATCGGTGCCCGGCTGCGGGCAGGCCGCGCAGTCACCGAAGGCGAAGATGTTCTCGTCGCGGGTGGTTTGCAGGGTCGGCAGCACTTGCAGCTGATTGATCCGGTTGGTCTCCAGGCCATCGATGTCCTTGAGGAAACCCGGTGCACGAATCCCGGCGGCCCAGACTTTCAGGCTGGCGTTGATGACTTTGCCATCGGCGGTAATCAGGCTGTCGGCCGTCACTTCACTGACCGCGGCATTGGTCATGACGTTGACCCCGAGTTTCTCCAGGGTTTTATGCACAGGCCCGCCGATACGTTCCGGCAGGGCGGGCAGCACCCGTGGCCCGGCTTCGATCAGCGTGATGTGCATGTTTTCCGGTTTGATCCGGTCAAGACCATAGGCGGCCAATTCATGCGCGGCGTTGTGCAATTCGGCGGCCAGCTCAACGCCGGTGGCACCGGCGCCGACGATGGCGACGCTGATCTGCTCGACCTTGTCGGTCTGCCCGGCATGGGCGCGCAGGTAGTGATTGAGCAATTGCTGGTGGAAACGCTCGGCCTGTTTGCGGGTGTCGAGGAACAGGCAGTGTTGCGCCGCGCCCTGCGTGCCGAAATCGTTGGTGGTGCTGCCGACCGCGATCACCAACGAGTCGTAACCCAGTTCGCGCGCGGGGACCAGTTCCACGCCGGCTTCGTCATAGGTGGCGGCCAGCTGGATTTTCTTCTGTGCGCGATCAAGCCCGCTCATGCGCCCCAGCTGGAACTCGAAGTGGTTCCATTTCGCCTGGGCAACATAGTTGAGTTCGTCTTCGGAAGAGTTCAGGGAACCTGCCGCCACTTCATGCAACAGCGGTTTCCAGATGTGGGTCAGGTTCGCGTCGACCAGCATCACACTGGCCGTGCCGCGCTTGCCCAGAGTCTTACCCAGACGGGTAGCCAACTCCAGACCGCCGGCGCCGCCGCCAACGATGACAATACGATGAGTCATGGGGATATCTCGCAAGGCTAAAAGAAATCGGTGCAATTACCCGAGCGAGCGCGATGCAGCTCATAGCGTCAGGTAACTGATAAGTCGGCTCAACAGGCCTAAACCAATGGTCACTGCCAACACCACCACCAGGAGCATCCACGGCCGAAAAGGCCGGCGCTCGACTTGGTGCTGGGACAGTTGCAGGTACTCTTCGACATGCTTTTGGTCGTCGGGGTTCAGGCGGCTGGTCATATTGGGCCTCGTCAGGGGTAGACGTTGCTAAATGTGTAGAAGCTACAGCAGGTTTTAGCCCACATTGAACGGAGCATAGCCGCTGGCAGGAATGGGCTCGACGCTCACCGTATCGTCCAGGCGAATGATTCCACTTTGTAACACTCGGGCGGTGATTCCGCCATGTCCGCGAACGGCCTGAAAGGTCCCCGGGCCGAGGTTGTTCTCGAGACGGGCGCAGGGTTGGCACCAGCCCGTAGTTTCGAAAATCGCCTGTCCGATCCTGAAGCGACGGCCCTTGAGGCTAAACAGGTTGATACCGCTGATAACGAGGTTGCGTCGCAAATCATTAGGTAATACCGGTTTATCTTCCGGCCGGCCCATCAGCGAATTGATCACCGCCAGATGCTCCCATTGCATCAGCGTGACCTGACGCGCATTGCGTATGCCGGGACGCGTGTGATCACCGGTCAAACCGGCTTCAAGCCGCGCCTCCACGGCATCGAGTTCGATCATTTGAGAACGTGACTGCGGCCGCACGCCGATCCAGCGAACGCAACCCGTTTGCGGCACTTCGGCAATCAGCTCCTGCAATGGACTCACAGGCTGATCCCGACGTCGAAAACAATGCTGCGACCCAGGTTGCTGCGCAGAAAATCCGGCGCATCCGGGTGCGCGAACAGCACACGGGCGAAGGTCGGACCGACCAGCGACAACGAGCGCCAGCCCTGGCGCAGGTATTCGGTCGGTGGCGGGAAATGGCTGTTGAGGTCCAGCACTTCGCGCTTGAGGCTGGCGAAGGCGATGATGTCCAGTTCGCCCAGGTCCATGCCGCGTTCTTTGTAGTTGTGCGCTTTTTTGCGCAAGGTCGGCGCCAGTCTCAGCAAGAATTCATTGGCCGGAATGCGCCGGGGCTTGGCCTCGCGGCGCACCAGCGAACTGAGGGAAAACGCGCTGCGCCGGCGTTGCAGTTCATCGCGCCATTCGTCGTTGAGGCGTCGGCCTTCATCGAGCACGAAAAACACTTCGAAACTGGCGTCACGAAACAGCACGTCCGGCGGCTCCCCGGCCGGGGCGAATTCGTCGGCGCGATAGGGAATGTTCAGGCCTTGCAGCAGGCGCTGACAAACCCAACGCTCACGCTCCCATTTGCGGGCATTGGACAGGAACGCGTTGGCTTGCTCGGCCGCGATGGTCAGCAGGCGTAAATAATCTGAGTCATCCATAAGCCCAAGCTTAGCGTTCAAATGCGATCGCAAAGAAGACAGTTTATCGGAGAGGGTCAGATCTGCCGGATCTGCGGCGCGCCATGCCCGCAACAATCCTCATCCCGCGCCCGGTTCAGGGCATTGCACAAAACGGATAGCGATCTGCGCAAAGCGGATATTGCCTCGTGCCTGGCGTCTTTACCCTCGGCTGTACGGACGTTAGCCGTGTTGCCGACGCTTTTAAAAAAATAACAACAAGAGATAAATGCCATGCGCAAGATCGACGTACATGAGGTTATCGACAACGCACGATTCAACCGCTTTCACTGGATGGTGCTGTTCTGGTGTGCCCTGATCATCATTTTCGACGGTTACGATTTGGTGATCTACGGCGTTGTGCTGCCGATGCTGATGAAAGAGTGGGGGCTCAGTCCCCTGCAAGCGGGCGCACTGGGCAGCTATGCACTGTTCGGGATGATGTTCGGCGCGCTGTTCTTCGGCCCGCTGTCGGACAGGATCGGCCGCAAAAAAGCCATCACGATCTGCGTGATGCTGTTCAGCGGTTTTACCGTGCTCAATGGTTTTGCCCGCAACCCCACCGAGTTTGGCCTCTGCCGGTTCATTGCTGGCCTGGGCATTGGCGGGGTGATGCCTAACGTCGTGGCGCTGATGAACGAGTACGCGCCAAAGAAAATCCGCAGCACGCTGGTGGCGATCATGTTCAGCGGCTACTCGGTGGGCGGCATGCTCTCGGCGGGGCTCGGTATCGTGCTGATCCCGAGTTTTGGCTGGCAATCGGTGTTTTACGTGGCCGTGCTGCCGCTGCTGTTGTTGCCGTTGATCATGTACTTCCTGCCCGAGTCGGTGGGTTTCATGCTGCGTCAGGGGCGCAATCAAGAGGCGCGCAACATCCTGCAGCGGGTTGACCCGGCTTACGTCGCGCAAACCGGCGATCAGTTGCACATGAGCGAAGTGAAGGGCGCTGGCACCCCGGTGTTGCAACTGTTTCGCGAAGGTCGTGCGCTGCGCACGCTGATGTTGTGGCTGGCGTTTTTCTGCTGCTTGCTGATGGTCTACGCCTTGAGTTCCTGGCTGCCAAAACTGATGGCCAACGCCGGTTACAGCCTGGGCTCGAGTCTGTCGTTCCTGCTGGTGCTCAACTTCGGTGCCATTTTCGGCGCGGTCGGCGGCGGTGTGCTGGGGGACAAACTCAACTTGCCACGGGTGTTGGCGGTGTTCTTCGCCGTGGCTGCCGTGTCGATCACCTTGCTGGGTTTCAACAGCCCGATGCCGCTGTTGTACCTGCTGATCGCCATTGCCGGCGCCACCACCATTGGCTCGCAGATTCTTTTGTACGCCTGCGCCGCGCAGTTCTACTCCATGACCATTCGCTCCACCGGTTTGGGCTGGGCCTCGGGTATCGGGCGCAACGGCGCCATCGTCGGACCGCTGCTGGGCGGTGCGTTGCTCGGGATCAGCCTGCCGCTGCAACTGAACTTCATGGCCTTTGCCTTGCCCGGTGCGGTGGCCGCCATCGCCATGACCGTGTTCGCCATCAGCAGTCGGCGCAGTAACAAGCAAGTGCTGTCGGGCCTGAGCCATGGTTCGCCCGACGGGTCTGTTGGCGAAGCTTCATGAAAACGTTCGTCCGGGATTTTTCCCTGTCTGCGGCAGTCGCCGGTTTTATCGCCACGGTGATTTCCTACGCAGGTCCGTTGGTGATCATCTTTCAGGCCGCCGAGACCGCACACCTCTCGCGGGAGGTGTTGTCTTCCTGGGTCTGGGCGATTTCCATCGGCAGCGCCGTGCTTGGCATCGGTCTGAGCCTGCGTTACCGCGTCCCGGTGATCATCGCGTGGTCGGCGCCGGGTTCGGCCTTGCTGGTGGCGCTGTTGCCGGGGATCTCCATGCCGGAAGCAGTAGGCGCGTATCTGGTCAGCAGCCTGATTATCTTTCTGGTCGGGGTGTCGGGGGCGTTTGACCGGATCATCAGCAAACTGCCGGCGGCGATTGCGGCAGCGATGCTGGCGGGGATTCTGTTCAGCTTCGGTACTGGGTTGTTCGTCTCGTTGCAGGGCAAACCGGCGCTGGTGCTGGCGATGTTTGTCACGTACCTGATCTGCAAACGGCTGATGCCGCGTTATGCGGTGTTGATGGTGCTGCTGGTGGGCTGCTCGATGGCTTTTCTCGCCGGTGATTTGCACAGCGAGGCGTTGGTGATCGGCTTGGCCACGCCGGTGTGGATCACGCCCGCGTTCAGCCTGAGCGCGACCCTGAATATCGCCTTGCCGCTGGTGATGGTGGCGCTGACCGGCCAGTTCGTTCCCGGCATGGCGGTGTTGCGCGCCAGCGGTTACGCAACACCGGCCGGCCCGATCATCGCCAGCAGTGCGGTGGGCACGGCGCTGTTGGCGCCGTTCGGTTGCCATGGCCTGAATCTGGCAGCCATCACCGCGGCGATTTGTACCGGGCGCGAGGCCCATGAAGATCCCGGCAAACGCTATGTGACCGGGGTTGTGGGCGGGCTGTGTTACCTGGTGCTGGGGATCTTCGGCGCCACCCTGGTTTCACTGTTTTCGGCGTTCCCCAAAGAGCTGATCGCAGCCTTGGCCGGGCTGGCGCTGTTCGCCGCGATTGCCGGGGCGTTGGCCGGCGCTATGGCCGTGCCTAGTGATCGCGAAGCCGCGTTGGTGACTTTTCTGACCACCGCGTCGGGCATGTCGTTGTTGGGTTTGTCCGCCGCTTTTTGGGGGCTGATTTTCGGCATGGTCACGCACTTGTTGTTAAACGCCCGTCGTCCCGTTCCCCGCCGCGAGTCCGCTACGGCTGAAGCACTTCAACCTGTCGATCAATAAAAATAAGAGAAAAAACGATGAAACCAATTCTTCCAACAACCGGTTCAGTGTTGTCCATGGCGATCGTCTCGAGTTTCTCCGCCGGTGCGATGGCGGCCGAGGGCGGCTTCATCGAAGACGCCACGGCGACCTTGCAAGCACGCAACTACTACTTCAGCCGGGACTTTTCCGACATCGTCGGGGCCAACCAACAATCGAAGGCCGAAGAGTGGGCGCAGGGCTTCATCCTCAACGTCAAATCCGGTTATACCCAGGGCCCCGTCGGTTTTGGTGTGGATGTCATTGGCCTGCTCGGCCTCAAACTCGACAGCAGCCCGGACCGGGTCAATACCGGTTTGCTGCCGGTGCAGGGTGACGGGCGCGCGGCGAATGATTACAGCCGACTGGAAGGCGCGTTGAAGGTGCGTGTCTCCAAAACCGAACTGAAGGTGGGTGAGCTGCAACCCAACCTGCCGGTGCTGGCCTTCAGCGATATCCGTTTGCTGCCACCCAGCTATCAGGGCGCGAGCATCAGCTCGAACGAGATCAACGGCCTGACGTTGCAAGGTGGTCACTTGAACTCGACCAGCCTGCGCAACGAGGCAGGCGACGAAAAGATGCAAGCCATGCTCGGTCATGTACCGCAGCGTCAGGTCAGCAGTGATGGCTTCAACTTTGCCGGCGCCGATTACGCCTTCAACGATAAACGCAGCTCGGTCAGCGCCTGGTTCGGGCAACTGGAAGATATCTACAACCAGCGTTTTCTCGGCCTCAAGCACAGCGAGCCACTCGGTAACTGGATCCTGGGCGCCAACCTCGGGTATTACGATTCGCGCGAAGACGGCAAAAAGCTGCTGGGCAACATCGACAACCAGGCGTTCTTCTCCTTGCTGTCGGCCAAGCGTGGCGGCCACACGTTCTATGTCGGCTATCAGGGCATGTTCGGCGACAGCGCCTTCCCGCGAGTGTTTGCCAACATCAGCCCACTGGGTAACGAGGTGCCGACCTACGAGTTCGCCTACACCGATGAGCGCTCCTGGCAGGCGCGTTACGACTACGATTTTGCGGCCCTCGGCGTGCCGGGGCTGACCAGCACGGTGCGCTACATCACCGGCAACAATGTCGATACCGGCAAAGGGTTCGAGGGCAAGGACCGCGAGCGTGATCTAGACATCGGCTATGTGCTGCAGAGCGGCAGCCTCAAAGGCCTCGGGATTCGCGTGCGCAACGCGATGGCTCGCTCCAACTACCGCAGTGATATCGACGAAAACCGCTTGATCCTCAGCTACACATGGACGCTGCTATGAACCCTGAAAAAGAACAACCCACTTACAAAATCGGCTTGCAGGTCAAGCTGGAGCAGTTGACCGAGTCCGTGCTGCAAACCGAGGAAGACATGCGCTTTGCCAATCAACTGGCGCGCACGGCAGGTGAGCGGGTGAAGGCGAGTGCGCTGAGCATGCAGTCTTCGGCCAGTGTGCTGGAAGACCTGAACCTCTACATGCAGCGTCTGGATCAAGTGTTCGACGAGCTCGGCAGTCAGTCGATGCGCATCGGCGCGATTGTCGGCAGCATCCAGGACATTTCCCGTCAGACCAACTTGTTGGCGTTGAACGCAGCCATTGAGGCGGCGAGGGCGGGCAGCCATGGCCGAGGGTTTGCGGTGGTGGCCGATGAGGTGCGCAATCTCTCGCGTCAGGCAGCGGACTCCAGTGCGCAGATCCGGCAAATCGCTACGGGGCTGGAACAGTCCGCTGAACAGGCACGCCAAGGTCTTCAGCAGTTGTCCGGCTCTACCCGTCTGGGCCTGGAAAAGGCCGGAGTGGCCTTGCACTCGATGGGCGAACTGCAAAGCGGTGCGGTTGCCAGGGTCGAGGTGGTCGAACGCATCATGGCGCGCCTGGCCAGCCTGCATGATCTGGCCTTGCAGGCGAAACGAATGATCGTGTGAGTCGTGCAATGTTCCAGTGATTACAGGTTGCTGGTGCAGTCACCCATGACTTCGTACGTCACGCGATGGGTCTGGCCTTGATGATCGACATACTCCATGGCCGCCGGCACAACCCCGCAGGCGGTTGCGGTGTTCGACACTGAAACCACTTCGGCGATGTCCAGCGGCTGTGCCGGGTTGTAAAGGGTGGCAGCTGGCTCGTTGCCGGCGGCCATGGCCGAGGTGGCGACAACGGTCAGAAACAGGCTGATCAGGGTTTTCATTTTTCTGTGCTCCGTGTGGGTTCCGATGTCTGAATTCTAGTCTTTGCCCGCGATCGATAAAGGGGCCTGGGTTTGATTCAGCCTTACAGAAAACGTAACAATCGCTGGGTCTTTGATCGGGTACATATCCGTTTTTTCGGTAAGGGCGGCTGGCGGTTTCGCTTTTACAGCGAGTCACTTTGGAAAAGCCCCAAAGTAACCAAAGGGCTCTTGCCCCTGTCGTTCGGTGCCTCGCTTAGGCTCGGCATGCCCTCGCTCCGGTCCTGCTCCGTGGGCCCGCCGCCATCGGCCATCCATGGCCGGGGGCGGCTAACCCGGCATCCATGCCGGGTTGCCCACTGCGCAGAACCTCCACTCGGCCTCTCGAGGG
>NZ_JAGYGJ010000002.1:0-251311 GCF_019947405.1 Pseudomonas sp. GL-B-26 | reverse complement strand
CCCCTGCGCAACGCCTGCGTTCGGCCTCTGGGAAAGGGGCAACAGATCAAAATCAAAAGCAACGGCAACGGCAAGATCAACAGCTTCGCGAGCAAGCCCGCTCCCACATAAAGCAGATCGGCGTACAGCTTTTGCTCCTCACCACTCAACAGGCCGAGCGTTAGCTCGCCTGCAGCTTTTGATCTTGATGCACCGCCCCATCGAGAGGCCGAGTGGAGGTTCTGCGCAGTGGGCAACCCGGCATGGATGCCGGGTTAGCCGCCCCCGGCCATGGATGGCCGATGGCGGCGGGCCCACGGAGCAGGACCGGAGCGAGGGCATGCCGAGCCTGGGCGAGGCACCGAACGACAGGGGCAGGAGCGCTTTGGTTACTTTGGCGCTTTTCCAAAGTGACTCGCTGTAAAAGCGAAACCGCCAGCAGCCATCACCGCAAAAACGGATATACACCCAATCCCCGCCAACGGCATAAGACGACGAAGGGACTTTAAACCTTGGGCGTTAAAGCTAGTCTGAAGAGTAAGCCTTACAACGGCTGCCGCCGGCGATTGCCGGACACTGACACTGCCTGCCACGAGCAGGTGCGCATTGAGGTCACTATGAAAATCCGCGAGCTTGCCCATCACTGGGAAGAAAACGCCAAGGGTCGCCTGACCGACACCGGATACTCGATTCATCTGGATGTAGAGGCCGCCGCACGGCTGGCGGCCATTATCGAAATGTACCCCAAACGGCAGCCCGAAGAACTGCTCGGCGAGCTGATCGGCGCCGCCCTGGAAGAGCTCGAAAAAAGCTTTCCGTACGTGAAGGGCTCGACCGTCGTGGCCACCGACGAAGAAGGTGATCCGCTGTACGAAGACGTCGGTCCGACTCCGCGTTTTCTCGCCTTGTCCCGTCGTCATTTGCACGATTTGTCGGCCGTCGACGACAAACAGAAACACTGATTACTGCACTTCTTTCCCCCTCCCAAAATGCGTATTCCTGGCCCCCTGCAGGGCCGGGAATACGGCTGCTTGCGGTAAGGATTCCCGGTTTAGAGCCTTGTCCGTTCGGTCAAAGTTTTTTCGGGCGATGGGCCATATTCTCTGAACTTTCGAAAAACGCCTCGGGTCACACCCATTAACCACGCCTGGGACGGCCGTTTTAAAACACCCCCGGAAATTGAAGGTTGCGGCTCCTTGCCCAGGATGGATTTTAAGTTTTTCAGGAGTTTTTCCAATGGAGTTGAAGACCATGAAGACCCGAACTGCCAAATCCTCGTTCCCCCCTCTGCGTAGCCTGAAACTGGCTGCACTGGCCATCGGCAGCAGCCTCGTTCTGGCCGGTTGTGCCGGTAACCCGCCAAGCGAGCAATTCGCCGTGACGGAATCGGCGGTCAACAGCGCCGTCAGTGCCGGCGGTACCGAATTCGCGGCAGTGGAAATGAAATCCGCCCAGGACAAGCTCAAACAAGCCGAAATCGCCATGCACGACAAAAAGTATGACGAAGCCAAAGTGCTGGCCGAACAGGCCGAGTGGGACGCTCGCGTGGCTGAACGCAAAGCCCAGGCGATCAAAGCTGAACAGGCTGTGAAGGACTCTCAGAAAGGTGTTCAAGAACTGCGTCAGGAAAGCCAGCGCACCGTGCAGTAAGCGGCGCGACACGACGTACTTCTTACTCGACTAAAAGGACGAAACCACCATGCGTACACAATTGATGATCCCTGCCCTGCTGGCCGCAAGCGTTGCACTGGCCGCCTGCTCCACGCCGCCGAACGCGAACCTGGAACAGGCCCGCACCAACTACACCGGCCTGCAAACCAACCCGCAAGCCAGCCAAGTCGCGGCGCTGGAAACCAAAGATGCTAGCGATTACCTGGACAAGGCCGACAAGGCTTATCAGGACAAAGAAGACCAGGCCAAGGTTGACCAACTGGCTTACCTGACCAATCAACGTGTTGAAGTAGCGAAGCAGACCATTGCTCTGCGCAACGCCGAAGCCAATCTGAAAAATGCTTCCGCGCAGCGTGCCCAGGCTCGTCTGGATGCCCGCGACGCGCAGATCAAGCAATTGCAGGACAGCCTGAATGCCAAGCAGACCGATCGCGGAACCTTGGTGACGTTCGGTGATGTGTTGTTTGCCACTGACAGGGCTGATCTGAAGTCCAGCGGTCTAGCGAATATCAACAAACTGGCGCAATTCCTCTCGGAAAACCCTGATCGCAAAGTGATCGTCGAGGGCTACACCGACAGCACGGGCACCGCGAACCACAACCAGTCGCTGTCCGAGCGTCGGGCCGGTTCCGTGCGCACGGCACTGGTGAAGATGGGCGTAGATCCAGCGCGTATCGTGGCGCAGGGTTACGGCAAGGAATACCCGGTCGCGGAGAACTCCAGCGTGTCGGGCCGTGCGATGAACCGTCGGGTGGAAGTGACCATTTCCAACGACAACCAGCCGGTGATCCCGCGTGCGGCGGTCAGCTCTAACTAAGCTTCGTTTGCTGAAACACAAAAGCCCCGCCTGAGTCGATCAGGTGGGGCTTTTGTTTTTAAGATCAAAAGATCGCAGCCTCGTTTCACTCGACAGCTCCTACATAGTGAAACGAGGCTGCGATCTTGTCGGGAGCGCTACGGTTGCAGCTTCTGCGGGGTTTCCTCACCCATGCAGCGCACGGCTTTTTTCTTGTTGTTGACCAACACGCCGCTCAGGCCTTTCTGTTCGGTGTCGAACATCACCAGCACGCCATCGATGCACTGCGCGACTTGCGGGGCCGGTTCCAGGGAGACTTTGTAGTCTTCGCCCGGCACAGTCTTGAGCATGGTGAAGTCGCTGAGCAGCAGCGCATCTTCGGGTTTGGCGAAGTGCAGGTAGCCGTAGAACCACAGGGCTCCGACAGTGCCGAGGATGCTGCAGATACCGGTGATGATCAGCGGGATGGCGTTACGTTCTTCACTCATTGCGGACTCTCTGGTGGTTCATCTTCAGAATTTTTCGGCGCCGGGTAATTCGGGACTTCGCCGAGGCGGCGCAGACCGTTGAAATGCTGCGGATCATCGAGAAAACGCAGCATGACTTTGCGCCAGACCGGGTCGGCGAACGTCTGCACATGACCGCCACGGGTCAGTTGCAGCACCCGCGGCGGCGGCGCAGCTTGATACAGACGGATGCCGTTGGAAAGGGGCACGATCGGATCGTCGATGCTGTGGTAGATCAGTTTCGGTACGCCATTGAGCTGCGCCATGGAGTGGATCGCGCTGTCGCCGTCCGGCACCAGCCAGGACAGCGGCACCTGAAACAGCCAGGTCAGCCAGGATTGGCTCAGGGCAAATTGACCGATACTGCGATAGCTGGCGGGCACGCCATCGAGAACGAAAGCCTTGAGTTGTTTCTGGCGTTCAGGGTGCTGAACCAAGTAGTGCACGGCCATCGAACCACCGAGGCTTTGGCCGAGCAGGATCAGCGGCTTGCCCTTGACCTCCGGCGCCTGATCGAGCCATTTGAACGCGGCGTCGATGTCCTGATAAATCTCCGGCAGCGTCGGTTCACCCTCGGACAGACCGTAGCCGCGATAATCCAGCAGCAGCACTTGATACCCTTCTTTCGGTAACCACCAGCTCCCCCCGAGATGCATGGGTAGATTGCCGCCGTTACCGTGCAAATGCAGCACCGTGCCTTTGACCTCGACACCTTGTTTGGCCGGCAACCACCAGCCGTGCAGCTTGAGGCCGTCGGCGGTGGTCAGGGTGACGTCGCGGTATTCGAGTTCGGCTTTTTCCGGGGTAAACAGCTGGCCTGGCTCGGGGTAGAACAGCAGCGAGCTGCAACCGCTCAAGGTCAGGAGAAGGCAGAAGAAGCCGAGGATTCTCATCCGATGAAACCTCGTGAATGAAGGTTGAAACACAGAACCTGTGGGAGCGGGCTTGCTCGCGAAAGCGGTGTGTCAGACAACAGAGATATTGAATGTTAGACCGCATTCGCGAGCAAGCCCGCTCCCACATTTTGACCGTGTACTCCTTAAAGGATATTGGAGTAATCCGCTTCGATCCGGTCCAGGCTCAGATGATTGAGGAAGTTGGAGAAGCACATCCACGCCGACAGCGCGTTCAGGTCACGGAACTGATCCGGCAGATACTTCGGTGGCACCACCAGTCCTTCATCCACCAACTGGCGCAAGGTGCGCATGTCTTCCAGCGTGGTCTTGCCGCAAAACAGCAGCGGTATCTGCTCAAGCTTGCCTTTACGCACGGCCAACTGAATGTAGTTGTAAACCATGATAAAGCCCTTGAGGTAGGACAAGTCTTTGGTAAATGGCAGACCTGTCGGCACCGAGCCACGGAAAACCCGACTGGCGTTGCCGTAGCTTTCCGCCATTTCAAAACCTTGCTCGCGGAAGAACTCAAAGATCTGCAGGAAGTCCGCCCCCTCTTCCACCATGTGAATGGCGCGGGTGCGGTTGGTCAGTTTGCGCAGGCGGCTCGGGTACGAGGCGAAAGTGATGATTTCCATCAGGATCGCCAGGCCTTCCTGAGTCACTGTCGACGACGGCGGACCTTTGGAGAGGAAGGTGCAGATCGGCTGGTTCAGGCCATTGAGCGTGGTCCCCACATGCACCAGCCCTTCGTGGACTTCCAGGGCGCGCACGTCACGGTCGTTGAACATCGCGTCGGCGCGAATCTTGATGTAATCGGCGCCAGCCGCCGCATCGGCGACGATCCCGTCGGATTCGAATACGCGAATGGTTTCTTCGGCCTCACCGAATACCTTGTTCAAGCGGGTTTGCAGCAGGTGGACGGCCTCCTTGGCGGTGAGGACTTTCGGTTCGTCCTTCAGGTCGCCACGGCCATCGATATTGTTCAGGTAATCCGAGAGCATCAGGCCCAGGTCGGAAAGGGTCGGGTCGCCGGCGTGGAACGCGTCGGAAGCGGCACCGTAAAGCTCCTGTGAAATCAGCCCGAAATCCTCGGTGCCGCGCGCTTCGAGCATGCGCACCACCATCCGGTACTCCTTGCACATGCGGCGCATGATCTGGCCGACCGGGTTGAACTGACCAAGCTGACGGGTGATGTCGCGTTCGATGTTCTGGAATTCCAGTTTCACCTTGCTGGAGTCGAACGCCAGTGGCCTGTTCAGGTAGTAATCGCGGTCCACCGCCGGCATTTCCTTGCCCTTGGCCTTGAGGAAACCCTTGCGGATGTTGTCGTCCCACTTCACCGCATCCAGGACGCGAATCGGCGTCTGCGCCAGCACAATGCGATCGGACAAAATGCGTATCGACTGCTGGTAATCGTCCACCCGAAACTCCTGTAGAAAAACCGTTTACGTGCTGGGTTTATTTGGCTTTGGCCAGGCGCTGATAGCGCACCGCCTCGACGAACACATCGGAATTGGCCGGGTCATCGAGGTAGGCGAAAACCTGGTCCAGATTGTTGTTGATCAACACGCCGTCGCCGTCGTCGGTCTGGAAGCCTTCGCCGCTGAGGACTTTTTGCCTCAAGGCCTGGTTGATCTGCTCGAGGTCGAGGTTGTAGACAACCAGTTCATGTTTATCGGTGAGTTCAAAACCCAAGAGTGTGAAATGCCCACCGAATTGCGCCGGCACCTTCGCCGACAGGTACCAGCGACTGCCATGGCGGGTCACCGTGAACGGATAGGCTTCGCGCTCCTTGGGTTTAGCCTTGAAGTAGCTGACGGCCTGATAGTGATTGTCGCCGAGGCGCGTCAGTTCCAGATTCAGCGGCTCGCCCCAGGCATTGGTGCTGGTCCATTTGCCGAGCAACCCTTTAGGCGCGGGCTCGCTCGAGGGCAGCGGCTCCTTGAAGGTCACCAGACAGCCACTGAGCAGCAGGAACGACAAGGCGATCACAACGACACGCCAGGCTTTCATTCAACACTCCCTTTGAATACACGCAGAGTTACACCGACGCCAATACCAGGTGCATATACCGCGTAAGGATGCCGAGCATTTCGGCTTCGGCGACAGGCTCGGCGTCGTTGAGCAGGCCCTGATATTCCATCCGTCCGATAATCGCCGTCAACACTTTGGCATCCTGTTGTGGCTCGCGGGAACCCAAGACCTCGAAAAAATGGCAGGTGCCTTGCAGAAGAATTTGCTGATGCGAACGCACCAACTCCGCCAGGCGCGGGTTCAATAGCGCCTCCTGACGGAACGCCTGCTCGGCCATCAAGTGTTCGCGACGGTTGTGCAATTGGCGTTGCACATAATCGGCGGTCAGGCGTGCGATATCGTCAGCCAGCTGTGAACGGGACTCAGGGCTGCCATCGCCATAAGCAACCATCTCGCGCAGCAGGCCTTCGTTGCTGGCCCACAGCTTGGCCATGAACGCCGCGCTGCGTTCCACGTATTGGGCAAAGGTATCGGTGAGCAGGTCATCGATATCCTTGAAATAGTAAGTGGTGGCCGACAGCGGCACACCGGCCTCGGCGGCCACCGCGCGGTGACGCACGGCCCGCACGCCATCGCGCACGACAATGCGCATCGCCGCATCGAGAATGTCCTGTCGACGCTGCTCACTGCCCTGTCGGCTGGCCTTGCGACCCTGGTACTGAACACTTTCAGCGACCGCAGTGGCGACGTCCGCTGCACCCTCTTGAGCAATTGCACGGTTCACGACAGGTATTCCTCTCTACTTCAAAAGTAACCAATTGATACGTTTGTACCAGACAGGCAATAAAAAGCCGCCTGTTTTAGGCGGCTTTTTTATTGAAACACTTACGCTTGCGGCCGCATGTGCGGGAACAGGATCACGTCGCGGATCGACGGGGAGTTGGTCAGCAGCATCACCAGACGGTCGATGCCGATACCTTCACCGGCCGTTGGCGGCATGCCGTACTCCAGCGCGCGAACGAAGTCGGCGTCGTAGTGCATGGCTTCGTCGTCGCCGGCGTCCTTGTCGGCCACCTGAGCCATGAAGCGCTCAGCCTGATCTTCCGCGTCGTTCAACTCGGAGTAGGCGTTGGCGATTTCGCGGCCGCCGATGAACAGCTCGAAACGGTCGGTGACGTTCGGGTTGTCGTCGTTACGACGGGCCAGCGGCGACACTTCGAACGGGTACTGAGTGATGAAGTGCGGCTGTTCCAGCTTGTGCTCTACCAGCTCTTCGAAAATCATCACCTGCAATTTGCCCAGACCTTCGAAGCCCAGCACCTTGGCGCCGGCCTTCTTGGCGATGGCACGGGCCTTGTCGATGTCGGTCAGGTCGTCAGCGGTCAGCTCAGGGTTGTACTTGAGGATCGAGTCGAACACCGACAGACGCACGAACGGTTCGCCGAAGTGGAACACTTTGTCGCCGTAAGGCACGTCAGTGCTGCCCAGAACCAGCTGCGCCAGTTCGCGGAACAGTTCTTCGGTCAGGTCCATGTTGTCTTCGTAGTCGGCGTAAGCCTGGTAGAACTCCAACATGGTGAATTCAGGGTTGTGACGAGTCGAAACGCCTTCGTTACGGAAGTTGCGGTTGATCTCGAAGACTTTTTCGAAGCCGCCGACAACGAGGCGCTTGAGGTACAGCTCAGGCGCGATACGCAGGAACATTTCCATGTCCAGCGCGTTGTGATGAGTCTCGAACGGCTTGGCTGCCGCACCACCCGGAATGGTTTGCAGCATCGGCGTTTCCACTTCCAGGAAGTCACGCTGCATCAGGAAACTGCGGATGTGCGCAATCACTTGCGAACGTACGCGGAAGGTCTGGCGCACGTCTTCGTTGACGATCAGGTCAACGTAACGCTGGCGATAGCGTTGTTCGGTGTCGGTCAGGCCGTGGTGTTTGTCCGGCAGCGGACGCAAGGACTTGGTCAGCAGGCGCACCTGGGTCATTTCGACGTACAGGTCGCCCTTGCCGGAACGCGCCAGGGTGCCTTCGGCTGCGATGATGTCGCCCATGTCCCAGGTTTTCACCGAGGCCAGGGTTTCTTCGGACAGGGTTTTACGGTTGACGTAGACCTGAATGCGACCGGTCATGTCCTGGATCACCATGAACGAGCCACGGTTGAGCATGATGCGACCGGCAACCTTGACCGGGATCGCAGCCTCTGCCAGCTCTTCCTTGGTCTTGTCCGCGTACTGTTTCTGCAAGTCTTCGCAGTAGTTGTCGCGGCGGAAGTCGTTCGGGAAGGCATTGCCCTTGGCGCGCTCGGCAGCCAGCTTTTCCTTGCGCAGGGCGATCAGGGAGTTTTCTTCCTGTTGCAGGGCTTGCGGGTCGAGTTCTAGGTCGCTCATGTCTTTAAAAATTCCATCACAGGTTCGTTGCCCCCACCGGTGGCAGGGGACTTAAGGTCTTGACTGGCGGTTTACAGGCCTTGCTTCAGGCTGGCCACCAGGTATTCGTCGATGTCGCCGTCGAGCACCTTGTCGCAGTCACTGCGTTCGATGTTAGTGCGCAAATCCTTGATTCGCGACGCATCGAGTACATACGAGCGGATCTGGTGACCCCAGCCGATGTCCGACTTGGTGTCTTCCAGGGCCTGGGAGGCGGCGTTGCGTTTCTGCACTTCCTGCTCGTACAAGCGCGCCCGCAACATTTTCATCGCGGTGTCTTTGTTGGCGTGCTGGGAGCGTTCGTTCTGGCAGCTGACCACAGTGTTGCTCGGTACGTGCGTAATACGCACGGCCGAGTCGGTGGTGTTTACGTGCTGACCACCGGCACCGGAGGAGCGGTAGGTGTCAATGCGCAGGTCCGACGGGTTGATGTCGATTTCGATGTTGTCATCGATTTCCGGCGACACGAACACGGCCGAGAACGAGGTGTGGCGACGGTTACCGGAGTCGTACGGGCTCTTGCGCACCAGACGGTGCACGCCGATTTCGGTACGCAACCAGCCAAAGGCGTATTCACCCTTGATATGGATTGTGGCGCCTTTGATACCGGCGACTTCACCGGCCGACAGTTCCATGATGGTCGCGTCAAAACCGCGTTTGTCGGCCCAGCGCAGGTACATGCGCAGCAGGATGTTGGCCCAGTCCTGAGCCTCGGTACCGCCGGAGCCGGCCTGGATGTCCAGGTAGGCGTTGTTGGCGTCCATTTCACCGCTGAACATGCGACGGAATTCGAGTTTTTCCAGGGACTCGCGCAGACGCTCGACTTCGGCAGCAACGTCATCGACGGCGGCCTGGTCTTCTTCTTCGGCGGACATCAGCAGCAGGTCTTTGGCGTCGGCCAGGCCTGTGTGCATTTCGTCGAGGGTTTCGACGATCTGAGCCAGCAGGGACCGCTCGCGGCCCAGCTCCTGAGCGTACGTCGGGTTGTTCCAGACAGACGGATCTTCAAGCTCGCGATTGACTTCAGTCAGACGCTCATGCTTTTGATCGTAGTCAAAGATACCCCCGAATAGTTTCGGAGCGCTCGGACAGGTCCTTG
Organism: Pseudomonas sp. GL-B-26; assembly: GCF_019947405.1. Lineage (NCBI taxonomy): Bacteria > Pseudomonadati > Pseudomonadota > Gammaproteobacteria > Pseudomonadales > Pseudomonadaceae > Pseudomonas > Pseudomonas sp. GL-B-26. The sequence goes on along the minus strand of NZ_JAGYGJ010000002.1, from coordinate 241,963 downwards.
ATACTGTTAAGGATCGGGTTGATTTCCATGGCGGGCAGCACTCGTTGGCGAACTTTTGAAAGCCGGCGAGTATAACGTAATCAGGCTGTCACGGCAGCCCGCCTGGCGGCTTTAGGGGCGAATGGTTTTGCTTGAAACCATGGAGCACTCCTGTAGCAGCGGTCGAGCCCCGCGAGGCCGCGTTCGAGGACGAAGTCCTCGCAAAACCTGCGTACGCGGTTTTCCTGAACGACCGCGTTGTCTGGTTTTACGACGGCTGCGCCGCCGAACGCAGCCTCGCGGGCTCGACAGCTGCTACGGTGCTACAGCGCTAGGGGTGTGGGTTATTCGATCCCCACCTGATTACGCCCATTGTTCTTCGCCAGATACAGCCCCTTGTCCGCCGCCGAGATCAATTGACGGCAGTCGCCGCCCGGTTGCGGGGTCATGGTCGACAGGCCGATGCTGATGGTCAGGCTCGAGCCCTCGCTGGGGAAAATATGCGGAATCTTCAGCGCGGCCACCGTCAGACGCAGTTTTTCCGCCACCAGTCGCGCACCGCCCGGTGTGGTATTAGGCAGCACCAGGACGAATTCTTCGCCGCCGTAACGGGCCGGCAGGTCCGAAGGCCGCGCACTCGCATCACGTATCGCCGTGGCCACTTTGCGCAGGGCTTCATCGCCTTCAAGGTGGCCGAAGCTGTCGTTGTAGGACTTGAAGTAATCCACATCGATCATCAGCAGCGACAGTTGACTTTGGTCACGCATCGAACGGCGCCACTCAAGCTCCAGGTATTCGTCGAAATGCCGGCGGTTCGACAGCCCGGTCAGGCCGTCCGAGTTCATCAAACGTTGTAGCACCAGGTTGGTGTCGAGCAACTGTTGCTGGCTGACCCGCAGCGCGCGATACGCTGCATCACGCTGCAGCAACGTCATGTAGGAGCGCGAGTGATAGCGGATGCGCGCCACCAGTTCGATGTTGTCCGGCAACTTGACCAGGTAATCATTGGCCCCCGCCGCAAACGCCGCGCTCTTGATCAGCGGGTCTTCCTTGGTCGACAGGACAATAATCGGGATGTCCTTGGTCGCCGGATGATTGCGGTACTCTCGCACCAGGCTCAAACCGTCAAGACCGGGCATCACCAGATCCTGGAGGATCACCGTCGGCTTGATGCGGATCGCCTGGGCGATGGCCTGGTGCGGGTCGGCGCAGAAGTGGAAGTCGATGTTTTCTTCGTTCGACAACCCGCGGCGCACCGCCTCGCCGATCATTGCCTGATCGTCCACCAACAACACCATGGCGGCGTTTTCGTCGGTTTTGAAGTCGTCGAGCTGTAAATCATTCATGTGCGGTCACCTGAGTACTACTTTGGCCACGATTGCTGCTAATGATAGTCATTTTGAGAAGATTTCCAGCAATCGTGGCGCTATCTTGTGCAGTGGGCGAATTTCCACAGCCGCGTCGATGGCGGCGGCCGCCTTCGGCATGCCATACACCGCACTGCTTTGTTGGTCCTGAGCGATTGTGAGGTAGCCCTGTTGGCGCATGAGTTTAAGCCCCTGTGCGCCATCGCGTCCCATGCCGGTGAGCAAAACACCCACGGCATCGCCGTTCCAGTAATTGGCCACGCTCTCGAAGAACACATCGATCGAGGGCCGGTAGATCTCGTTGACCGGTTCAGCGGTGTAAGCCAGCGTGCCGTTTTTCAGCAAGCGAATATGATGGTTGGTCCCGGCCAGCAGGACCGTGCCGCTTTGCGGCGGTTCGCCTTCCTGGGCCAGGCGTACGTCCAGGCCACTGGCGCTGGCAAGCCATTCCGCCATGCCGGCGGCGAACACCTGATCCACATGCTGGACCAGCACGATGGCGGCCGAAAAATCTCGCGGCAGGCCCTTGAGCAGCACTTCGAGCGCCGCCGGCCCGCCAGCGGATGAACCGATGGCCACCAAATGCTGGCGCGAGGACGAGTGGCGGTGCGAGCTCGGTGCCGATCGCACCCGATTGCTATGGTCGCCGATCAGCCAGCCAATGTTCATGATCTTGCGCAGCAACGGTGCGGCGGCTTCCTGAGGATTGCCCCCTCCGATAGCCGGCGTATCGACCACATCCAGTGCTCCGTGGCCCATGGCCTCAAACACCCGATGCACGTTCTGCTCGCGGTCGACCGTAACGATGACAATCGCGCACGGCGTATCAGCCATGATCCGCCGGGTCGCTTCCACGCCATCCATCACTGGCATGATCAGGTCCATCAGGATCAGATCCGGCGTGTTTTCAGCGCAACGCTGCACCGCCTCGGCCCCATTACTGGCGACCCAGACCACCTCGTGCGCCGGATCGAATACCAAGGCGCGGCGCAGGGCCTCCACCGCCATGGGCATGTCGTTGACGATCGCTATTCTCATGCACGTGCTCCTCCAATGAGCTCAACCACCGCGTCAAGCAGGGCGTCGTCATGAAAACTGGCTTTGGCTAGATAATAGTCGGCTCCAGCGTCCAGTCCACGGCGACGGTCCTCTTCACGATCCTTGTAAGACACCACCATCACCGGAAGGGATTGCAGGCGATTGTCCCGGCGCAACAAAGACACCAGCTCGATGCCATCCATGCGTGGCATATCGATGTCGGTGATCAGCAGATCGAAATTCTCCGAACGCAGGGCGTTCCAGCCATCCATTCCGTCCACCGCCACCGCCACGTCGTAGCCGCGATTGAGTAGCAACTTGCGTTGCAGCTCACGTACGGTCAGCGAATCGTCGACCACCAGAATCCGTTTTCGAGCGGCTTCAACCACTTGGCTGCCTTGACGGGCAATGCGCTCAAGACGCCCGGTATTGAGCAGTTTGTCCACCGAACGCAGCATGTCTTCGACGTCGACGATCAGCACCACCGAACCATCGTCGAGCAAGGCCCCGGCGGAAATGTCCTGCACCTTGCCCAGACGCTCGTCCAGCGGCAACACGACCAACGTCCGCTCGCCGATAAAACGCTCGACCGCCACGCCGTAAATCGCCTCGCGCTCGCGAATCACCACCACTTTGAGGGTTTGCTGACTGTTCTGGCTCGCCGGACGCTGCAACAGCTGACTGGCCGCGACCAGCCCGACATGCCGGCCTTCGTGCCAGAAATGCTGACGGCCTTCGACCTGGACAATGTCCGCCGGCTCCAGATCGCACATCCGTTCGATGTGGGCCAGCGGAAAGGCATACGCCTCGTCACCGACTTCCACCACCAGACTGCGCACCACCGACAGGGTCAGCGGCACTTCGAGATGGAAGCGACTGCCCTCGCCCGCCGTCTGCTCCAGCACAACCGCGCCGCGCACCTGGCGGACCATGTGCTGGACCGCATCCAGTCCGACGCCGCGCCCGGAGACTTCGGTGACCGTGTCGCGCAGGCTGAAACCCGGCAGAAACAGGAAGGTCAGCAACTCTTCTTCACTCAACTGCGCGGCGGTTTCGGCCGGAGACAATTGGCGTTCGATGATGCTACGACGGACCTTTTCCAGATCGACGCCATTGCCGTCATCGCTTAGTTCCAGCACCAACAGACCGGCCTGATGGGAGGCGCGCAAACGGATCAGGCCTTCAGCGGGTTTGCCCGCCAATAGCCGTTGCTCCGGGGATTCGATGCCGTGATCCACGGCATTGCGCAGCAGGTGAGTCAGCGGCGCTTCAAGTTTCTCCAACACGTCGCGGTCGACCTGTGTTTTCTCGCCCTCGATCTCCAGTCGTACCTGTTTGCCGAGGTCGCGACCGAGGTCACGGACCATGCGCACTTGCCCGCTCAACACATCGGCAAACGGCCGCATGCGGCAGGCCAGCGCGGTGTCGTACAACACTTGCGCCCGTTGACTGGCCTGCCAGGCGAATTCATCCAGTTCGGCGTTCTTTTCCACCAGCAATTGCTGAGACTCAGCCAGTAGCCGACGAGCAACTTCGAGGGCTTCTTGTGCTTCCAGACTCAAGGCATGTTCCTTGAGGTGGACGTTGAGGCTTTCCAGGGCCCGCAGGCCGTTGTTCTGCATTCGCTTGAGGCGTTGCATGGTGGCCAGGTGCGGTTTGAGCCGCAGGGTTTCCACCAGGGATTTGCTCGACAGGTCGAGCAGGCTGTTCAAGCGCTCGGCCGTGACGCGCAACACGCGTTCGCCATTTTCGGTGGTGCGTTTAGCCTTGGGCGTTGGCTCGGCGGGCGCTGCGGGGGGCTGTTCTGGGTGAGCTTCGGCTGCCGGCATGGGCGGCTCAACCTTGGGCGTCGTTGGTTCAAACTGAAGTTCTGCCATCGGCGGCGCGATGGGGGCAACCGTCGCCATGTGTTCAAGCAGCCGTCCCATCAAGACGACATAAGCTTCGATATCCGCAGGCGCCGGAGCGTTGCTCGGCGTCGCAATCCGCATCAGCAGATCGGTGCCTTGCAACAGTCCATCAATGTATTCGGGCCGCAGGTACAGGCGCCCTTCCTGGGCGCTGACCAGGTAATCTTCCATCACATGGGCGACGCTGACCCCGGCATCGACGCCGACAATCCGCGCCGCGCCCTTGAGCGAATGCGCCGCGCGCATGCACGACTCGAGGTAATCGGCCTGGGTCGGGTCGCGCTCCAGCGCCAAAAGACCTGCGCTCAGCACCAGCGTCTGGGCCTCGGCTTCCAGACTGAACAGTTCCAGCAAAGAGGCGTCGCGCATTTGCTCGGGGGTCATGTGAGGCTCCGGGTCACGGCGGACAGCAGCTGTTCTTCATCCAGCCAACGCAGGCTGCGACCTTTGAATTGCAACACGCCACGGGTGTATTTGGCGCTGGCCTGCGTGCCGGAGCGGGACGCTGCCTCGAGGATGCGTTCGTCGATGGCGTGAATCCCGTCCACTTCATCCACCGGCACCACCACCGGCCCGCCGTGGGCGGCGATGATCAGCATGCGCGGCATGACCCGCGCGCCGGACGCCACGCTGCTGGCGCCGTCGAGCCCGAGCAATTCCACCAGCGACAGGCACGCCACCAACGCGCCGCGCACATTCGCCACGCCGAGCAAGGCCCGGGAGCGTTGGTGCGGCAAGGAGTGAATCGCTTGCAGCGGCGCCACCTCCACCAGACTACGAGTGGCAAGGGCCAGCCATTCTTCGCCCAGACGGAACATCAGCAGCGAACGGGTTTTCACCTCGCTCTCGACCGCCGTGGAGACTTGCCAGCGGTCTTCCTGCCGCAACGCGTAGCGGTCGAGCAAGCGCGTCGCAGCGGCCGAATACACCGCGCAATTGCGGCAGTGAATGTGATCGCTCAGCAGCGGGCAGGACTTGTCGCCGTGGATACCGATGCGGTTCCAGCAGTCGTCGATGGCCTGGGCATCTTCATGGGTGAGGCTAAAGGTGTCGGCGGCATTCATCGGTTACGCTCACTGTCAGCGGCGCGCTCGCTGCGGGCGGCGCGGTCCTGCAATCGTCTGGCTCCCGCCGTGTCGCCCAAGGATTGCAGCAACGCCGCCAGGTGCATCAACGCGTCGGGATGTTGCGGGTCGAGGTACAACGCCTTGCGATAAAACCCTTGAGCCTCAAGGACTCTGCCGGCGACATCGCTGAGCAAGCCCAGCCAGTAAAAGACCTGGGCCACTGGTTCATGACTGCGCAAATAGCTATCGCACGCGGCGCGGGCCTCGGCACTTTTGCCTTCGTTGGCCAGCGCGGCGATGTTCGCCAGCAGTGTGGCGGTGTCCGGGTTGGCGACTTTCGTCACGACAGGCAGCGGCGCTACCGTTGCGAAGGGCCGGCTGCGAACGGGCGGCGGCGCCACGCTACGCACCGCTTGGTGCACGGGCAGAGGCGTTGGCACGAACGTCGGGGAGGGTTCTGGCTCTGGTGCGCTCTGACGACTGAACGCAAAGGACTGCGGGATGCCGATCGAACGCATGCCGAAACGGCCGAGCAAACTGCCCTCGGCCGGGCCGATAAACAGCACGCCATCCACATGGGTCAGACGCTTGAGCACTTCGAACACTTGCTGCTGGGTCGGCTGATCGAAATAGATCAGCAGGTTGCGGCAAAACACAAAGTCATAAGGCGGCTCGTTGGCCAGCAACGTCGGATCCAGCAGATTGCCGACCTGCAAACGCACTTGTTCGAGCACTCGCCCGCTGAGGCGATAGCCCTCCTCGCCTTCAGCGGTGAAATGCCGGTCGCGAAAGTCGATGTCCTGACCCCGAAACGAATTCTTGCCGTACAGCGCGCGCCGGGCTTTTTCCACCGACAACGGGCTGACGTCCATGCCTTCGACCTTGAACTGGTGCGGCTGTAGCCCGGCATCGAGCAACGCCATGGCGATGGAATACGGTTCTTCACCGGTGGAACACGGCAGGCTGAGAATCCGCAGCGCGCGCATATTGTTGATGTCGCTCAGGCGTTTGGCGGCGAGTTTCGCCAACGTGGCGAAGGATTCCGGGTAACGGAAAAACCAGGTCTCGGGGACAATCACCGCTTCGATCAGCGCCTGCTGCTCGTCCTGCGAACCCTGCAAGGTGTGCCAGTATTCATCGACCGTCAGCGCTTTGGATGCCGTGCTGCGCTGGCGCACCGCACGCTCGATGATCGCCGGGCCCACCGAGGTCACGTCGAGACCGATGCGCTCTTTGAGGAAATCGAAAAAACGCTGATCGCTGCTCATGGCCGCTCCTCAAACAGCGCCAAGTCCAACGGCTGCAACGGAAACAGCAGCGCGCGAACCTTCTCGTCCAGCAGATCGGCGACCCGCACCCATTGCAGCAAACCCTGGGTATCTTCGCGCACCGGCCCAAGGTACGGCGCCTGGCGATTGTCCAGGCCATAGGGCTGAAAATCCGCCGGGTTGCAGCGCAAGGTATCGGTGGCCTGTTCCAGAATCAGCCCGAGCAATTGCGCCTCAGCAGTCTCATCTGGACGGTAATTAACCAGCACCAAGCGCGTGCTGGTGCGGGCCTGGGCCGGTTGGCCAAACGTCAGCGCACTGAGGTCGATCACCGGCACCACCGCGCCGCGGTAGGCGAACACCCCGGCAACCCATTCCGGCGCGCGGGGAATCGGCTTCAATGGCAGACGCGGCAGCACTTCCGCCACTTCGATGGCCTGCAAGGCATAGCGCTCGCTGCCGATGCGGAACACCAGAAACAATGATTGCAGCGCCGGCTTCACGGCGGTGCGCTTGGCCGTGGGTTCGCTCATCAGACTTTGAATCGCGAAACGCCACTGCGTAGCCCTACGGCCACCTGGCTCAGTTCGTCGATGGCGAAACTGGCCTGGCGCAGGGACTCGACGGTCTGGCTGCTGGCATCGCCCAATTGCACCAGCGCGTGGTTGATCTGCTCCGCGCCCGTGGCCTGGGCCTGCATGCCTTCGTTGACCATCAACACCCGCGGCGCCAATGCCTGAACCTGATGGATGATCTGCGACAACTGCTCGCCGATTTGCTGTACTTCGGACATCCCACGGCGCACTTCTTCAGAGAACTTGTCCATGCCCATGACCCCGGCCGACACTGCCGACTGGATCTCGCGCACCATCTGCTCGATGTCGTACGTGGCGACGGCGGTCTGGTCCGCCAGACGCCGCACTTCGGTGGCGACCACGGAAAAACCGCGGCCGTATTCACCGGCTTTTTCGGCCTCGATCGCCGCGTTGAGCGACAGGAGATTGGTCTGGTCGGCGACCTTGACGATGGTCACCACCACCTGATTGATGTTGCCGGCCTTCTCATTGAGGATCGCCAGTTTGGCGTTGACCAGATCGGCCGCGCCCATCACCGAGTGCATGGTCTCTTCCATCCGCGCCAGGCCTTGCTGCCCGGAACCGGCGAGCACCGAGGCCTGATCGGCGGCGGTGGAGACTTCGATCATCGTGCGCACCAGATCCCGCGAAGTGGCCGCAATCTCACGGGACGTCGCGCCGATTTCGGTGGTGGTGGCGGCGGTTTCGGTGGCGGTCGCTTGCTGTTGCTTGGAGGTGGCGGCGATCTCGGTCACCGAGGTGGTGACCTGCACCGAGGAACGCTGGGCCTGGGACACCAGCGACGTCAGCTCGGTCATCATGTCGTTGAAGCCGGTTTCCACGGCGCCGAATTCGTCCTTGCGCGCCAGGTTCAGACGACTGCTGAGATCGCCGGTACGCATTATTTCGAGGATCTGCACAATGCGGTTCATTGGCGCCATGATCGCGCGCATCAACAAAAGACCACACAACCCGGCACTCATGACGGCGACCAGCAACGAAATGCCCATGATCAGCTTCGCCACCGCGACCGATGAAATGATCGAGTCAGTGGCCGTCTCAGCCGCCTCCCTGTTGAATTCAATGAGTTCATCCAAATGTTTGCGGCCGGCAGCCCATGCCGGGGTCATCTGTTCGGCGAGTATGCGACGGGCCTGTTCGAAGTCCTTTTGCTGGTAAGCATCGAGTACCGCTTCGAGCTGCTTGTCATATTGTTCGTGCAGCTTTTCAAACTCATCGAATCTTGCCTGATCATCTTCCTCGAAAATGGTACTCCGGTAGCTGGCCATCGAGCGTTGCAGCCTTTCCTCAATACCCTTGTACAGATCCTTGTCAGCCTGGGTCATGCCCCGACCACCACCCAGCCCGATCAGTTGCTGGGTCAACACGTAATCATCGACCCAGGCACCGCGGATCAGGGAACTGTAGTGAATCCCGGGAACACTATCAGTGCGCACAACGTTCTCACTGGACTCAATCGACAGTAAACGGGAATACGACACGACGACCATCAGCAACATGATGGCGATAATCACCGCAAAGCTCGCCAAGATGCGTTGGCGCAACGTCCAGTTCTTCACAGTCAGTCCTCGGGAGGCATTTCAAATGCTGCGGAGTATAGCCGAGGGCGGGGTTGCATCTAGAAAGGGTTGCAACCCACTTCTCATCCCGGCGAAAAAACGGCCGGAATTGGCCCTGAGGGGGGCATGTAGCGCGGCTGACTTACACAGAAGCCTGACGCACCTGCTTCTCCAACTCAGCCTTCAACCCCGGCTCAAGCTTGAGTTGTCGCGCCAGTTCATCGAGGTAGGACTTTTCCATGAAGCTCTCTTCATCCACCAACATCACACTGGCGATGTACATCTCGGCAGCCATTTCCGGCGTACTGGCAGCGCGGGCAACGTCGGCGGGGTCCAGCGGTTTGTTGAGTTCGGCGTGCAGCCAGTGCTGCAACTCTTGATCGTTATCGAGCTTGGTGAACTCGCCTTCGATCAGCGCACGCTCACGCTCATCGACATGACCATCGGCTTTGGCCGCAGCGACCAGCGCCTTGAGAATCGCCTGGCTGTGCAGTTCGACTTGCTCTGCTGGCAAACGATCAAGTGTTTGTGGTTCGGTTCTAGGTGCAGTGCCCTGCTGGGCCTGCCAGTTTCCATACGCCTTGTAGGCGATCACGCCCAATGCGGCGAGGCCGCCATAAGTCAGGACCTTGCCGCCGACACTGCGCCCTTTCTTGCTGCCCAGCAGCAAACCCATGGCGCCGGCCGCCAACGCCCCGCCGCCCGCGCCCGAGAGCAAACTGCCGAGGCCGCCCGAACCACCGCTGCCGCCGAGCAATCCGCCCAAGCCACCGCCAGAGGTCTTGTTTTGTGAGCCGCCGGCCTTGTTCTGCAACATGTCCTGACCGGACTTGAGTAGCTGATCGAGCAATCCACGCGTGTTCATTTGCCGCCTCCAAAAAGGGGTTAACCGGATCAATAAGGCCTCCAGCCTAGATCGAAAGTGCCCGGCATTCGGGGGCGAGAGTGCTTCGAGATGTTGCGCAGCGCCGTTCAGCTGACCGCGGCCATTCAGAAAAATGGATATACACTCAAGCAAATCTATAAAAACCGCTCACCGGGTACTTTATCCATGATGACCTTGCGTCAGATCCGTCACTTCATCGCCGTGGCCGAGACCGGCTCGATCTCCGCCGCGGCACAAACCGCGTTCATTTCTCAGTCCACCTTGACCCTGGCCATCCAGCAATTGGAGCAGGAAATCGGCGTCGGCCTGTTCAACCGTCACGCCAAGGGCATGACGCTGACCCACCAGGGCCACCAATTCCTACGCCAGGCGCACCTGATTCTGGCGACGGTGGACAACGCCAAACGCAGCCTGCAACAGAGCACCGATCAAGTCGCCGGGCAGTTGATCATCGGCGTGACCAGCCTGGTGGCCGGTTACTACCTTGCGGATCTACTCACCCGTTTCCAGCGCGCCTACCCCAATGTCGAGATCCGGGTGATGGAGGACGAGCGCCCTTACATTGAGCATTTGCTGGTCAGCGGTGAGATCGATGTCGGGGTGTTGATCCTCTCCAACCTCGAAGACCGCCACGCCTTGCAGACCGAAGTGCTGACCCACTCGCCGCACCGGTTATGGCTGCCGGCCCAGCATCCGCTGCTGGAACACGACAGCATCAATCTCGCCGACGTGGCCCGTGAGCCGTTGATTCAGCTGAACGTCGATGAAATGGACCGTAACGCCCAGCGCATGTGGGCGGCGGCTTCGCTGCAACCGCGCATCACCTTAAAAACGGCGTCGACGGAAGCGGTACGAAGCCTGGTGGCAGCGGGGTTGGGCGTGTCGATCCAGCCAGACATGACTTACCGCCCGTGGTCACTGGAGGGCGACATCATCGAAGCGCGCCCGATCGCCGACCTGAGCCAGACGTTGGACGTCGGCCTGGCCTGGCGTCGTGGCACCGCGCGCCCAGCGCTGGTGGACCCATTCCTGACCGTTGCCCGCGAGCAACCCCATGGCGGGCGCAAGCCATCTATTTAATCGAACGCCACCTTCAGTATTTAGTATTTGTCGACCTCGGGTGCGGCGCCTAGTCTTGGTACATCTATAAGACGGCCGCGCCCCAGTCACAGGGAGCAGCATGGCCACACAAGAAAAGAGAACCCGAAAAATGGCTGGCGCGCAGACCCCGTTGTTCACCGCGTTGTTGATCGATGGCGAATTGGTCGCGGGCCAGGGGTTTGTCGAACCGATCCTCAACCCGGCCACCGGGGAAGTGCTGACGCACATTGCCGAAGCCAGCACCGAGCAGGTCGAAGCCGCGATCCTCGCCGCCCACCGCGCCTTTGCCAGTTGGTCGCGGACCACGCCGCAACAACGCTCGAACCTGTTGCTGGACATCGCCAACGCTATCGAAAAACAAGCCGACCTCCTCGCCCGTCTCGAATCCCTGAACTGTGGCAAGCCGTTGCACCTGGCCCGTCAGGATGACTTGAGCGCGACGGTCGATGTGTTCCGCTTCTTCGCTGGCGCCGTGCGCTGCCAGACCGGTCAGCTCAGCGGCGAATACCTGCCGGGCTATACCAGCATGGTTCGCCGCGATCCGATTGGCGTGGTGGCATCGATTGCGCCGTGGAACTACCCGATCATGATGGCAGCGTGGAAAATCGCCCCGGCCCTGGCCGCCGGCAACACGCTGGTGTTCAAGCCCTCCGAACACACGCCGCTATCGATTCTGGCCCTGGCGCCCGCGCTGGCCGAGATCCTGCCGCGCGGTGTGATCAACATTGTCTGCGGTGGCGGTGAAGGCGTTGGCAGCCACTTGGTCAGTCATCCTAAAGTGCGCATGGTGTCGTTGACCGGGGATATCGTCACCGGGCAAAAAATCCTGCAAGCCGCGGCGAAAACCCTGAAGCGCACTCACCTCGAACTCGGCGGCAAGGCCCCGGTGATCGTCTGCAACGATGCCGACATTCAAGCCGTGGTCGAAGGCGTGCGCACTTACGGTTATTACAACGCCGGCCAGGATTGCACCGCAGCGTGCCGAATTTATGCACAGGCCGGGATTCATGATCGCTTGGTGGCCGAACTCGGCGCGGCGGTCAGCAGCCTGCGCTTCGCCGGCAAGCGCGACGCCGACAACGAGATCGGCCCGCTGATCAGCACCCGCCAACGCGACCGCGTGGCCAGTTTCGTCGAGCGCGCCCTCGGCCAGCCGCATATCGAGCGGGTGACCGGCGCGGCAGTGCATTCCGGTGCTGGCTTCTATTACCAGCCGACGTTGCTGGCCGGTTGCAAGCAGAGCGATGAGATCGTCCAGCGCGAAGTGTTCGGGCCGGTGGTCACCGTGACCCGTTTCGATCAGCTCGAACAAGCCGTGGACTGGGCCAACGACTCGGAATACGGCCTCGCTTCATCGGTCTGGACCCAGAACCTCGACAAGGCCATGCAGGTCGCGGCGCGCTTGCAGTACGGCTGCACCTGGATCAACAGCCATTTCATGCTGGTCAGCGAAATGCCCCACGGCGGCCTGAAACGTTCGGGCTACGGCAAGGACTTATCCAGCGATTCGCTTCAGGACTACAGCGTGGTGCGGCACATCATGGCCCGCCACGGACAGCATTTGTAAAAGCGCACTACGCTAACAATTAGCCGTAAAGGCATCGGCTTCACCACGTTCAAAACTGCCCCGACCATAATTAAAGAAGAGGGAAACCCCATGTTCGTGCACAAGACCGCACTGCTCAGTGCAATCACCACCGCGCTGCTGGCCAGTGCCAGTATCCAGGCCGCCGAACCGCTGAAAGCCGTCGGTGCCGGCGAAGGTCAGCTGGATATTGTGGCTTGGCCTGGCTACATCGAACGTGGCGAAAGCGACAAGGCCTACGACTGGGTCACCGGTTTCGAGAAGGAAACCGGCTGCAAGGTCAACGTCAAGACAGCCGCCACTTCCGATGAGATGGTCAGCCTGATGTCCAAGGGTGGTTACGACCTGGTGACTGCATCCGGCGATGCCTCCCTGCGGTTGATCGCCGGCAAGCGTGTGCAGCCGATCAACACGGCGTTGATCCCGAACTGGAAGAGCATTGACCCTCGCCTCAAGGATGGCCCGTGGTACGTCGTCAACAAGCAAACCTACGGCACCCCGTACCAATGGGGCCCGAACGTGTTGATGTACAACACCAATATCTTCAAAACGGCGCCGGACAGCTGGAGTGTGGTGTTCGAAGAACAGACCCTGCCGGACGGCAAGTCCAACAAGGGTCGGGTCCAGGCCTACGACGGCCCGATCTACATCGCCGATGCGGCGCTTTATCTCAAATCGAAACAGCCGGAACTGGGCATCAAAGACCCGTACCAGCTCAACGAAGCGCAATACAAAGCGGCGCTGGAACTGCTTCGCAAGCAACAGCCCTTGATCCACCGCTACTGGCATGACGCAACGGTCCAGATGAGTGACGTCAAAAACGAAGGCGTGGCGGCGTCCAGCACGTGGGGTTACATGGTCAACGGCCTGGTGGCGGACAAGCAGCCGGTTGCCTCGGTGATTCCAAAAGAAGGTGCAACGGGTTGGGCCGACACCACCATGCTCCACGCCGAAGCCAAGCACCCCAACTGCGCTTACAAATGGATGGACTGGTCGCTGCAACCGAAAGTCCAGGGTGACCTAGCGGCATGGTTCGGTTCGTTGCCGGCGGTTCCGGCGGGGTGCAAGGAAAGCGAATTGCTCGGCGCCGAAGGTTGCAAGACCAACGGTTACGACCAATTCGAGAACCTGGCCTTCTGGAAAACCCCGCAGGCTGAAGGCGGAAAATTCGTGCCGTACAGCCGCTGGACCCAGGACTACATCGCGATCATGGGCGGTCGCTGAGCCCACCGTAGCAGCTGCCGAGGCACGAGGCTGCGTTGCGTGTCCGCAGGACCGCCCTCGGGGCCGCTGCGCAGCCCGACGCAGCCTCGTACCTCGACAGCTGCTACGACGCTGTTCATTAAGTTTCAGTTTTTCAGAAGTCCAGGCAGGGGCCGCTGTGAGGCCCTCGCCTTTTTGGAGCACCGCACCATGACGCTTGCAGTCCAGTTCACCAACGTTTCCCGTCAGTTCGGCGAAGTGAAGGCCGTTGACCGGGTTTCCATCGATATCCAGGACGGCGAGTTCTTTTCCATGCTGGGCCCTTCCGGCTCGGGCAAAACCACCTGTCTGCGCCTGATCGCCGGTTTCGAACAGCCGAGTGCAGGCTCTATCCATATTCACGGCGAAGAAGCCACCGGGCTCCCGCCATATCAGCGTGACGTGAACACCGTGTTCCAGGATTACGCGCTGTTCCCGCACATGAACGTACTCGACAACGTCGCTTACGGTTTGAAGGTCAAAGGCGTCGGCAAGTCCGAACGCCAGAAACGCGCCGAAGAAGCCCTCGACATGGTCGCCCTCGGCGGTTACGGCGAGCGTAAACCGGTGCAACTGTCCGGCGGTCAGCGCCAGCGTGTGGCCCTGGCCCGCGCCCTGGTCAATCGTCCGCGCGTGCTGCTGCTCGATGAACCGTTGGGCGCGCTCGACTTGAAGCTGCGCGAGCAAATGCAGGGTGAATTGAAGAAGCTGCAACGCCAGCTCGGCATCACCTTCATCTTCGTCACTCATGACCAGACCGAAGCGCTGTCGATGTCGGATCGTGTGGCAGTGTTCAACAAGGGGCGCATCGAGCAGGTCGACACGCCGCGCAACCTCTACATGAAACCGGCTACAACCTTTGTGGCGGAATTCGTCGGCACCTCCAACGTGATTCGCGGCGACCTGGCGAAACAATTGAGCGGCAATCCACAGCCGTTTTCGATTCGCCCGGAACACGTGCGTTTCGCCGAAGGGCCGCTGGCCAGCCATGAAATCGAAGTCAGCGGTTTGCTCCATGACATTCAGTACCAGGGCAGCGCCACGCGCTATGAACTGAAACTGGAAAACGGCCAGACCCTGAACATCAGCCAGGCCAACGTCCAGTGGCTGGACGTCAGCGCGCAACATCAGACCGGGCAACGCATCAGCGCGCGCTGGGCACGGGAAGCGATGATCCCGCTGCACGACACCGTTGTCGGTGGGGTGTGAGATGAACAGCGTGGCTCTCCCTCAAACCCCGGCCGGCGGCTCGCCGTTGCGCAGGTTTTCCAACCTGCTGTATCGCCGGCCGAACTTTTACCTGTCACTGCTGCTGGTGCCGCCGCTGCTGTGGTTCGGCGCGATCTACCTCGGTTCGCTGCTGGTTCTGCTGTGGCAAGGCTTCTACACCTTCGATGACTTCACCATGGCGGTCACGCCCGACCTGACCCTGGCGAACTTCGCTGCGCTGTTCCAGCCGTCGAACTTCGACATCATCCTGCGCACCTTGAGCATGGCCGTCGTCGTCTCGATCGCCAGCGCCATCGTCGCGTTCCCGATCGCCTACTACATGGCGCGCTATACCACCGGCAAAACCAAGGCGTTTTTCTACATCGCGGTGATGATGCCGATGTGGGCCAGTTACATCGTCAAGGCGTATGCCTGGACCTTGCTGCTGGCCAAGGGCGGTGTGGCGCAGTGGTTCGTTCAACACCTGGGGCTTGAGCCGGTTTTGCAGTTCATTCTGGGCATTCCGGGCGTCGGCGGCAGCACCTTGTCGACCTCGCACCTGGGCCGCTTCATGGTGTTCGTCTACATCTGGCTGCCGTTCATGATCCTGCCGATCCAGGCCTCGCTGGAACGTCTGCCGCCGTCGTTGCTGCAAGCGTCGGCCGACCTCGGTGCCAAGCCACGCCAGACCTTCATGCAAGTGACGCTGCCGCTGTCGATTCCGGGCATCGCGGCCGGTTCGATCTTCACCTTTTCACTGACCCTGGGCGACTTCATCGTGCCGCAACTGGTGGGCCCGCCGGGCTACTTCGTCGGCAGCATGGTGTACGCCCAGCAAGGCGCGATCGGCAACATGCCGATGGCCGCGGCCTTCACGTTGGTGCCGATTGTGTTGATCGCCATTTACCTGACTGTCGTGAAACGACTGGGGGCCTTCGATGCGCTCTGATGCAAAAAAACCAAGGCCAGAAACGCACGGGGAGAAAGCCTCGCTCGGCCTGCGCATCGCCGCCTGGGGCGGGTTGGTGTTTCTGCACTTTCCGATCCTGATCATCTTCCTGTACGCCTTCAACACCGAAGACGCAGCGTTCAGCTTCCCGCCCAAGGGCTTCACCCTGAAGTGGATCGGCGTGGCGTTCTCGCGACCGGACGTGCTGGAAGCAATCAAGCTGTCGCTGCAAATCGCTTCCGTCGCGACGTTGATTGCGTTGGTCCTCGGCACACTGGCATCGGCGGCGTTGTACCGCCGGGATTTCTTCGGCAAGCAAGGCATCTCGCTGATGCTGATCCTGCCGATTGCCTTGCCGGGGATCATCACCGGCATCGCATTGCTGGCGACCTTCAAGACGCTGGGGATCGAGCCGGGAATGTTCACCATCATCGTCGGTCACGCGACCTTCTGTGTGGTGATCGTCTACAACAACGTCATCGCCCGGTTGCGTCGCACTTCTCACAGTTTGATCGAAGCTTCGATGGACCTTGGCGCCGATGGCTGGCAGACCTTCCGCTACATCGTCCTGCCGAACCTCGGCTCGGCGTTGCTGGCCGGCGGCATGTTGGCGTTTGCACTGTCGTTCGACGAAATCATCGTCACCACCTTCACCGCCGGCCATGAACGCACCCTGCCGCTGTGGCTGCTCAACCAGCTCAGCCGCCCACGGGACGTGCCGGTGACCAACGTCGTCGCGATGCTGGTGATGATGGTGACCATGCTGCCGATCCTCGGCGCCTATTACCTGACCCGTGGCGGCGAAAGCGTTGCGGGCAGTGGTGGCAAGTGATTTTCCTGACAATTCCAATAATGAATTTGCGGTAGAAAGAGGACAAAGCCATGCAAACCAAACTCTTGATCAATGGCCAACTGATCGACGGCGAAGGCCCCGCCCAACCGGTGTTCAACCCGGCCCTCGGTCGTGTGTTGGTGGAAATCAACGAAGCCAGTGAAGCCCAGGTCGATGCCGCCGTGCGTGCCGCCGACAGCGCCTTCGAAGGCTGGTCGCAAACCACGCCGAAAGAACGTTCGCTGCTGCTGCTCAAACTCGCCGACGCCATCGAAGCACACGGCGAAGAGCTGGCCAAACTGGAATCGGACAACTGCGGTAAACCTTACAGCGCTGCACTGAACGACGAGATCCCGGCGATTGCCGACGTGTTCCGTTTCTTCGCCGGCGCCAGCCGTTGCATGAGCGGTTCGGCGGGCGGTGAATACCTGCACGGCCACACCTCGATGATCCGCCGCGACCCGGTCGGCGTGATCGCCTCCATCGCACCGTGGAACTACCCATTGATGATGGTCGCCTGGAAAATCGCCCCGGCCCTCGCGGCGGGTAATACCGTGGTGCTCAAGCCGTCGGAACAAACCCCGCTGACCGCGCTGCGTCTGGCAGAACTGGCGTCGGATATTTTCCCGGCCGGTGTGCTTAACCTGGTGTTCGGTCGCGGTCCTACAGTCGGTAGCCCGCTGGTCACACACCCGAAAGTGCGCATGGTCTCGTTGACCGGCTCGATTGCCACCGGGTCGAACATCATTTCCAGCACCGCCGACAGCGTCAAACGCATGCACATGGAACTGGGCGGCAAAGCCCCGGTGATCATCTTCGACGACGCCGACATCGACGCCGCCGTGGAAGGCATCCGTACTTTCGGTTTCTACAACGCCGGCCAGGACTGCACCGCCGCCTGCCGCATCTATGCGCAGGAAGGCATCTACGACAAATTCGTCGAGAAGCTCGGCGAAGCGGTCAGCAGCATCAAGTACGGTTTGCAGGACGATCCGTCGACCGAGCTGGGCCCGTTGATCACCGCGCAACATCGCGACCGCGTGGCCGGATTTGTCGAGCGTGCTTTGGCGCAGCCGCATATCCGATTGATCACCGGCGGCAAAGCGGTTGAAGGCAATGGCTTCTTCTTCGAACCAACGGTGTTGGCCGACGCACAACAGGACGATGAAATCGTCCGTCGTGAAGTGTTCGGGCCGGTGGTATCGGTGACCAAATTCGCCGATGAAGCACAGGTGCTGGGCTGGGCCAACGATTCTAACTACGGCCTGGCCTCGTCGGTCTGGACCTCGGACGTCGGTCGTGCGCATCGCTTGTCCGCACGCTTGCAGTACGGCTGCACCTGGGTGAATACACACTTCATGCTGGTCAGCGAAATGCCGCACGGCGGTCAGAAACTGTCCGGTTATGGCAAGGACATGTCCATGTACGGGCTGGAGGACTACACCGTCGTTCGGCATGTGATGTTCAAGCATTAAAAAAGCTTCGCGAGCAGGCGCATTCCCCTGCTCGCGATGGCCTCACCGCAACACAAAACAATAACCACCGATCCGGGCAGCGCCGTCATGGCCCTGCCACGGTTTCGGACATCCGAAATCTGCCGATTTTCCGGAGCTAACACCATGGATTCAACACCCGAACTCGCTGTACCCGTCGCTGACAGCGACGCCGAGCAACTGCGCAAGCTGGGCTACACCTCGAACTTCAATCGCAGCATGAGCCTATGGGAAAACTTCGCCCTGGGCTTCACTTATCTCTCTCCGGTCGTAGGGGTTTATACCCTGTTCGGCCTGTGCCTCGCCGCCGGTGGGCCACCGATGTTCTGGGCCTATTTGCTGGTCGGCTGCGGCCAGTTGCTGGTGTGCCTGATCTTCGGTGAAGTGGTCTCGCAGTTCCCGATTTCCGGCGGCGTGTACCCGTGGGCTCGTCGCTTGGTGGGCAAGCGCTGGGCGTGGATGGTCGGCTGGATCTACTCCATCGCCCTGTGCGTCACCATCGCGGCTGTTGCGGTGGGCGCCGGTCCATACCTGGCCGCCATGATGGGCTTTGAACCGAGCAACAACACCAACATCGTCATCGCACTGTTCCTGACGTTGTTCGCCACGCTGGTCAACCTCAGCGGCACCAAGGTGCTGGCACGGATCGCCATGTTCGGCTTCCTCTGCGAACTGGTCGGTGCGGTGATCGTCGGCCTTTATTTGCTGATCTTCGAGCGTCATCAATCGATCAGTGTGTTGTTCAACACCTTCGATATCAGCGTCGACGGCTCGTATCTGCCGGCGTTCCTCACCGCCTCGCTGGCGGGGATGTTCCTGTACTACGGCTTCGAGGCCTGCGGCGATGTGGCCGAAGAAACCCCGAACCCGAGCAAACAGATCCCGGTGGCCATGCGCATGACCATCTACATCGGCGGCATCGCGGCGATGTTCGCCTGCCTGGCGCTGATCCTCGCCGTGCCAGACATGCAAGCAGTGATCAACGGCACCGACAAGGATCCGGTCACCACCATTCTCAACAACGCCTTCGGCCCGGTCGGTTCGAAAGTGGTGATGGGCGTGGTCATGATTTCCTTCATCTCCTGCGTCATCAGCCTGCAAGCGGCGGCGAGTCGTCTGCTGTATTCCTACGCTCGGGATGAAATGATCATCGGCAGCTCACTGCTGAAGAAGATTTCCCCTACGACTCAGGTTCCGGTTGCTGCGCTGTTCGTGTCCGGCGTCCTGCCAGCACTGATCATTGTGCTGGGCTTCTTCCTGCAGGATGCGGTGGCAACCATCGTCAGCTTCGCGGCCATCGGTATCTACCTGGCGTTCCAGATGATCGTGCTCGCCGCGTTGTATGCGCGTATGAAGGGCTGGAAACCTAGTGGCAAGTTCACCCTCGGTGCCTGGGGCTGGGCAGTGAACATCGGCGCACTGGTTTATGGCGTCGGCGCGATCATCAACATGGCCTGGCCGCGTACGCCGGATGCGGCGTGGTACATCAACTACGCGATGGTGTTGAGTACTGCGATCGTGATTGGGTTGGGGCTGGTTTACATGTGGCTTGCCAAGCCGTATGACCATGGGACTGCGCCGGCGGGGGATGCTTGGAAGGTTAGTCGATAAGTTTTTTTGCTCCCTCGGCACCGCTAGTGGTGCCGTCGCTGAAATATCCCCTTTCTCACACGCCTAGAGAAAGGGGAGTTAATGACAACTATTGACTGAAGAGAAAACCATCAAAGCAACAGTTCTGCTTGATCGTGCTTCAGCAAAGATATGCGATCGAAAAGCTTGATTTTTTCATCTGCCTTTTGTTTAGCGTAATCCGACATAAACGCAACAAGTTCCTCAAGCTGACTCACATTCCCTACCACCTTAAAAGCTTTTTCTTTATTAACGAAAACGAGAGACTTTTTCTTTCTAGACAACAGCTCAATTACGTTACTCAGTGTTCCAGTACTTTTTGCATCCCATATCATCAAGCCGTAATCCGCGGCCTCGGCCATGACAACATCCTTCGCCGTAAAAAAAGCTCGCGACCCTTTGGAGTGCTTGGTTTCCACTGTTCTAGCCGGCCATTCTCCGAGATTGTTTCGCGGGGCCACGCCACTGCAATAAATAGTAGTTTTAGATCGAGCCAGGCTCAACAGATACTCTTGAATAGAAGTATCGGCTCCGCCTGCGTCACCCACCACGACATCAAACTCTGAATCAACGATATTATTGATACGCTCTTTAACCTTCGGATCAAGGTGTTTGATATTAATAGAGCCCGCAATGAATACAGTTGTCATCTATCTCATTTCCAAGTTAATGCCGCGACGTAGATTTTTCCCACTTTGGGATATTTACGTAAAGCAGCGCAGGCGGCATCCATTGACGCCCCACTGTCAAACAAATCATCAACGACCAAAATATTCCAGCAGCCTGTATTGGTAATTTCATCATTCACACTGAAGCTAGCTCCGATAGCAGCAACCTTTTCAGCCTTAGAATGCAAATCTTTAAGCGATTGCCCCGTAGCGGCCTTTCGGAGTAAATCCGAGAATACAGGCTTCCCTATTATTCGTCCTAACTCCATGGCAACCTCAGTAACGGGTTGTCGTGCACGTACATTCGAAGCCGGCATAGGAACTACGAACCCTACTTGAGTAAGTTTAGGTAAAACATTCGTAGCTACAGCTTGAGCAAGAGGGCCCACTTGACTCCAATCCTTCTGGTATTTGAGCTGGTAGGTTGCCTGTCCTACCTCGGTACGGTGGTTATCGAAACGTGGTTTTCCATGCTCATCTTCCCCTAGAAAGGTACTACTTATCATGTGCTTGTCCAGCACCCATCCCAGGTCCCAAGGACCGTTTATCTGTTTGAGGGATACTTTCAAGGCATTCTCCATTTTTAAACCCTGTCCATAAGCACCGAAATTTCCTTGGCGCTTTTTGACCATAGGCAATGAAAAACAGAGATTCCAGTCAAATGCCGTGTGGCGCTGACTCTCATGCAAAAACAGGAAATTCCTACAGACCGAACTTTCCGGTAAAAGCCCCAATTCCTACAGCATGCGGCGGCAGAGTAGACTTGGCGCCGCGAGCGCCTGAACGATAGGCTTTACCTCGTCGCTGCCAAATCAGCGACCCGGGGTCGAAGCCGGAACACAATCAATATGGCGCAACCGCGCTCCTCTGAGTGGCGGCTCCCTTTTCAACTTGGAGTCGAAAAAATGCTTGAACACACGCTAAATCCGTCTGAAACCCATCCTCATTTCACCCCAACCGTCTTCACCCGCCACAACCGCTTCCTCCACGCCTTCATGCAGGACAACCAAGCCTGGTTCTGCGTCCAGGATCTCGGTCGCTTGATGGGCCGCCCGATGGATCAACGTCTCACCCTAAAACTCGATCCCGATCAGCGTCGATACGTCTGGTTGCTCAAGAATGGGAAAACAGTCGAATCACTGATGGTCCGCGAATCAGGGATGTACGCCCTTTTGGTACACCATTTCGTCCCGGAAAACCGAAACCTGCGCCAATGGCTGAGTAACGTAGTCATCCCAATGCTGCGTGATTCGAAAACGGCTCCTGTGGATAACATTCCAAGCCTGAGTTCATTGCAGTGGGCAGGCATCTCGGTGCCGCTGCTGCATTGGCAGCATCAGGCCTGGATCAAGTGGCGGGACATGCCTGATCTGATGCAGGCACAACGGCCGTTCACGATCGTGGGCACTTGCAGTTGAAGGTAGAGTGAAAAAATGAAAAAGGGGCAGACTTCACAGTCTGCCCCCTTTTGTTAGCCTCCCCCTCAAAACCTCCACGAATAACCATCTCGGCAGGTTTATCCGTTGAGACACAAAGGTCTCAGGCCGGCACTATCAATTCAACCGAAGGAAAATAGCTGCGGTAACGCTTGGCATCCCGAGTCAGTAGCGGCAGCTTTTTCACTGCGGCATGCGCACCGATGAAAAAATCCGCCAAAACGTTACTTTTTCCGCCGCCTACTTTCCGGTAACGAACAAAGGCCTTTCCGGCCAAAAACAAGGCGGGACGCGGGACTTCCCGCATCGCCAAACCGAGCTGTGTAACCGCATCATCCAGCGCTTCAAACGTGGTGAATGTATGGGACAGTTCGGCGTAAATAATCGGATTGATGGCCAATTCATGAATCTGGGATTGAGCACGTAGCTGTTGAATGGACCAGTCAGCCCAGACGGGGTCGTCTTCCAGAACATCAATCAACACATTCGTGTCGACCAATATCATCAGTCCTCACCTCGCAGCAATGCCATCAAATCGTCGGTTCGCCATTTGATATCCGCTTTACCACGCGCAGCCTCAAATCGGTCGAGTGTGGCTGTCTTGTCGGCTACTGCCTTATGGCTGTGCAGCACCACCTCGCCTTGCGCGTTGACACTAAACTCTATGGCCGAACCTGGTGTCAGGTGCAGCGCGTCGCGAATAGGCTTGGGAATAGTGACCTGCCCTTTGCTGGTCATGGTTGTCGTCATGATGCTCTCCTCGAGTATTACTCTGCCGTGAAACGTAATACTTGGCGTGCAAGTCTGCAACCGCCGCTCATCGTAGTCGGGTTCCTACCGCTCTGTAGGATCTGACCGCGACACCTGTGTCACGGCCAAAGCCTTCTCCTTTTCAAAACCGCGAAACACTCCTCATCGCATCCACCAGATATCGCATCGCAATCTGGTCGCTTTCCGACAGCTCCCGATAGCGCTCCAACAACTTCATCTCGTCCGAACTGACCCGACGCCTTCGGCGCACAGTGGTCAGGCAAGGAAGGATTCCCAGCAACTGGGTGATGCCTTGTACTTTCGTCATGGACGATGTCCTTCTATAAGCCCGAGAAAACTTCAAAAACCGCATCGCCCTCTCCTTTTTGTCAGTCGCCGGCCTGAAGGGCAGAAACCGGTCATGACCACAGAATAGAAACTATCCGGGCGCTGAAAAGCGGTTTTTAGAGTAATTAGTCAAAAAAAGCAGAAATGCCCTATAAATCAGAAAGTACTGTCGGAAAACTTAACCGACATTTCTTGTTTCATTGCCACGAAGCCAAAGTGCTACCAATCATTTTTTCTACGCAACCGAACGGTTTAAGCTATTTGTTATCTGTTAAATGACCGTTGCGTTTGGCCGAAGGCATGTCCGAACCTTTTATTTTTGATCCAGCACGTGCCAGGAACGGCGCGGGATTGTTCACGACAGGTTGAACTTATGCACCGCAGGAATTTGCTCAAAGCATCCATGGCCATCGCTGCCTACACCGGATTATCAGCCACCGGTCTGCTGGCTTCGCGGGCCTGGGCCGGTAATGGCGCGGCGGACGGCGAAGCTCAGGCTTTCGACTTTGAAGCGCTGAAAATCCAGGCCAAGCAGCTCGCCGGCAATCGCTATCAGGACACCAAGCAGGTGTTGCCGCCGACCCTGGCGACCATGACGCCGCAAAATTTCAACGCGATCCGCTACGACGGCAACCACTCGCTGTGGAATGACCTCAACGGTCAGCTGGATGTGCAGTTCTTCCACGTCGGCATGGGTTTCAAGCAACCGGTGCGCATGTACAGCGTCGACCCCAAGACGCGTCAGGCGCGAGAGGTGCATTTCCGCCCGTCCCTGTTCAACTATGAGAAAACCACGGTCGATACCAAACAGCTCACGGGCGACCTGGGGTTTTCCGGGTTCAAGCTGTTCAAGGCCCCGGAGCTGGACCAGCACGACGTGCTGTCCTTCCTCGGCGCCAGCTATTTCCGTGCGGTCGATGCCTCGGGCCAATACGGTCTGTCGGCACGCGGCCTGGCGATCGATACCTATGCCAAGAAGCGTGAAGAATTCCCGGACTTCACCAAGTTCTGGTTCGAGACCCCGGACAAGGACAGCACCCGCTTCGTGGTCTACGCCCTGCTGGATTCACCGAGCGCGACCGGCGCTTACCGTTTCGACATCGACTGTCAGGCCAGCCAGGTCGTCATGGGCATCGATGCCCACATCAATGCGCGTACCGCCATCGAACAATTGGGCATCGCGCCGATGACCAGCATGTTCAGCTGCGGCACCCATGAACGGCGCATGTGCGACACGATTCACCCGCAAATCCACGACTCGGATCGCCTGGCCATGTGGCGTGGCAACGGCGAGTGGATCTGCCGCCCGCTGAACAACCCGGCCACCCTGCAATTCAATGCCTTCGCCGACACCGATCCGAAAGGTTTCGGCCTGGTGCAGACCGATCACGAGTTCGACAGCTATCAAGACACCGTCGACTGGTACAGCAAGCGTCCGAGCCTGTGGGTAGAACCTACGACCGCGTGGGGCGAAGGCTCTATCGATCTGCTGGAAATTCCTACAACCGGCGAAACCCTGGATAACATCGTCGCGTTCTGGACCCCGAAGAAACCGGTCGCGGCCGGCGACTCCCTGAACTACGGCTACAAGCTGTACTGGAGCGCACTGCCTCCGGTCGGCACGCCGTTGGCGCGGGTCAACGCCACTCGTTCGGGCATGGGCGGCTTCATCGAAGGCTGGGCGCCGGGCGAACATTACCCGGAGGTCTGGGCGCGACGGTTTGCCGTGGACTTCACGGGCGGCGGTCTGGACCGCTTGCCGGAAGGCGCGGGGATCGAGCCGGTGGTCACGTGCTCGAATGGGCAAGTGAAGGATTTCAACGTGCTGGTGCTGGATGACATCAAGGGTTACCGCATTACCTTTGACTGGTACCCGACCAATGACAGCGTGGCGCCGGTGGAACTGCGGTTGTTCATTCGTACCAATGACCGGACGTTGAGTGAAACCTGGTTGTATCAGTACTTCCCGCCTGCGCCGGATAAGCGTAAGTACACCTGACAGCTGTAGAAACGCAAAAGCCCCGATCACAACGACCGGGGCTTTTTGGTTTTACTGCATCACTCAGTCGCGCAAATCCGACTCATGAATCGGCTGTTCACGATGGGTGGCCCGCTGATACTGCGCCGGCCAGATGGCCTTGCGTCCACCCAGGTCATCATCGGCATGCAGCGGCCAGTACGGATCACGCAGCAGCTCACGGGCGAGAAAGATGATGTCGGCCTGGCAGGTGCGCAGAATGTGCTCGGCCTGCGCCGGCTCGGTAATCATTCCTACCGTGCCCGTGGCAATGCCTGACTCTTTGCGCACACGTTCAGCGAAGCGGGTCTGATAACCGGGACCTGTTGGAATCTCTGCGTTGGCCGCCGTACCGCCCGAAGAGACGTCAATCAGGTCTACGCCCAACGCGTGGAGGCGTCGCGCCAGCTCCACGGTTTCATCCGGGTTCCAGCCGTCTTCCACCCAATCGGTGGCCGACACCCGCACGAACAGCGGCAGCTCTTCAGGCCACACCGCACGCACCGCTTCGGTGACTTGCAGCACCAGCCGGATGCGATTCTCGAACGAACCACCATATTGATCGCGCCGCTGATTGCTCAGGGGCGAAAGAAACTGATGCAACAGGTAACCGTGGGCGGCGTGTATTTCCACCACTTTGAAACCGGCGGTCAGTGCTCGCTGAGCCGAAGCGACAAAGGCCTGAATGACCTCAGCGATCTCGCTTTCATCAAGCGGCTTGGGATGTGTGTGCTGCGGGTCGAAAGCAATCGGCGATGGGCCCACCGGGATCCAGCCACCGTCTTCGGGTTTGACGCTGCCATGTTTACCGATCCACGGCCGATGGGTGCTGGCCTTGCGCCCGGCGTGAGCCAACTGAATGCCGGCCACAGCGCCTTGTGCCGCAATGAAGCGCGTGATGCGTTGCAACGGTTCGATCTGTTCATCGTTCCACAGACCGAGGTCCTCGGCCGTGATGCGCCCGTCGGCGGTGACCGCCGTGGCTTCGGTAAATACCAGGCCGGCGCCGCCGACAGCGCGGCTGCCAAGGTGGACCAGGTGCCAGTCATTGGCCAGTCCATCAACGCTGGAGTACTGGCACATCGGCGACACCGCAATGCGGTTGAGCAGGGTCAATTGACGAAGGGTATAGGGTTCAAGCAGCAGACTCATGGGGCACCTCTCGAATCAGTGGGCAGGCTCCAGGGTTCTGTTTGAAAAGTCGACGAGTGACAGGAAAAAGGTGCAGCACCCGCCCCCGCGGGCAAAAAATTCGACAAGACGTCACAAGGATAATCAAGCAGTGCTTAGAGACTAGTCGACATCGGGGGATGAGGGAGGGTTCAGATGGATTGGGTGCCAGAAGATCGCTTCAACGCGGTTCGATGTGGGCAATCATCAACTGCACCGTCTCGTTGCCACGGAACTCGTTGAGGTCGAGTTTGTAGGCCAATTCCACCCACTTGATGGTCGGATTCGGCCAGATGTCGCGGTCGATTCCGAAGGCAATGCCATCCAGTTTTACCGAACCACATTCACTCTTCAGCACCACTTTGAGGTGTCGCTCGCCGACCACCCGCTGCTCGACCAGCTGGAACACACCGTGGAACAATGGCTCCGGGAAATGTTGCCCCCATGGACCGGCATGGCGCAGGGCGCGGGCCAGTTCCAGGTGGAATTCCTCGACCGCCAGCGTGCCGTCCGACAGCAATCGCCCGGTCAGGTCTTCTTCGCGCATTTGCCTACGCACTTCCGCATCAAAGGCTTCGGCGAACAACGGAAAATTCGCTTCCGGCAGCGTCAGGCCGGCGGCCATTGCATGGCCGCCGTACTTGCTGATCAGGTTCGGATGCTGCGCGGCCACCACGCTCAGCGCGTCGCGAATATGAAAACCCTGAACCGAACGCCCCGAGCCCTTGAGCAAGCCATCGCCGGCATCGGCAAAGGCAATGGTCGGACGGAAATAGCGTTCTTTCATACGCGATGCGAGGATGCCGATGACACCCTGGTGCCACTCGGGATCGAACAGGCACAAGCCGAACGGCATCGACTCGACCGGCAAATCCTTCAGTTGAGCCAGCGCTTCACGCTGCATGCCCTGCTCGATGGATTTGCGGTCCTGGTTCATACCGTCAAGTTGAGCCGCCATTTCACGCGCCAGACCGGCGTCTTCGGTGAGCAGGCATTCGATCCCCAGGCTCATGTCATCCAGACGCCCCGCCGCGTTCAGACGCGGGCCAACAATGAAACCCAGGTCGGTAGAGGTGATGCGCGCGTGGTCACGTTTGGCGACTTCGAGGATCGCCTTGATCCCCGGCCGAGCACGCCCGGCGCGAATCCGTTCCAGGCCTTGGTGCACCAAAATCCGGTTGTTGGCATCCAGCGGTACCACGTCGGCGACGCTGCCCAGGGCCACAAGGTCCAGCAACTCGCCGATGTTCGGCTGCGGCTTGCTCTCGTACCAACCGAGGCTGCGCAAGCGCGCACGCAGGGCCATCAGCACATAGAAAATCACCCCGACGCCGGCCAGCGCCTTGCTCGGGAACTCGCAACCTGGCTGGTTGGGATTGACGATGGCATCGGCCAACGGCAACTCTTCACCGGGCAAGTGGTGATCGGTGACCAACACCTGGAGCCCGGCCTTTTTCGCCGCCGCCACGCCTTCAACGCTGGAGATGCCGTTGTCCACAGTGATCAGCAACTGTGGTGTACGAGTCAGCGCCACTTCAACGATTTCCGGCGTCAGGCCGTAGCCGTACTCGAATCGGTTCGGCACCAAATAGTCGACGTGCGCCGCGCCAAGCAGGCGCAAGCCCAACATGCCCACGGTACTGGCTGTCGCGCCATCGGCGTCGAAGTCACCGACGATCAGAATCCGCTGACGCTGCTCCAGTGCCGTCACCAGCAAATCCACCGCGGAATCGATGCCTTTGAGTTGCTGGTACGGAATCAACCGCGCCAGGCTCTTGTCCAGTTCAGCCTCCGACAGCACGCCCCGCGCCGCGTACAGACGGGTCAGCAGCGGCGGCAGATCACCGAGGAATGGCAGGGTGTCGGGCAACAGGCGAGGTTCGATGCGCATGGGGTGACAGGTGCTTCTCTTGAATACGTAGGATAAAAACGGGTAACGCTGACCAGCAGCGAGTAATCAGCCGCGTTCGCCGCTCAGCCACTGCAACTGGACTTCGTGCTGACCACGGTCGTCGGTGACGAAAATCGTCCCTTCGCTGATCATCACATCCCACTTGATAACCCGCGGCATGTCTTTGGCCAGGGTTTCCAACACTTCCTGCGGAACAGCAGCGATGTGCACGTTTTTCAGGTTCTTGATCGCCGGGATCACTTTGGTCTCCCAGACGCGCAGGCTGCCGTAAGCCAGCAGGCTGGTGCGTTCGGTGCGACGCGAGCACCACGTCAGGCGATCGGCGTCTGGCTGGCCGACTTCGATCCAGTGCAGGACACGGTCGTCCAGGCTCTTTTCCCACAGGGCAGGTTCGTCCACGTCTGACAGACCGCGACCGAACGACAACTGCTCGTTGTACCAGAAGGCGTAGGCCAGCAGCCGCACGGTCATGCGCTCTTCGGTTTCCGAAGGGTGGCGGGCGATGGTCTGCTTCACGCTCTCGTACACGCTGCGATCGAGGTCGGTAAGGTTCAGTTCAAACTTGTAGGTCGTGGACGGCTGGGCCATGAACGGGCTTCTTGATACGGGGAAAGGCGGCAAGTCTAACCGATGCGGTAGGCAATCCACGAATTGAAGGCGATCAACCTTGGTCGTCTGACGTTCGGCTATGTTAAAACCCTGTATCCGCTCAACCTTTGTCCTACAGGATCCAGCATGCCGCTCACCGGAAAACCGCTCTCAGGTCTGAAAGTCATTGAATTGGGAACGCTGATCGCCGGGCCGTTTGCCTCGCGCATTTGCGGCGAGTTCGGTGCCGAGGTGATCAAAATCGAGTCCCCGGATGGCGGCGATCCGTTGCGCAAATGGCGAAAACTGTATGAAGGCACCTCGCTGTGGTGGTTCGTCCAGGCGCGCAACAAAAAATCCCTGACCCTGAACCTCAAACACCCCGAGGGCCTGGCGATCCTGAAAAAACTGCTCAGCGAAGCGGACATTCTGATCGAGAATTTTCGCCCGGGCGTGTTGGAAAAACTCGGTCTGGGCTGGGACGTCTTGCACGCTCTGAACCCGAAACTGGTGATGGTGCGTCTCTCGGGTTTCGGTCAGACCGGACCGATGAAGGATCAGCCAGGCTTTGGTGCCGTCGGTGAATCCATGGGCGGTCTGCGTTACATCACCGGGTTCGAAGACAGACCACCGGTGCGCACCGGGATTTCCATTGGTGACTCGATTGCCGCGCTCTGGGGCGTGATCGGCGCATTAATGGCCCTGCGTCATCGCGAGGTTAACGGTGGCCTCGGCCAAGTCGTGGATGTGGCGCTGTATGAAGCGATCTTCGCCATGATGGAAAGCATGGTCCCCGAGTTCGACGTGTTCGGCTTCATCCGCGAGCGCACCGGCAACATCATGCCGGGCATCACGCCCTCCTCGATCCACACCAGTGCCGACGGCAAACATGTGCAGATCGGCGCCAATGGCGACGCGATCTTCAAACGCTTCATGCTGATCATTGGTCGCGAGGACTTGGCCAATGACCCTGTATTGGCGAGCAACGACGGACGCGATAGCCGTCGCGACGAGATTTATGGGGTGATTGATCGCTGGGTCAATTCGCTGCCGCTGGACACCATCATCGAGCAGTTGAATCAGGCCGACGTACCGGCCAGCCGGATCTTCAGTGCTGAAGATATGTTCAGTGATCCGCAGTACCTGGCTCGGGAAATGTTCCTGAAGGCCAAGTTGCCGGACGGCAAAGATTTCAAGATGCCGGGAATCGTGCCGAAACTATCAGAGACACCCGGCACTTCGGAATGGGTCGGGCCGCAGTTGGGCGAACACAATGCGCAGGTACTCAACGATCTTGGTTACGACAAGGAACAGATCGCAAAACTGCGTGAAGACGGGGCCATCTAAGCTGAGGCGCCTGCTTGCGCGGCCCATCAACCACTGCCTGACACGCGACGGACGAGCATTGTGCGCGTTCGCCTTTTTCCTGTTGCTCGCCGGCCAGGCTCAGCCAACGTTGGCGCAACCGAAGGAAACCCTGGTCTGGCTGTTGCGCGACCTTCCACCGCTGATGATTTTCGAAGGATCGAAAAAGGGCCAGGGCGTCATCGATCAACTGTTACCGCTGCTGATCGCCCGCATGCCGCAATATGAACACTCCCTGATGCGAGTCAATCGCGCTCGTGGCTTGCAAATGCTCCACGAGCCATCCCTCACGTGCGATGCAGCGCTGAACTGGAGCAAGGAGCGCGATAGCTGGATCGCGTTTTCCATTCCAGTGTTTCGGGCCATGAGTAATGGCCTGGCCGTGCGGCGTGTTGATCGCGAGGTGCTGGCGCCCTTTATCAAGGACGGCGAAGTGGACCTGGCGGCCCTGCTGGCCAGTGGCCGCGAGAAACTGGGCATAATTGCCGAGCGCAACTACGGCGAATATCTCGACGCGCTACTCAAACAAGCGCCAGCCAACTCACTGACCCTCCACTACGGTAACGATGCCTTGGGCAGCCTGTTGCAAATGCAACGCCTGGGGCGCTTGCGGATGCTGCTGGGGTACCGCTCGGAGATCCGCTACCAGGCCCAGCAGCAAGGGATCGCGGAAGATGAATTGCAGTTCTACCCGATTAGCGGCACGGGCAAATACCTGTCCGGTTACATCGGCTGTACCGACACCCCCCAGGGCAGGCAGGCAATCATCGAGATCAACCAACTGCTGCGCACCCTGCCCCACGATCATTTGAGCGAGGCATATGCCGCCTGGCTGGACCCCGAAAGTCGCAGCGACTACCTGGAAGCCAGTCGTGCATTTTTCCTGCAGCAGGCCGAGCAATGACAAATCGCAGGCAAAAAGAAACCCCGAGAAGTGGGGAGACGACTCGGGGTTAAACGTGGCCTATATAAAGACCAGTAACAGCAAGCTACAAGCACCGGAGCACAATGCTTGATCCTGCTGTTACATGGTCTGACTGACCTAAGCGCAGGAAGGTTCCCACAAAAAACAATTCAATTTCGGTTGGCCAGGATCTTGTCCTGAGCAGCATTACGTAACGCCGCGATGACGCAGGGCTCCAGCCGACCTTCGGCGATCAGCACGTCGCGATGCAATCCGTCGACGACATCCGTCAACAGACGTTTGCTGGTCAACTGGGCCTGATTGAACGCCCGCTCGACCACGATCGCACCGGTCGCATTCTTAAGTGTCACCAGGCATTCGCCATGGGTCCCCGACGGGGTCAACGTTACCTGATACGGGCTCAGAGCTTCACCGAGCAATAGACTGATACTTTCCATCTCGATCACCACTCAATAGTCCGAAAACAAAGTGCCTGGGGCGTGCCTACAGTAAATGACCACTGGCTCGAGAATAAAGTTCTGGATACCGATTGCTGGTGAACCTGCGCCGCGGGTCAATAGAGCATGCACGGCCAAGATGACAGATAAAAAACAGCCGCGTCACGCCTGCGTCTTACGCTTGCCAATATCGGTCCATCCTCCCAGCAGGCCCCGCAATTGTCCGTCGGCACCGTAAAAAGGCACCGTCCACTGATAGACATGCCTGACGCCGTTGTTGAACATCAATTGACGCTCAGTGAAGCGCGTCTTGCGCGTACCGAGTTGGGCCATGAACTCTGCATGCAGCAGTTCAGCGGTTTCTTTGGGCAAGACGTCCAGCTCAATCAGCTGTCGTCCCTGAACCTGGTCGAAACGGGTCGACAAGCCCTCCTCATAACTTTTGTTGCACATGATCAAACGCCCCTCCAGATCACGAACAAACATCGGATCGGGCATGGCGTCCATCAACGCATGCTGGAAGGCAAGCTGATCACTCAGACTTTTCTCGGCATCCAGGCGCTGCTGGATCAATACCGTGAGCCGTCGGTTCCAGAGCAGGGACATCAGGCCGAACAGACTGACGATTACCATTCCCCAGCAGCCCCACTCGGCGAGTCGGTGCCAGACGCCGGACACCTTGACCGGGGCAATCCCATTGAGCCATTTCAGGCGAATGGCGCGCAATTCGGCAGGATCAAGCGCCTCAAGCGCCTTGTTGAGGATGCTCGACAGCTGAGGCTGACCTTTGCGTACGGCCAAGTGGTCCGCCTCCCATTTGCCCTCCACCGTATACCCGACCTTGAGCTGCCCGGACGGATAGAGTTGTGCTCCGGTTTCGTTTTCGATGGTGGCATAGGCCTCACCGCTCTCGACCAGCGCCCGGGCCTCCGCGTAGGTTTTAACCGAGCGCAGCTCAATGTCGGGATAGTCGCGGCGAATCGTGGCCTCCAGCGCATGCCGGGTTGGCAACACCAGAACCCTTCCCGACAGCTGCTCCAGGGATTGCACCTCTGGCGCCCCGGCCCGCCCAACGAACACCCAGCCAGCGCCACCGAACGCATGACTGAAATCCAGAAACGTCTTGCGTTCGTCATTCATCGCCAGCGTCGTGCTCATGTCCGCTACGCCACTTTCCAGTCGCCCGAGCAACTGATCGGTGGAAAACGATTCTTCGTGAACAAACTGCAATCCCGTCATCACGCTGATGCGGTTGAGCAGATCATTGTTCAAGCCGCTCCATTGGCCGTGCTTATCCTTGAACAGGTACAGCGGGTATTGCACCGATGCGACGATGACTTTTGAATGCTCGGCAATCCATTTCAACTCTTGAGCATCCAGCTCGATCCTTAGGCCAGCAACCGATCCTTTGGAATCGGTCGCCGCCAATTGCGACGCGCTCCCCCATTGAGCAAAGCCCAGGGCGCCGACTAAAAAAAACATCCAGCACGCGGCTGGTTTTAACCCTCTGAAAAACAGCATTGCCACTTCCTTCGTGATCAACTCGCCCGTCCTTCATGGGGCGAAAACCCGACAAGTGTGGCACGCAGAAATGAGAAAGCCCGTCAGGAGACGGGCTTCAAAATGTGACAGTTTTAATCGGTTACAAAGGCTTGCCGCGGTTGCCATGCTTGCTGACAAAGGCCTGCACGGCTTTCAGATCATTTGGCAGCACGGTGCAGCGCTCATCTCGCTCAAACAAATCAGAAAGATGTGCAGGTAGTTCGAGCGCTTTTCCTACGCCAGCTTTTTCCACTGCGTCCGGGAATTTGACCGGATGCGCCGTACCGAGGATCACCATCGGGATATCCAGGCTGCGACGGCACTCGCGCGCCGCCTTCACGCCGATAGCGGTGTGCGGATCCAGCAGTTCGCCGGTTTGCTCAAAAACTTCGGCAATGGTTTCGCAGGTTTGAGCGTCATCCACGGCCAGCGAATCGAACAGCTTGCGGGCTTCGGTCCAGCGCTCCTCTTCGACGCTGAAACCGCCACCTTGCTTGAAGGTGTCCATCAAGCCGGCAATCGCTGCGCCGTTGCGACCGTGCAGGTCGAACAGCAGGCGTTCGAAGTTCGACGACACCATGATGTCCATCGACGGCGACAGCGTGGCGTGCAGGGTGTCCTTGACGTACTGATTGCCGCTCATGAAACGGTGCAGGATGTCGTTGCGGTTGGTGGCGACGATCAACTGGTTGATCGGCAGGCCCATGTTGCGCGCCAGGTAACCGGCGAAAATGTCGCCGAAGTTGCCGGTCGGCACCGAGAACGATACCGAACGTGCCGGGCCGCCCAACTGCAGCGCTGCGTGGAAGTAGTAAACGATCTGGGCCATGATCCGCGCCCAGTTGATCGAGTTCACGGCCACCAGACGCGTGCCTTTGAGGAAGCTCTGGTCGGCGAAGCTGGCCTTGACCATTTCCTGGCAATCATCGAAGTTGCCTTCGATGGCGATGTTATGGATGTTCTCGCCAAAGATGGTGGTCATCTGGCGACGCTGCACTTCGGACACGCGGTTGTGCGGGTGCAGGATGAAGATGTCGACGTTTTCGCAGTGCTTGCAGCCTTCGATGGCCGCCGAACCGGTGTCGCCGGAGGTGGCGCCGACAATCACTACGCGCTCACCGCGTTTTTCCAGCACGTAGTCAAGCAGACGACCCAGCAGCTGCAAAGCGAAGTCTTTGAACGCGAGAGTCGGGCCGTGGAACAGCTCCAGCACCCATTCGTTGCCGTTCAGCTGACGCAGCGGTGCCACGGCGTTGTGGGAAAACACGCCGTGCTCTGAAGAAGAGTAGGTCTCTTCCAGAATCTTTTTGAAATCGGCGTCAGGGATGCTGCCGCCAACGAACGGGCGCATCACCCGGAAGGCCAACTCGTGATACGGCAGGCCGGCCCAGGAGGCGATTTCTTCCTGGGTGAAACGTGGCAGGTTTTCCGGGACGTACAGACCGCCGTCGGTGGCGAGACCGGCCAGCAGGACATCTTCGAAATTCAGGGCCGGTGCCTGGCCGCGGGTACTGATATAACGCATGACTGGCTCCAATAGACAGTGTTCGCAATGCCGGGCCCGCGTGCGAGCCCGGTGAACGATAACGGCTTAGTTCAGGTGCTCGACGCGGATCCGTACGACCGGGCCGACCACGCCTTCCAAGGCCTCCAGGGCGGTGATCGCGTCGTTCATGTGCTGTTCCAGCACACGGTGCGTCAGCAGGATCATCGGCACCAGGCCGTCGTGTTCTTCGACTTCCTTCTGCATGATCGATTCGATGTTGATGCCGCGCTCCGACAGGATGCTCGCCACCTGCGCCAACACGCCCGGATGGTCCTTGGCCTGGATGCGCAGGTAATAGGAGCTTTCGCAGGCCTCGATCGGCAGGATCGGGTGAGCCGACAGCGAATCCGGCTGAAAGGCCAGGTGCGGTACGCGGTTTTCCGGGTCGGAAGTCATGGCGCGAACCACGTCCACCAGGTCGGCGATCACCGACGAAGCGGTCGGCTCCATACCAGCGCCAGCGCCGTAGTACAGGGTCGAACCCGCGGCATCACCGTTGACCATCACCGCGTTCATCACGCCGTTGACGTTGGCGATCAGGCGATCGGCAGGAATCAGCGTCGGGTGCACGCGCAACTCGATACCGGCCGCCGTGCTGCGCGCCACGCCCAGGTGCTTGATGCGATAGCCCAGCGCTTCGGCGTAGTTCACGTCAGCGGTGGTCAGCTTGGTGATGCCTTCGGTGTAGGCCTTGTCGAACTGCAGCGGAATGCCGAACGCGATCGACGCCAGGATCGTCAGCTTGTGGGCCGCGTCGATGCCTTCAACGTCGAAGGTCGGATCGGCCTCGGCGTAACCCAGGGCTTGCGCCTCGGCGAGTACGTCTTCGAAGGTGCGACCCTTCTCACGCATTTCGGTAAGGATGAAGTTACCGGTGCCGTTGATGATGCCGGCGACCCAGTTGATGCGGTTGGCCGACAGGCCTTCACGGATCGCCTTGATCACCGGAATGCCACCGGCCACGGCGGCTTCGAACGCAACAATCACGCCCTTCTCCCGGGCCTTGGCGAAAATTTCATTACCGTGAACGGCGATCAACGCCTTGTTCGCGGTCACAACATGCTTTCCGTTCTCGATCGCTTTGAGTACCAGCTCGCGGGCAACGGTGTAGCCGCCCATCAGCTCTATGACGATGTCGATCTCAGGGTTCGTGGCCACTTCGAAGACATCGTTGGTAATCGCAATACCGGTCGTCTGGAACTGAGGCTTTGGCGTGCGCATGGCAATTTGTGCCACTTCGATTCCACGCCCGGCACGACGAGCAATTTCCTCGGCGTTACGCTGAAGTACGTTGAAGGTACCGCCACCGACGGTCCCTAACCCACAGATGCCTACTTTGACCGGTTTCACTGTGAACTCCCCATAAAACGGCCGACTCAAGGCCGGCCGTGAAAACAACCGCATACTCGCGGTTCTCTATTAATGGCCCGGCGAATGCTGCCGCCGAACCATGATCGTCAATGGCTGACCGTGACGATGCGAATTTACTTCGCGCCCAGTGCCAGTTTGGCGACTTGTGGCGCAGGCTGGTAGCCCGGAATGACTTGGCCGTCGGCCAAAACGATGGCCGGTGTACCGTTCACGCCGATCGACTGACCGAGGGAGAACTGCTTGGAAACCGGGTTATCGCACTTGGCGGCCTTGATTTCCTTGCCGTCGACCATCTTGTCCATGGCGGCTTTCTTGTCTTTCGAGCACCAGACCGCTTGCAGCTGTTCATCACCCGGCGAGCCAAGGCCCTGACGCGGGAATGCGACGTAACGCACTTCGATGCCGCGCTTGTTCAGCTCAGGCACTTCGGCGTGCAGCTTGTGGCAGTACGGGCAGGTGGTATCGGTAAACACGGTGATGTGCGATTTGGTTTCGCCGATCGCCGGGTAGACCACGGTTTCAGCCACTGGAATTTCGTTGATCAGTTTGGAAATGCCCAGGCGTTCGGTCTTTTCGGTCAGGTTGACCGGTTTGCCGTCCTTGAGCTGGAACAGGTAACCCTGAACGACGTACTGGCCGTCGGCACTGGCATAGAGTACGCGACTGCCCTTGAGTTTGACTTCGTACAGACCTGGCAACGGGCTGGCAGTGATGGTTTCTACCGGCACGTCGAGCTGGAGGTTTTCCAGGCTTTTACGAATGGCTTTGTCGGCCGCGTCATCGGCGACGGCAAAGGTGCTGACCAACGCAATGGCTGCGGCGGCGAAAGTCTGGGTCAGACGCATGAGAACTCCTGAAGGCGGACAAATGGGACGATCAGAACGCCCGTGCCGAAACACCGGGTCATAAACGCCCATCGTGCAAACTGGCAAAGCCTACCACATAAGGCCCTCGTGGCGAGGGGGCTTGTCGGAACGCCGCACCGCCCCGTTGGGTTGCGAAGCAGCCCCATTTTGACGATCTCAAGCAGCCAGATAGACCGGGGTGTGAGACTTGACGACTGCTGCGCAGCCGAACGGGGGCAAGCCCCCTCGCCACAGGTCAGCATTTTCATTCCTGGAGCTGCGCTTATCCGCGCGGGTGGTGTTTGGCGTGCAGGTCCTGCAAACGGGCGCGGGCGACGTGGGTGTAGATCTGCGTGGTCGACAGATCGCTGTGGCCGAGCAGCATTTGCACCACCCGCAAGTCCGCGCCATGGTTGAGCAAGTGCGTGGCGAAGGCATGGCGCAAGGTGTGCGGCGAGAGCGACTTGCCGATCCCGGCAACCTTGGCCTGGTGCTTGATGCGATGCCAGAAGGTCTGCCGAGTCATCTGCTCGCCGCGCTGGCTGGGGAACATGACATCGCTGGGACGCCCGCCGAGCAGCTCCTGGCGGCCATCGCGCAGGTAACGCTCGACCCAGACAATCGCCTCCTCGCCCATCGGCACCAGCCGCTCCTTGCTGCCCTTGCCCATCACTCGCAGCACACCTTGGCGCAGATTGACCTGCTCCAGCGTCAGGCTGATCAGCTCCGTCACACGCAAGCCACAGGCATAAAGCACTTCGAGCATGGCGCGGTCGCGTTGGCCGATGGCTTCGCTCAGGTCAGGTGCTTTTAACAAGGCCTCCACATCCGCTTCCGACAAGGACTTAGGCAATGGCCTACCCAGCTGCGGCATGTCGACACGCAAGGTCGGATCGACGGCAATCAGCTTTTCCCGCAGCAAATAGCGATAGAAGCCACGCACGCCGGAGAGAAATCGCGCCGTCGAGCGGGGTTTGTAGTTTTGCTCCAGACGCCAGGCCAAGTGATCGAGGATCAATTCGCGGCCGGCATTGATCAACTCCAGCCCTTTTTCCTGCAGCCAGCCGTTGAACAGGGCCAAGTCGCTGCGATAGGCATCGCGGGTGTTATCGGAAAGACCTTTCTCCAGCCACAGAGCGTCGAGGAATTGGTCTATCAGTGGATGATCGATGGCGGGCATAAAGGCTCAGGCAAGACCGACAGTACGGCCAGGGAAGATAAATCGCAGGCAACAAAAAAGCAGCCCGTAGGCTGCTTTTTTCTGCATCGGAAGCTGGACTTAAGCCAGTTTTTCCTTGATGCGAGCTGCTTTACCGGACAGGTCACGCAGGTAGTACAGCTTGGCTTTACGTACGTCACCGCGACGTTTAACGGCCATGCTGTCGATTTGCGGGCTGTAGGTCTGGAAAGTACGCTCTACGCCAACACCGTTGGAGATTTTACGAACGGTGAAAGCACTGTTTACGCCGCGGTTACGCTTGGCGATAACAACACCTTCGAACGCTTGCAGACGCGAACGGTCGCCTTCCTTCACTTTCACCTGAACGACAATGGTGTCGCCCGGGGCAAAGGTAGGGATCTCTTTGGTCATCTGCTCTGCTTCGAGTGCAAGGATGATTTTGTTAGTCATGCTGTGCTCCTAAGGTAAATCGTCGGATCTACCATCGATACGTTGTTAACTATCGTCCCGCTCGCGGATGTATTCCTCGAGCAGCTTCTTCTCTTCTCCAGAAAGCGAGCGGCTTTCCAGAAGATCGGCGCGTCGTTCAAAGGTCCTACCAAGGGACTGCTGTAAACGCCAACGCCGGATATGCGCGTGATTGCCACTTAGCAACACGTCGGGAACACGCTGATCCGCATACACCTCCGGTCGGGTGTAGTGCGGGCAATCCAGCAAACCATCCGTAAAGGAATCTTCCTCGGCGGAGTCCGCATGCCCTAAAGCTCCAGGCAGCAGTCGTGTAACCGCATCGATCAGGACCATCGCCGGCAGCTCGCCGCCAGACAGTACATAGTCACCAATCGACCACTCTTCATCGACATGAGCCTCTATAAAACGCTCGTCAATGCCTTCATAGCGGCCGGCAATCAGGATCAATGCATCCAGATTCGCCAACTCGCGTACCGCCGACTGAGTCAGTTGACGGCCTTGGGGGGACAGGTAAATTACCTTCGCCGCCTCCCCGGCTGCTGCCTTGGCCTGAACCAACGCATCTTCCAGGGGCTTGATCTTCATCACCATGCCCGGACCACCGCCAAATGGGCGATCGTCCACAGTGTGATGTCGATCCGTCGTGTAGTCTCGCGGATTCCAACAGGTGAGCTGCAAGAGCCCCTGTTTCACCG
Source organism: Pseudomonas sp. GL-B-26 (assembly GCF_019947405.1). NCBI lineage: Bacteria > Pseudomonadati > Pseudomonadota > Gammaproteobacteria > Pseudomonadales > Pseudomonadaceae > Pseudomonas > Pseudomonas sp. GL-B-26. The sequence goes on along the minus strand of NZ_JAGYGJ010000002.1, from coordinate 202,987 downwards.
CACGACTGGTGATGCCGTACTCGCTGATGGCGGAGAACATCTCGGGAAACAAACTGATCACTTCTACGCGCAAGTTAGCCACGCTTAGAAGTCCGCATCCCATTCCACCTTCATCTCGCCTGCGGCAAGGTCGACGGCCAACACGCATTGCTCCGTATAGGGCAACAGGCGTTCGCGATCATCCAGGCTGCCAGCGCAAGGCTTGACCACCATTACATCATTGGCGCCGGTTTCCAGAAGATGATCGATTTTCCCAAGCAATTGCCCGAGTTGATCAATGACCTTCAGACCTTCCAGCTGGTACCAGTAGTACTCGCCGTCGGTCAATTCAGGGAACAGGTTGCGCGGCACGCAGATCTCATAACCGGCCAGAAGACGCGCTTCTTCACGATCATCAAGACCCTTGAGCTTTGCGACCAGGAACTTGTCGTTCCCACGTCCGCTGACCAGCTCAACCTGTTTCACATTACCTTCGCGCTTGAGCGTCCAGGTTTTGTACTGCAACAGGTTTTCAGTCGGATCAGTAAAGGAATACACCTTCACTTCGCCGCGAACGCCATGAACCGAATAAATTTTGCCGATAACGATCAAATCATCAGCAACAGCTGGCGTCGCGTTCATATTGCTCAGGCCGCAGCCTTAGCCGCGTCCTTCAACAACTGAGCAACACGCTCAGATGGTTGTGCACCAACGCTCAGCCAGTAGGCTACGCGCTCTTGGTTCACGGACAGACGGACTTCTTGACCACGAGCAACAGGGTTGAAGAAACCAACCTGTTCTTTGTGCGAACCGTCGCGCGGGTTGCGGCTGTCGGTTACGGTCAAGTGGTAAAACGGGCGCTTTTTGGAGCCGCCAAGGGCAAGACGGATTGTTAGCATGTGAACATCGTTCCTGTAGTCGGTGCTGCAAATCTAAAGGCACAGCGGGCATAGGTGCCCGAAAGGCCGCATATTCTAAGGAATATCCGGACTTTTGCAAATGACTTTTTCCGGCGGCCTTTCAGTCGCCATCAAGATTTGCTATAGAGCCGTCGTTGAAAACGGCCAGTCAGCTCCCGCCAAGCGCGGGTTTGCTGGAGATCCCACTTCCGTGTGAGAGGTGCAAGGGCAAGCCCTTGCGTGAATTCTTTACATTCTCGGCATGCCGCCGCCGGGCAACATACCGCCCATGCCGCGCATCATTTTGGCCATTCCGCCTTTCGCGGAGAACTTCTTCATCATCTTCTGCATCTGCTTGTGCTGCTTGATCAAGCGGCCGATGTCCTGCACCTGAGTGCCGGAACCCATGGCGATCCGGCGTTTGCGCGAACCGCTGATCATCTCAGGGTCGCGGCGCTCGGCCGGGGTCATGGAATTGATGATGGCTTCCATCTGCTTGAATTGTTTCTCTGCCGCGCCTTGGGCGTTGCCCATCTGCGCCAGGTTCATACCGGGCATGTTTGGCAGTTTATCCATGAGGCCGCCGAGGCCGCCCATGTTTTTCATCTGTTGCAGCTGATCGCGGAAGTCTTCGAGGTCGAAGCCCTTGCCCTTCTTCAGCTTCTTGGCCAGTTTGTCGGCCTTGTCCTTGTCGAGGGTCTGCTCGGCCTGCTCGATCAGGCTGAGTACGTCGCCCATACCAAGGATGCGCGAAGCAATACGCTCCGGGTGGAACGGTTCAAGCGCGTCGCTCTTCTCGCCCATACCGATGAACTTGATCGGCTTGCCGGTGATGGCGCGAACCGACAGCGCGGCACCGCCACGGGCATCGCCGTCGACCTTGGTCAGGATCACACCGGTCAGCGGCAGCGCGTCGCCGAAGGCCTTGGCCGTGTTGGCAGCGTCCTGACCGGTCATGGCGTCAACCACGAACAGCGTTTCGACTGGGTTGATCGCGGCATGCAGAGCCTTGATCTCGCCCATCATCTCTTCATCGATGTGCAGGCGACCGGCGGTATCGACGATGACCACGTCGATGAATTTCAGTTTTGCTTCTTTAATAGCTGCTTGCGCGATGTCGACCGGCTTCTGGCTCAGGTCGGACGGGAAGAAGGTAACGCCGACTTCACCCGCGAGCATTTCCAGCTGCTTGATCGCTGCCGGACGGTAAACGTCCGCAGACACGACCATGACCGACTTCTTCTTGCGCTCTTTAAGGAAGCGCGCGAGTTTGCCGGCGGTGGTGGTTTTACCCGCACCCTGCAAACCGGCCATCAGCACGACGGCGGGAGGAACGGCGCTCAGGTTCAAGTCTTCGTTGGCCGCACCCATCAGGCTTTCGAGTTCGGCCTGGACGATCTTCACGAAGGCCTGGCCCGGCGTCAGGCTGCGCGACACCTCGGTGCCGACGGCGCGTTCCTTGACCGAATTGACGAAGTCTTTCACCACCGGCAAGGCGACGTCGGCTTCGAGCAACGCCATGCGCACTTCGCGCAGGGTGTCTTTGATGTTGTCTTCGGTCAGCTTGGCCTTGCCGGTGACATGGCGCAGCGTCTGCGAGAGACGGTCGGTTAAGTTTTCAAACATTGCGCGATCCTTTCAGGCCCTGTGTAGACCGGGATAATGGCGGCCCAGACCGGAATAAACATGTGCTCGGCGAGCCTGCGGCGTGGGCAGGTCGCGGATTATAGCGAAGACTGCGTCTGGCGGACACCTCGTCGTCAGGTTGCATGGTCTTTCGTGCTGCGGGGGTTCTATGCCAAACTCAGCGCCTTTCGGGCTTGCCTAACAGGATTTATGCTCCCCTTGTCACCCAGTTTGCTAGCTACCCTCGCCGCCGCCTGCTTATATGCCGCTGCGACCCTCTATCAGGGCACTCGTCTGGCCACCGGCGCCAAGGCGAACAAACGCCTGCTGGTCACGCTCGGCGTGCTCGCCGTGCTGGCTCATAGCGCCAGTCTGTTCACCCACCTGCTGACACCGATTGGCCTGGGCCTGGATTTTTTCAGCGCCGCCAGCCTGATTGCCGCGGCGGTGATTGCCCTGACCCTGCTGGCCTGCTCGCGGATCCCGGTGGAAAACCTGCTTGTATTGCTGTTCCCGCTCGGCGCCGCCACCGTGCTGCTCGCACAGTTCGCCCCCGCCGGCACCGTGCAGATCATCGACGAAGAACCGGGCATCCTCGCCCACATCCTGCTGTCGATCCTCGCCTATGGCATGTTCACCATCGCGGTATTCCAGGCGTTGCTGCTGCTGGTTCAAGACCATCAGCTCAAGCACAAACACCCGTCGGGCCTGATCAAGAACTTCCCGCCGCTGCAAACCATGGAAAGCCTGCTGTTCGGTTTCCTCTGGGCCGGCTGGACCCTGCTGTCGCTGTCGCTGATCTCCGGCTGGCTGTTCGTCGACAACCTGTTCGCCCAGCACCTGGTGCACAAAACCTTGCTGGCGTGCATCGCCTGGATCGTCTTCAGCGTGCTGCTATGGGGCCGTAATCGCCTCGGCTGGCGCGGACACAAGGCCATTCGCTGGACCCTCGCCGGTTTCTGCCTGCTGATGCTGGCGTATTTCGGCAGTAAGCTGGTTCGTGAATACATCCTGCATATCTGACGGGCGGCATTAATGGACGACTTGCCCATAGGGCCGATGCTCGCGGTAGTGGCCCTGCTGATTTTATGGTCGGGGCTGTTTACCGCCATCGAAGCTGCGCAACAGCACTTGCTCGCCCAGCGAACCGCTTCGCGTTCGAGCGACAAACCGGTGGCAAAGCTGAGCTTTTCGCTCAATAGCCTGATCTTTTGCAACACCCTGTGCCGCGCACTGGTCGTGGTCATCAGCACCTTGCTGGCGATTTTCACTTGGGCGGAAAACGGTCCATGGGTGGCCTGCCTGGGGGCTGGCGCCGTGCTTCTGGTGTTCGCCGACTACCTGCCGCGTACCCTCGCCGTCCGTTATCCGGACGCCGTCCTGGCCCTGGGCAACACCTTGCTTGGCGCACCACTGAAAATCATCTATCCCGCCGCCTGGTTGCTCAATGGCATAAGCCAGCTGCTGATGCGACCGTTCGCCCGCAAAGTCAACGTGGTGCAGCAGAGCGAAGACGAGGCCCCGAACGATCGGCACGACGATCACGAACACGCCGTCTGCCGCCCACACCCGCTGTCAGGCATCCATGCGCTGGACAACATCACGGTCAACGACATTCTGGTGCCACGCAGTGACGTCGACGGGGTCAACCTGGACGACTCCCTCGAGGAAATCATCGAGCAGCTTCGCGCCAATAAACGCACGCGCTTGCCGGTTTTCCACAGCGACATCAATCAGGTCGAGGCGGTACTCAATACCCGGCAGATCCGCCATCTGCTGTCCGACGCCAGCCTGACCCGAGAGGCACTGCTGGCAGCCTGTCACGACCCCTACTTCGTGCCGGAAAGCACCCCGCTGCAACTGCAGCTGTTGAATTTCCACAAACAACAGCGACGCCTGGGCATGGTGGTCGACGAGTATGGCGAAGTGCTCGGTGTCGTGACTCTGGAAGACATTCTCGAAGAAATCGTCGGCGAGTTCGAAAGCCAGCACAGCCTGGACAACCCGCACATCCATCCACAGGCCGATGGCCGCCTGGTGATCGAAGGGGCGGCGTCGATTCGCGAACTGAACAAGAGCCTGGGCTGGCACTTGCCGAGCGACGGTCCGAAAACCCTCAACGGGTTGGTGACCGAGGCGCTGGAAACGATTCCGGACAGTGCGGTATGCCTGAAGATCGGGCGTTATCGGCTGGAGATTCTGGAGACCGAGGAGAATCGCGTTACTCGGGTGTTGATCTGGCATACCAGTTCGACGCCTGCGATTGCTTCTATCCGTTAGACAGTTAAAAGATCGCAGCCTCGCTTCGCTCGACAACTTGTAGGAGCTGTCGAGCGAAGCGAGGCTGCGATCTTTTTCAAAACTATGCCCTTGTTCGATCGATAGCTGCCTTCCTATAATCGAGCCGCTTACCCAAGCCCCGCCGCACCACGTGCTTACCCCGCACGCAGCAGGTTCCGGCCAGACCATCGGCAATATCCGCACCACACCGACGACTGTTCCTACCTTGAACAGCGGCCGCGCCTCACTCCCACATCCCTGGGTGTTCGACCATAATAATTCGCTCCACTGGGGCACATGACTGTCAGGGATAACCGCATGACGACCAGCACGACTTATAACGACACCGCGCCTGCGCATCCGACGAACTCCGCCACCCGCGTGGCGACCGCGAGTTTCATCGGCACCGCCATCGAGTTCTACGACTTCTACGTCTATGCCACTGCCGCTGCACTGGTGATCGGTCCGGTGTTCTTTCCGCAAACCTCCGGCACGGCCCAGATGCTGTCGGCGTTTCTCACCTTCGGCATCGCCTTCCTGGCTCGACCGCTGGGATCGGCGCTTTTCGGCCACTTCGGTGACCGTATCGGGCGCAAATCGACACTGGTTGCCTCGCTGCTGCTGATGGGCGTGTGCACCACACTGATCGGCGTGCTCCCGGGTTACGACAGCATTGGGGCCTGGGCGCCGATCCTGCTCTGCGTGCTGCGCTTCGGCCAAGGCCTGGGACTCGGCGGTGAATGGGGCGGCGCGGCGCTGCTGGCGACGGAGAATGCGCCGAAGGGCAAACGCGCCTGGTTCGGCATGTTCCCGCAGCTTGGCCCCTCGATCGGCTTCCTCGCGGCCAACGGCCTGTTTCTTACGCTGGCAATGACCCTGAACGACGAGCAGTTCCGCTCGTGGGGCTGGCGGATTCCGTTCCTGCTCAGTGCCGCGCTGGTGATGGTCGGTCTGTACGTGCGCCTCAAGCTTCACGAAACCCCGGTGTTTGCCAACGCAATGGCTCGCCAGGAGCGGGTAAAGATCCCGTTGGTCGAGCTGTTCAGCCAATACTGGGCGCCGATGTTGCTGGGTGCCGGGGCGATGGTGGTGTGCTACGCGCTGTTCTATATCTCGACGGTGTTTTCGCTGAGTTATGGCGTAACGACGCTCGGCTACACCCGCGAAACCTTCCTCGCGCTGCTGTGCTTCGCCGTGCTGTTCATGGCCGCCGCTACGCCGCTGTCGGCTTGGGCCAGCGATCGTTACGGGCGTAAACCGGTGCTGATCATCGGCGGTGTACTGGCGATTCTGTCCGGCTTCCTGATGGAGCCGCTGCTGACCCAAGGTTCGACCTGGGGCGTGGCGCTGTTCCTGTGCATCGAGCTGTTTCTGATGGGCGTAACGTTTGCGCCGATGGGCGCGCTGCTGCCGGAGTTGTTTCCAACCCACGTGCGTTATACCGGTGCGTCGGCGGCCTACAACCTGGGCGGCATTGTCGGAGCCTCGGCGGCGCCGTTCTTCGCACAGAAGCTGGTGGCGATGGGTGGCTTGAGTTATGTCGGCGGGTATGTGTCGGGGGCGGCGGTGCTGAGCTTGATTGCCGTGCTGTGCCTGAAGGAAACGCGCGATAACGATCTGAATCGGGTGGCCTGAAGAAAAAGCAAAAACTTCGCGAGCAAGCCCGCTCCCACAGGGGATCGCGTTCTAACAGAAAGAATGCGTTCCAATGTGGGAGCGGGCTTGCTCGCGAATGGCGCGACTCGGTTACAGCTCTACAACAACAGCCTGGGAAGCGCGGGTCGCTTTAGCGCGAGCAGCGTCAATCGACTCATCACGCGCCAACGCCACACCCATCCGACGCTGACCATTGACCTCAGGCTTGCCGAACAGACGCAATGCCGTATCCGGCTCGCTCAACGCAGCACCAAGATTGGCGAAAGCCGTCTGAGTCGACTGCCCTTCCACCAGAATCACCGCCGAAGCCGATGGACCGAACTGACGGATCAATGGAATCGGCAGGCCCAGAATCGCCCGTGCGTGCAGCGCGAACTGCGACAGGTCCTGGGAAATCAACGTCACCAGACCGGTGTCATGTGGACGCGGCGAGACTTCGCTGAACCAGACTTGATCGCCTTTGATGAACAGCTCAACACCAAACAGACCTCGGCCACCCAAGGCTTCAGTGACGGCTTTGGCAACGCGCTCGGATTCGGCCAGGGCAATCGGGCTCATGGCTTGTGGCTGCCAGGATTCCTGATAGTCGCCCTTCTCCTGACGGTGGCCGACTGGCGCGCAGAACGTAGTGCCACCAACGTGACGCACGGTCAACAGGGTGATTTCGTAGTCGAAGTCGATAAAGCCTTCGATGATCACGCGGCCTTTACCGGCACGGCCGCCTTCTTGAGCGTAATCCCAGGCTTTCTGCACGTCATCGATGCTACGCAGCAGGCTCTGGCCTTTACCCGAGGAACTCATCACGGGCTTGACCACGCACGGGAAGCCCAGGTCCTGAACGGCCTTGCTGTAATCCTCGAAGGAGTCGGCGAAGTGGTACGGCGAGGTCGGCAGGTCCAGCTCTTCAGCGGCCAGGCGACGGATGCCTTCACGGTTCATGGTCAACTGCGCGGCGCGAGCAGTCGGGATCACGGTGAAGCCTTCGGCTTCCAGTTCCACGAGGGTCGCGGTGGCAATGGCTTCGATTTCCGGCACGATGAAATGCGGCTTTTCGGCTTCGATTACCGCACGCAGGGCAGCGCCGTCGAGCATGTTGATCACATGGCTGCGATGGGCAACCTGCATGGCAGGCGCATTGGCGTAGCGGTCCACGGCAATCACTTCAACACCCAGCCGTTGCAGCTCGATCACCACTTCCTTGCCCAACTCGCCACAGCCACACAGCAATACGCGGGTCGCGGTTGGCGACAATGGAGTTCCGATACGGGTCATCTCAGGTCCTCAAGAAGCGGATCATCGAGGGTCGCTGCGCCTGGCACGCGCCCCATGGGGAGAAAGCGCGGCATTTTACATGAACCTGCGGGTTTGGCTTCAGCTGACGACGGCCTGTTTGCGTATGCGCCAGGCCATGAGCAACCATACGGCCGTCACGCCGGCGAACTTCGAGCCCATGGCGGTGAGGATCACGCCTGGAGTGAACGCATCGATCATGCCGAAGAAAATGAAGGTATCGAGAGGAATGCTCAGGGCCGAACTTATCCACAAGCGGTCGTGCAAGGGACGCTTGGTGATGCTGAACACCAGCCAATCGATGCATTCGGACACCGCGAACGCCGTAGCGCTGGCCAGCGCGATGGAGGGATCGGACGTCACGTAGGACAACACCAGCGCTGCCAGCATCGCCACGATCGCGCCATGGCCGAAACGGATTTGCACCATGTCGCGCAAAACGAACACCAAACCACCCCAGGCCGACCAGATGATGTCCAGGTGCGGAGCGGTGGAAAAGGCATAGTTGATCAGCACGACGCTGCTGATGTAAGCGATCAGGAAGAGCATGGGGCGGCGGGATACCTGTCAATTTGGCGCACAGGGTACCTACAGGTCTGGTGTTTTGCCTAGCATCCAGAGAATGCCACTCGATTTGGCCCGCTCATGACACAACCCCAACACCTTGCGGCGCTCTTCGTTGTCCATCCGGCTCCAGCGCGTGATCTCTTCCACCGTGCGCTGACACCCGGTGCAAATGTCATCGTCGTCCAACGCGCAAATGTTCACGCAGGGCGATAGCACCGGCCGTTCAGTGGCGCTCATTCTTCCTGCTCAACCAGATCGCGGGCATAGCGCTGCGAGTTATGCACATAGTGACGGGCGCTGGCCTCCAGCATTTTTTTCTGCGGTTCGGTCAGCTCGCGCACCACTTTGCCGGGGGAGCCCATGACCAGCGAACCGTCTGGAATCTCCTTGCCCTCCCCGATCAGTGAGTTGGCGCCGATGATGCAGTTCTTGCCGATTTTCGCGCCGTTGAGGATCACCGCATTAATCCCGATCAAGCTGTAATCGCCCACCGTGCAGCCATGAAGCATGGCGTTATGGCCGATAGTCACGCCGGTGCCGATCGTCAGCGGGTAACCCATGTCGGTGTGCATCACCGTGCCGTCCTGGACGTTGCTGTTCTTGCCGATCAGGATCAGTTCGTTGTCGCCACGCAGCACAGCGTTGAACCAGACGTTGGCGCCCTCCTCCAGTTTGACCTTACCCACCAGCACGGCATTGGGTGCGACCCAGCTCTGCGGATGGGTTTCGACGCGGGCGTCGCCCAGGCGATATTTCATCTTATTGTCCTCAAGGCCAGGCTGGCTCACTTGCAAAAAGCGGGGTTCACGCCATACGGGCGATGGCTTCAGGTGTTGATAAACGTCTTGGGTGGCTGGTGCAGGCTGATTTTGGCGTCATAGAGCAGGTTGATCAACTCGACGATCATAATCGCCGTCAGGCCCCAGATTTTGTACTCGCCATAACGATAGCTCGGCACGTACCAACTGCGACCCTGGTAATCGATGCGATGGGTGTGTTCGCGTGGGTCCTTGCGGAAGAACTCCAGCGGTACGCTGAAGACTGCGGCAATCTCGGCATCGTTGGCCCGGTACTCGACAAAGTCCGGAATCACACCGACATAGGGTGTGACCTTGATGCCGTGCAGGGAGATCAATGGGCTCAGCGGGCCGATCACTTCGACCAGCCCGGGCGGCAGGCCGATTTCTTCTTCGGCTTCGCGCAGGGCGGTGAAAATAAGATCAGGGTCTTCCGGGTCGCGTCGCCCGCCGGGAAAGGCGACTTCGCCGCCATGGGTCGAGAGCCCGCTGGCGCGCAGGGTCAGAACCAGTTCCGGTTCGTCACTGCGAGTGATGGGCACCAGTACCGCGGCTTCAGGGAAACGCTTGTCGGTTTCCAGTGTGCGAGGGGTGTGGTTGCTTACTCGATGCAGTAGCTCGTCCAGCATGAGTCTTCTCGATTTGTTCTCTATCTCGCATCATGCACCAATCGAACCGACCGCCCAACCCCATAACCACTGCATGTCGCTAAACGACAACTTGCCGACAGACACCGCCGCACGCCAAGATAGGCGCAGCATTCAGGAACCCAAGCATGAAATTTTGCAGTCAGTGCGGCAACCCGGTGACCCAGCGTATTCCAGAGGGCGATTCGCGCCTGCGTTTTGTCTGTGACAGCTGTCACGCGATTCACTACCAGAACCCCAATATCGTCGCCGGTTGCGTGGCGACCTGGGGCTCCAGGGTCTTGTTGTGCCGACGCGCCATCGAGCCTCGGCTCGGTTATTGGACCCTGCCCGCCGGCTTCATGGAAAACGGTGAAACCATCGAGCAGGCGGCCATTCGCGAGACGGCCGAAGAAGCCTGCGCGCGGGTGCGTAACCTGAGCATCTATACGTTGATCGACGTGCCGCACATCAGCCAGGTGCATGTGTTCTTCCGCGCCGAGCTGGCGGACCTGGACTTTTGCGCCGGTCCCGAGAGCCTTGAAGTGGCGCTTTTCGACGAAGCCGACATCCCGTGGTCCGAGTTGGCTTTCCGCACAGTGGGCCGTACCTTAGAATGCTTCTTTGCTGACCGGCGGACCGAGGTCTACCCCGTGCGGTCCGAGTCGATCCCGCCGCTTGCGCAGCCTGCCAACACATAAAGCTCCTGGCTCTAAAATCACCTATAACTTAATAGTCGCGACACCTCTTAGGGATATCGTTTCAATGCGCTGGTTGCTTGCCCTGTTTTGCTTGTCGTTCGTCGCTGTCTCCCAGGCTTCCGTTGCGGAAACGCTGGACGGCAAAGTCATCGAAAAAGTTCTGGTGCTCAAGTCCGCCCACCAATTGCAATTGATCAATGACGGCAAGCCGTTCAAGACCTATCGAATCTCCTTGGGCAAACGCCCCATCGGCCCGAAACTCATGGAAGGCGACAAACGCACGCCTGAAGGTTTCTATTGGCTGGACTGGCGCAAGGTCAGCGATAAATTCAATCTGGCGATGCACATCTCCTACCCGAACATCAGTGACTCTGCGCGCTCCCGACGTGAAGGCGTCGAACCCGGCAGCATGATCATGATCCACGGCACCCCGGACACCGAAGAAAACCCCGAAGACCTGTTCCATACGCTGGACTGGACCGACGGTTGCATTGCCATGCGCAACATGGACATGCGCGAGGTTTGGGGTTTGGTGCCGGACGGCACGATGATCGAAATCCGCCCGTAATCCTGTGGCGAGGGAGCTTGCTCCCGCTGGGCTGCGAAGCAGCCCTGAAATCAGCGAATGCGGTGTCAGATCATTTTTGGGGCCGCTTCGCGACCCAGCGGGAGCAAGCGCCCTCGCCACAAAAACACCGAGTAGCTTCTGATCTCTCTCTTCCGAGCGCTACCTTTGGTCGCTCATCAAAAAATAAATTCAAAAGATCGCAGCCTTCGGCAGCTCCTACCGGGTAGATACCACTCCCATCGGTAGGAGCTGCCGCAGGCTGCGATCTTTACTTTCAAAATCCCCATCTCTAATACCACTTCAAACCAGCGACCCTATTACCCATCAATCAGGGCAGGCTTTCCCGCGCCAACAGCAAAGTGGTCTCATTGACATGGTATTTAAGTGGTATTAGGTTTCACCCCACCACCGGGCGACAACACTCCAATATCCGCATCGGAACAAACCTACATGAATGACCTCCAGGCCCTACGTCCTGACGACACCCAGCCCACGCCGTTGTACTTGCAACTGGCGCGCAATCTGGAAGCGGCGATCCATGCCGGCCAGTGGAAAGCTGAACAGGCCATGCCGTCGGAGCGCAACCTCAGCGAAATGCTGGGCATCTCCCGCGTCACCGCCCGCAAGGCGCTGGAAGTTCTGTTCGAGCAAGGCCTGATCCGCCGCAACCAGGGTTCCGGCACCTTCATCACTCCACGCCTGGAACAACCGCTGTCGCGCCTCTCGGGTTTCAGCGAGATGTTGCGGCTGAAGGGCTTCGTCCCCGGCTCGCAATGGCTGGAGCGTGAAATCACTCCGCCAACCCATGAAGAACTGATCCGCCTGGGCCTCTCGCCGAACGACAAGGTCGCGCGGCTCAAACGCCTGCGTAAAGCCGACGACACGGTGATGGCGATCGAGATGAGCACCCTGCCCGCCTCGATCATTCCCAAGCCACAAGCGGTGGGCGACTCCCTGTACGAATACCTCGACGGCATCGGCAAGCCGATCGTCCGTGCCCTGCAGCACATTCAGGCGATCAACGCCTCGGACGAATTCGCCGCCCTGGTGGGCATCGCCCCCGGCACCGCCATGCTGCTGATGACCCGGGTCGGGTACCTGGAAGACAACACGCCGATCGAAGTCACCGACACCTATTGCCGCAACGACTACTACGACTTTGTCGCAGAGCTTCGTCGATAACCTGCTTCGCCGCTAAAGAACCGAGAACCGATCATGTCCGAAGACAACATCCTCACCGCCCGCGGCTGGGTTCGCGGCCGGCTGATTCACGAACACGGCAAGGTCGTGTCGATCGAAGGCCAACCGTGCGATCCGGCCGACAACGACCTGCCTTACCTGCTGCCGGGTTTCATCGACCTGCACGTTCACGGTGGCGGCGGCAAAGACATCATGGAAGGTGCGCCAGCCTTCGAGACCATCACCAAAACCCACGTGCGTTTCGGCACCACGTCGCTGCTGGCGACCACCATGACTGCGCCGAACGAAGAGATTTCGCGAGTACTCAAGGACGTCGGCGAGTTCTGCGAGCAGCGCCCGAAAGGCAGCGCCCGAGTCCTCGGCGTGCACCTCGAGGGCCCGTACATCAACCCCGGCAAACTCGGTGCTCAACCGAATTTCGCCCACACCGCGTTGATGGCCGAAGTCGAAGAATATCTGGCACTGGCGCCGATCCGGGTGATCACCATCGCCCCGGAAATCGCCGGCCACGATGCCTTGATCCGCGCCCTCAGCGCCCGTGGCGTGCGCATGCAAATCGGCCACACCCTCGGCAGTTACGAGGAAGGCGTTGCCGCGCTTGAAGCCGGCGCCAGCAGTTTCACCCACCTCTACAACGCCATGAGCCCGCTGCATCACCGAGAGCCGGGCATCGTCGGCGCAGCTCTGGCTCACGCCAAATACGCCGAACTGATTCCCGACTTGCTGCACGTGCACCCCGGCGCCATCCGTGTGGCCCTGCGCTCGATCCCGTGCCTGTATTGCGTCACCGATTCCACCGCCGCCGCTGGTATGCCCGACGGTGAATACAAACTCGGCAGCCACACGGTGACCAAATGTCTGGGCGGTGTGCGCTTGTCCGACGGCACGCTGGCCGGCAGCACGCTGACCATGGATCAGGCCCTGCGCAATCTGGTGAAGATCGGTTTGCCGATCGCCGAGGCCTCGCAACGTCTTTCGCAATTCCCCGCCGACTACCTCGGTCTCAACGAACGCGGGCGCCTGCAACCCGGCAGCTGGGCCGACTGCGTGCGGCTCGATCGCTCACTCACACTGACCGCCGTCATGGTCGAAGGAGAAGACATTGACTTCAAAAATGCTTGAAGAGGCGCTGTCCTCATTCGAGGCCGTGCAAGCCCAATTGCAGCAACTCGACCCGCAGATGATCGAGATCGCCGGGCGCCTGCGCCGTCAGCCACCGCAAGTGGTGATGACCGTCGCTCGCGGCAGCTCCGATCATGCCGCCAGTTACTTCGCCTACCTGACCATGCAGCAATTGGGCTTCCCGGTGGCGTCGCTGCCGATGTCGGTGGTGACCATGCTGCAAGCGCCGTTGAAGGTCAGCGGCCAAGTGGCGTTCGCCTTCTCGCAGTCCGGGCAAAGTCCCGATCTGGTGAACAGCATGCGTCTGCTGCGCAAGCGTGGCGCCCTGAGCGTCTCGATGGTCAACGCCGAGAGTTCGCCGCTGGAGGCCGCGTGTGAGTTCAGCCTGCCGCTGTGTGCCGGCACCGAAAACAGCGTCGCCGCGACCAAGAGTTTTATCGCCACCCTCAGCGCCAGTGCCCGTCTGATCGCCCACTGGAAAGAGGATGCGCAATTACTGGAGGCCGGTCTCGCACTGCCGGAAGGTTTGCGCGAGGCGGCGAAACAGGACTGGAGCCTGGCCATCGATGCCTTGCGCGATTGCCAACGCCTGATGGTGATTGGCCGTGGCGCGGGTTTCGCCATCGCCCAGGAAGCCGCGTTGAAATTCAAGGAAACCTCGGCGATCCAGGCGGAAGCCTTCAGCAGCGCCGAGGTCCGTCACGGCCCGATGGCGTTGATCGATGAAAATTATCCACTGCTGATCTTCGCCCCGCGCGGCGCCGAGCAGGCGGGTTTGCTGAGCCTCGCCGCCGACATGCGCCAACGCGGTGCCCGCGTATTGCTGGCCGCACCGGATGATGTTGCCGAACGCGACCTCACCCTGACCCGCGCCGAGCACCCGGCCCTCGACCCGATTCTGGCAATCCAGAGTTTCTACGTCATGGCCGCCGGTTTGGCCGTCGCCCGAGGCATGGACCCGGACCAGCCGCGGCACTTGAGCAAAGTGACCCGCACGCACTGAGTGGAGAACCCTGTAGCAGCTGTCGAGTGAAACGAGGCTGCGATCTTTTGATCCTGCGTTGAAAAGATCGCAGCCTCGTTTCACTCGACAGCTGCTACAGGGCGGGTTGATCCGAACCGTAGTTTTTACTGATGAGACCGAGCCATGCACAACAATAATAAAGAGCTGACCCTCAGCGCCCCGCTCAGCGGCCCGGTGCTCACGCTCGCCAAAGTCCCGGACCCGGTGTTCGCCAGCGGCGCCATGGGCGACGGGATCGCCATCGATCCGCTGAACGACACCCTCCACGCCCCATGCGCCGGCATCGTGGTGCACGTCGCGCGCACCGGCCACGCCGTCACCTTGCGTGCCGACAACGGCGCCGAATTGCTGCTGCACCTGGGCCTCGACACGGTCGAGTTGCAGGGCGAAGGCTTCTCGATGCTGGTCAAGGAAGGGGCGCGGGTCAGCAACGGCCAACCGTTGTTGCGCTATGACCTGGACAAGGTCGCGCAGCAGTGCAAAAGCCTGGTCAGCCTGATGATCCTGACCAACAGCCAGGACTTTCAGGCGCGACCGATCACGCTGAAGTCGGTAAAAGTTGGCGAGCCATTGCTGCACATCATTCGTCGGCACGCACCTGGAGCGCAGGCTGAAGCGGAGCTCTCCGGGGAAGAAATTGTCGGCCACATTCGCATCGCCCATCGTGGCGGGCTGCATGCTCGTCCGGCAGCACTGATTCGTCAGACGGCGCAAGGTTTCAAGAGCAAATCGCAGCTGCATTTCGCTGGCAAATCGGCGACCTGCGACAGCTTGATCGGGTTGATGGGCTTGGCCATCGGCGAGCAGGACGAAGTTCAGGTCAGCTGCCAGGGCCCGGACGCCGAAGCAGCGTTGCAGGCGTTGCTGATCGCGTTATCCACAGCGCTGGCCGAAGACAGCCACGCCGCCGCGCCGACACCGATTGCCCGACGCACTCGAGCTGCAGAAGCGGGCGTGCTGCACGGTGTTTGTGCCGCGCCCGGTTTGGTTGGCGGGCCGTTGTTCCGCTTGAGCGCAATCAGCCTGCCGGTGGACGCCGGCAACCATGATCCCGAGCAACAACTGCAAACCCTCGACACCGCGCTGACCGTTGTGCGCAGCGAAATCGACCACACGCTGGCCCAAGCCAGGAAACATAAAAACACCGACGAAGAAGCGATCTTCGCCGCGCACCTCGCCCTGCTCGAAGACCCGGCGCTGCTGAACGCAGCGAACACCTCCATCGACCAGGGCATGGCCGCGACCCACGCCTGGAGCCAATCGATCGACGTGCAGTGCGAGGTGCTCCAGCAACTCGGCAGCCCGTTGTTGGCAGAACGCGCCAACGATCTGCGCGACCTCAAACAACGCGTGCTACGCGCCCTGCTCGGCGAAGCCTGGCACTACGACGTGCCGGCCGGCGCCATCGTCGCCGCGCATGAACTGACGCCATCCGATCTGCTGCAACTCAGTCAGCAAGGTGTTGCCGGGTTGTGCATGGCCGAGGGTGGCGCAACGTCTCACGTCGCCATTCTCGCTCGCGGCAAAGGTTTACCGTGCATGGTCGCGCTAGGTTCTACGCTGCTGGATCAGCAGCAAGGCCAAGCGGTCGTGCTGGATGCCGATGGTGGTCGCCTCGAACTGATGCCAAATGCCGAACGTTTGGCCGAAGTGCATCAGGCACAACTCGATCATCAACAGCGTCGCGCCGAACAACAGGCTCAGGCTCACACACCGGCGCTGACGCTCGACGGTTTGCAGATTGAAGTCGCCGCCAATGTGGCCTCCAGCGCTGAAGCGGCCGAGGCGTTGGGCAATGGTGCAGACGGCGTCGGCTTGCTGCGTACCGAGTTTCTCTTCGTCGACCGCAACACCGCGCCGGACGAGGAGGAACAGCGCGCCGCCTATCAAGCCGTGCTCGACGCCATGGGCGACAAGTCGGTGATCATCCGCACCATCGACGTCGGCGGCGACAAACAACTCGACTATCTGCCGCTGCCGGCTGAGGCCAATCCGGTGCTCGGCCTGCGCGGTATTCGCCTGGCTCAGGTCCGTCCGGAATTGCTGGATCAGCAACTGCGCGCCTTGCTGCATGTCAGCCCGCTGTCGCGTTGCCGGATCCTGTTGCCGATGGTGACCGAGGTCGATGAGTTGCTGCACATCCGCCAGCGTCTCGACGCGTTGTGCACTGAACTCGGTGTGCCTGAGCGCCCGGAGCTGGGCGTGATGATCGAAGTCCCCGCCGCCGCCCTGCTGGCCGAGCAGCTTGCAGAGCATGCGGACTTCCTGTCCATCGGCACCAATGACTTATCGCAATACACCCTGGCCATGGACCGCGACCACGCCGGTCTCGCTTCGCGGGTCGACGCCATGCACCCGGCGCTGCTGCGGTTGATCGCTCAGACCTGCGCCGGCGCTGCGGTGCACAACCGTTGGGTCGGTGTCTGCGGCGCGCTCGCCTCCGATCCGCTGGCCACGCCGGTACTGATTGGCCTGGGCGTCAGCGAGTTGTCGGTCAGCCCGGTGCAGATCGGTGAAATCAAGGACCGCGTCCGTCACCTGGACGCGAGCGAATGCCGACGCCTCAGCCAGGACCTGCTCAAGTTGAGCAGCGCCGCTGCAGTGCGTCACGCCTGTCACCAGCAATGGCCTCTGAACTGAGCTCACAACAACAAAAAAACAAAAATCCAGGGAGTTCCGCCATGTACCAATACTTCATCGAAGGCCTGCAACGCCTCGGCCGCGCGCTGATGCTGCCGATCGCGATCCTGCCGATCGCCGGCCTGTTGCTGCGCCTGGGCGACACCGACCTGCTGAACATCGCGATCATTCACGACGCCGGCCAAGTCATCTTCGCCAACCTGGCAATGATCTTCGCCATCGGCATCGCCGTCGGTTTCGCCAAGGACAACAACGGCACCGCAGGCCTCGCCGGCGTCATTGGCTACCTGGTGATGATCTCCACCCTCAAGGTGCTCGACGCGAGCATCAACATGGGCATGCTCGCCGGGATCGTCAGCGGCTTGATGGCGGGCGCGCTGTACAACCGTTTCAAGGACATCAAGCTCCCGGAGTACCTGGCGTTCTTTGGCGGCCGGCGCTTCGTGCCGATTGTCACCGGGTTCGCCGCCGTCGGCCTGGGCGTGATCTTTGGCTTGATCTGGCCGCCGATCCAACACGGCATCAACAGCTTCGGTGTGTTGATGCTGGAAAGCGGCAGCATCGGGGCCTTCATTTTCGGCGTGCTCAACCGCCTACTGATCGTCACCGGTCTGCACCACATCATCAACAACATGGCGTGGTTCGTCTTCGGCAACTTCACCGACCCGACCACGGGCGCCCTCGTGACCGGCGATATCTCGCGCTACTTTGCCGGCGACCCCAAGGGCGGCCAATTCACCACCGGCATGTTCCCGATGATGCTCTTCGGCCTGCCCGCCGCGTGCCTGGCGATGTACCGCAATGCCCTGCCGGAACGCCGAAAAGTCATGGGCGGGATCTTCCTGTCGATGGCGCTCACCTCGTTCCTCACCGGCGTCACCGAACCCGTCGAATTCGCCTTCATGTTCCTCGCACCGCTGCTCTTTTTACTGCACGCACTGCTGACGGGTTTGTCGATGGCCGTCACCAACCTGTTGAACATCCACCTCGGATTTACCTTCTCCGGTGGCTTTATCGACATGATCCTCGGCTGGGGTAAATCCACCAATGGCTGGCTCGTGGTGCCAGTGGGGCTGGCATATGCGGTGATCTACTACGTGGTGTTTGATTTCTGCATTCGCCGCTTCAACCTCAAGACGCCGGGGCGTGAAGACATTCCTGCGGGCGACAAAGTCGTCGTGACCGACAACGAACGGGCCGGTGCTTACATCAAGGCGCTGGGTGGTGCGCAGAATTTGATCACGGTGGGTGCGTGCACCACTCGGTTGCGGTTGGACATGGTGGATCGCAACAAGGCGAACGATGCGGAGTTGAAAGCACTGGGGGCGATGGCGGTTGTGCGTCCGGGCAAGGGTGGGAGTTTGCAGGTCGTGGTCGGGCCGATGGCAGACAGCATTGCCGATGAGATTCGCTTGGCGATGCCTGCTTTGGGGCGCGCGATCATTTCCTCCCCCGCTGCGGTGATCGATACGCCGAAACCTGCTCCGGTGGCGAATTCAGAAGCACAGCAATGGCTGAAGGCATTGGGTGGCGGTGAGAACGTATTGCAGATGGATTGCATCGCCATGACCCGGATCCGGTTGCAACTGGCGGATGGCAAGGCGTTGTCGGAATGTGATTTGAAGGCGCTGGGTTGCCAGGGTGTCAGTCAGTTGGACGGTGGGATTTGGCATCTGCTGATTGGCGACAAGGCATCGAGTTTGAATGATGCGCTGGATGCGTTGGTGAATCGCAGCGAGGTGAGTGCCAAGGTTTAACCCACGCCCTCTGTAGGGGTGTGTGCATTCATTGATTGTTCAGGCAACAAAAAACCCGCTGAACGCAAATTCAGCGGGTTTTTCATTTCAGCGGCCCGGAAGACTAGAAATCTTCCAACCGCCACACCTCATAAGCCGGCGTCTCATAGGGATGGCTCTGCTTCAAAGCCACCACCACAGAACGAATCAACTCATCCGCCACGACAAACTCAACCTTCCATTCCTCAACCTGCTCGACCTGCCCCGCTTCCCCAATGAATGGCTGACTGCCATCCAACGGGCGAAACTGGCCAAGGCCGAGCACTTGCCAGGCGCAATGGTCGTACGTGCCGATCCGTCCGCCACCGGCGGCGAATACGGCACTTTTGACCTGTTCCACATGACTGGCCGGAACAAAAAAGGAAAGCTTGTACATAGCCTTCAGTTAACCCGCTCTTAGTTAACCCAAACCCGCGCGTTACGGAACATACGCATCCAAGGTGCGTCTTCGTTCCAGTCTTCCGAACGCCACGAGTTCTGCACCGCGCGGAACACACGCTCCGGGTGCGGCATCATGATCGTTACGCGACCGTCGCGGCTGGTCAAACCGGTGATCCCGCGCGGCGAGCCGTTCGGGTTGGCCGGGTAGCTTTCGGTGACCTTGCCGTGGTTGTCGACAAAACGCATCGCCACACAACCCGACAGATCAGCTTCCAGCAACGCTTCTTCGCTGGCGAACTCGGCATGACCTTCACCGTGAGCAATAGCGATCGGCATACGCGAACCGGCCATGCCTTGCAGGAAGATCGAGTTCGATTCCTGAACCTGAACCATCGCCACACGGGCTTCGAACTGCTCGGAACGGTTGCGCACGAAGTGCGGCCAGAACTCGCTGCCCGGGATCAGCTCGTGCAGGTTGGACATCATCTGGCAACCGTTGCACACGCCGAGGGTGAAGCTGTCGTTACGTTCGAAGAAACCCTGGAACGCATCGCGAGCACGGCTGTTGAACAGCGCGGACTTGGCCCAGCCTTCGCCGGCACCCAGTACGTCGCCGTAGGAGAAACCGCCGCAAGCGACCAGACCTTTGAACTCGTTCAGGTCGACACGGCCGGCCAGAATGTCGCTCATGTGCACGTCGATCGCGTTGAAACCGGCGCGGTCGAACGCGGCCGCCATTTCCACCTGACCGTTGACGCCCTGCTCACGCAGCACGGCAACCTGTGGGCGGATGCCTTTCTTGATATAAGGCGCTGCGACGTCCTGGTTGACGTCGTAGCTCAGCTTGACGCTCAGGCCCGGGTTGTCTTCTTCCAGCAGCACGTCGAACTCTTGTTCGGCGCAGTCGGCGTTATCACGCAGACGCTGGATCTGGTAGCTGGTTTCAGCCCACTGACGTTGCAGCAGACGACGCTGACCTTCGAACACGGTTTCGCCGTTGAAGGTAATGCTGATCTGGCCGTTGTTCATCGGCTGACCGATCACCGACACGCAGTCACCCAAACCGGCAGCGCTGAACTGCGCGAGGATGTCTGGAGTAGCGTCCTGGCGAACCTGGATCACGGCGCCCAGTTCTTCGTTGAACAGGATTGCAGCGATGTCGGCAGAGGTTTCTGCCAGACCGTCGAGGTTCAGGCTCAGACCGCAATGACCGGCGAAGGCCATTTCCACGGTGCTGGTCAGCAGACCACCGTCGGAACGGTCGTGGTAAGCCAGCAGGTGACCGTCGGCGTTGAGGCCCTGGATCACGGCGAAGAAGGCTTTGAGGTCTTCGGCGTCGTCGACATCCGGTGCTTGCGAGCCGAGTTTGCCGTGAACCTGGGCGAGGATCGAGGCGCCCATGCGGTTCTGGCCACGGCCCAGATCGATCAGGATCAGGTCGGTGGTGCCCTTGTCCATACGCAGTTCCGGCGTCAGGGTCTGACGGATGTCAGCCACAGGCGCGAAACCGGTCACGATCAGGGACATCGGCGAGGTCACGGTCTTGTCGACGCCTTCGTCGTTCCAGCGCGTGGCCATGGACATGGAGTCCTTGCCCACCGGAATGGTAATACCCAGATCAGGGCACAGTTCCATGCCGACTGCTTTCACGGTGTCGTACAGACGCGCGTCTTCGCCTGGGTGACCGGCAGCGGACATCCAGTTGGCCGACAGTTTGATGTCGGAGATCTTGTTGATGCGCGAAGCCGCGATGTTGGTCAGGGTTTCGCCGATGGCCATGCGGCCCGACGCCGGAGCGTCCAGCAGAGCCAGCGGAGTACGCTCGCCCATGGCCATGGCTTCACCGGTGTAAACGTCGAAGCTGGTGGCGGTGACGGCAACGTCGGCTACCGGAACCTGCCACGGGCCGACCATCTGATCACGGGCCACGAGGCCGGTGATGGTGCGGTCGCCGATGGTGATCAGGAAGCTTTTGCTCGCAACGGCCGGGTGATGCAGAACGCGCTCGACGCAGTCTGCGATCTCCAGGGTCGACGGATCGAAATCGTCGCCCATTTCGTTTTCGCGAACGGCCGAACGGTGCATGCGCGGGGCTTTACCCAGCAGCACTTCCAGTGGCATGTCCACCGGGCTGTTGCCGAAGTGACTGTCGGTGACCGTCAGTTGCGGCTCGGCAGTGGCTTCGCCGACGACGGCAAACGGGCAACGCTCGCGCTCGCAGATCGCCTGGAAGCGTTCGAAGTCAGCCGGGCCGACCGCCAGAACGTAGCGTTCCTGGGATTCGTTACTCCAGATTTCGTGCGGGGCCATGCCCGGCTCGTCGTTTGGAATGTTGCGCAGTTCGAAGCGACCGCCACGGTTGCCATCGTTGACCAGTTCCGGGAAGGCGTTGGACAGACCGCCCGCGCCGACGTCGTGGATGAAGCTGATCGGGTTTTTATCACCCAACTGCCAGCAACGGTCGATGACTTCCTGGCAGCGACGCTCCATTTCCGGGTTTTCGCGCTGTACGGAAGCGAAGTCCAGGTCTGCCGAGCTGGTGCCGGTGGCCATGGAGGAAGCCGCGCCGCCGCCCAGACCGATCAGCATTGCCGGGCCACCGAGTACGATCAGCTTGGAGCCAACGGTGATTTCAGCTTTTTGTACGTGTTCGGCACGGATGTTACCCATACCGCCGGCCAGCATGATTGGCTTGTGGTAACCGCGAACTTCTTCGCCACGCGGGGTGGTGATCGACTGTTCGAAGGTACGGAAGTAACCGGTCAGGGCCGGACGACCGAATTCGTTGTTGAACGCAGCGCCACCCAGTGGGCCTTCGATCATGATGTCCAGCGCAGTGACGATGCGCTCAGGCTTGCCATACGGCACTTCCCACGGCTGTTCGAAGCCCGGGATTTGCAGGTTGGACACGGTGAAACCGGTCAGGCCAGCCTTTGGCTTGGCGCCGCGACCGGTGGCGCCTTCGTCGCGAATCTCGCCACCGGAACCCGTGGATGCACCCGGGAACGGGGCAATCGCGGTCGGGTGGTTGTGCGTTTCGACTTTCATCAGGATGTGCACCGGTTCCTGCACCGCACCGTATTGGCGGGTTTCAGGGTCCGGGAAGAAACGACCGGCGACGTTGCCGACGATCACCGAAGCGTTGTCCTTATAAGCCGACAGAACGCCTTCGCTGTGCATCACGTAGGTGTTCTTGATCATGCCGAACAGGCTTTTTTCCTGGCTCTGACCGTCGATGTCCCAACTGGCGTTGAAGATCTTGTGACGGCAGTGCTCGGAGTTCGCCTGGGCGAACATCATCAGTTCGATGTCGTGCGGGTTGCGCTTCAGGCCGACGAAGGCGTTGACCAGGTAGTCGATTTCGTCTTCGGCCAGGGCCAGGCCCAGCTCGGTGTTGGCTTTTTCCAGCGCGGCGCGGCCGCCACCCAGCACGTCGATCGCGGTCAGCGGTTTCGGCTCGGCGTGGCTGAACAGGCCGGCGGCTTGTTCAAGGTTGGCCAGAACGATCTGCGTCATGCGGTCGTGCAAGGTGTCGGAAATCAACTGTGCTTCGGCGTCGCTGAACTGGCCGGCAACGTAGAAGGCGATGCCGCGTTCAAGACGCTGGATTTTCGTCAGGCCGCAGTTGCGAGCGATGTCGCTGGCTTTACTGGACCATGGCGAGATGGTGCCGAACCGCGGCAACACCAGGAACAGACGACCGGTCGGCTCTTGTACCGGAACACTTGGGCCGTACTTCAGAAGGCGCGCGAGCACCTGCTGTTCGTCGCCGGTCAGGACGCCGGTAACTTCGGCGAAGTGAGCGAATTCAGCATACAAGCCGCTGACAGCCGGGACCTTCTGGCTCAGTTGCTCAAGGAGTTTGCTGTGGCGAAAGGCAGAAAGGGCAGGAGCGCCGCGCAGGATCAACATCTTCGGGACAGCCTCGGGAAGGGGTGTGCTTTGAGGCCGTGCATTCTAGCCTAAACAGGCCGCGACATCACCCGAAACGGTACGGGCGGCTGCACCCGGGCGTCGGGCCGGGTGTTCGGACCTCAAACAGGCGCGCGCCAAGCGTTATTTTTTCTGTCACAAAATGCTGCTCGGGCCCATTCCTGCGGGCTCCGGAGCGGTTTTCAGTTGCCTAGCAGACAAGCCCTTCGCTGTCGAGATATGGCGCTCGTGGTCCTTTGCGTATACTGCGCAGATGTTTTCCCCAACGGCTTTGCGTCCGCGGTTCGCCAAATGGCTGATCGCAACCGGACTCTTCCTGGTGCTCAGTGGCTGTGTTGATAAACCCAACACGCTGGAGCGCGTAAAGGAGGATGGCGTGCTGCGGGTGGTTACCCGTAACAGCCCCGCCACCTACTTTCAGGATCGCAACGGTGAAACCGGCTTCGAATACGAGCTGGTGAAGCGCTTCGCCGACGATCTGGGGGTGGAACTCAAAATCGAAACCGCCGACAACCTCGACGACCTGTTTAACCAGGTGGGCAAGCCCAACGGCCCGGTGATCGCTGCTGCCGGCCTGGTCAGCAGCGAAGCACGTAAAAAGCAGGTGCGGTTTTCCCACTCCTATCTCGAAGTCACCCCACAGATCATCTATCGCAACGGCCAATCGCGGCCGACCGACGCGAAGGATCTGGTGGGCAAGAAGATCATAGTGCTCAAGGGCAGCACCCACGCCGAGCAATTGGCGGAGCTGAAAAAGAAATATCCCGGCATTGATTACGAAGAGTCCGACGCGGTTGAAGTCGTCGACTTGCTGCGGATGGTCGATGAAGGTCAGATCGATCTGACCCTGGTCGATTCAAACGAAGTCGCGATGAACCAGGTCTACTTCCCTAACGTGCGGGTAGCCTTCGACCTCGGTGACGCCAGCAACCAGAGCTGGGCGGTGGCCGCCGGCGACGACAACAGCTTGCTCAACGAGATCAACACCTACCTCGACAAGGTGAAGAAAAACGGCACCCTGCAACGCCTGAAAGACCGCTATTACGGGCACGTCGATGTGCTCGGCTACATGGGCGCCTATACCTTCGCCCAGCACCTGCAGCAACGGCTGCCCAAGTATGAGAAGCATTTCAAGGCTTATGCCAAGGAAGAGAAAGTCGACTGGCGCCTGCTGGCAGCGGTCGGTTATCAGGAATCCCTGTGGCAACCGGCCGTCACGTCGAAGACCGGCGTGCGCGGCCTGATGATGCTGACCCAGAACACCGCGCAGGCCATGGGTGTGTCCAACCGACTGGACCCCAAACAAAGCATCATGGGTGGCGCCAAGTACCTGGCCTACATGAAGGAACAGCTGGATGAGTCGATCCAGGAGCCGGATCGCACATGGTTTGCGCTGGCGGCCTACAACGTTGGCAGCGGTCACCTGGATGATGCGCGCAAACTGGCGGCCAAGGAAGGACTGAACCCGGACAAGTGGCTGGACGTGAAAAAGATCCTGCCGCGCCTGTCCGAGAAGAAGTGGTTCAGCAAAACCCGTTACGGCTATGCCCGTGGCGGCGAACCCGTTCACTTCGTGGCGAACATCCGCCGCTATTACGACATCCTGACGTGGGTGACGCAGCCGCAACTTGAAGGCAATCAGGTCGCCGAAGGCAACCTGCATGTGCCGGGGGTCGACAAGACCAAGCCGAATCAGGAAACCCCTCAACTTTAACAGCCACCACATTTTGGTTTTGTGTTTGGCTTTAGGCTTTTGCGGCGGCCAGGATCAGTGCTTTCATCTCCGACACCGCCGACTTGAACCCGACGAACAACGCATGAGCCACCAGCGCATGACCGATGTTCAGTTCGTTGATGCCCTTGATCGCCGCGACGGCTTCAACGTTGTGATAGTGCAGGCCGTGGCCAGCGTTGACGATCAAACCTTGAGCCAGACCAAACGCCACGCCATCCGCCACACGCTTGAGCTCTTCAGCCACATCGGTCGGCGTCTCGGCATCGGCATAACGACCGGTATGCAACTCAATAGCCGGCGCACCAACACGACGGGACGCTTCGATCTGCCGCTCGTCAGCGTCGATGAACAGCGACACTTCACAGCCGATTTTCGCCAGGCGATCCACCGCCGCCTTGATCCGTGCTTCTTGCCCCGCCACGTCCAGACCACCTTCGGTCGTCAGCTCCTGACGGGTTTCCGGCACCAGGCAAATGTGCGCCGGACGAATGCGTTCGGCGAACGCCATCATCTCTTCGGTGACGCCCATTTCGAAGTTCATGCGGGTTTGCAGCACATCCTTGAGTAGCAACACGTCGCGCTCCTGGATGTGCCGACGGTCTTCGCGCAGGTGCACGGTAATGCCGTCAGCGCCCGCCTCTTCCGCGTCCAGTGCTGCCTTGACCGGATCCGGATAGCGCGTGCCCCGGGCCTGACGCAGGGTGGCAACGTGGTCGATGTTCACGCCAAGAAGAATGCGATTGCTGGTGGTCACGGAAGCGCTCCTGAAAATGGAAAAGTTCGGCGCACAGCATACGGGGTGATCAGGGCTTGCGAAACAACTCGCGACTCACCAAGGGACGACCGCCCAGATGAACGGCCAGTGCCTGGCGCATCAAGCGCTTGGCTGCCGAGAGTGCGCCAGGGGCAGACCAATCTGCATCGGCCATCGCCAGCAGCTCGGTGCCATTGAACAGACCGGGTTGCAGCAGGTAGACCCGCTCGAGCCCCGCATCCACTTGCAGACGGTAGAGACCGTCCGGCGCGATGGGATCGCCATGGATATCGGTGGTCAGAGCGAAGCCGTAACCCAAGTCATCCAGCAGCCGCCATTCGAAGGATCGCAACAAAGGCTCCAGCGGACGACCTTCGGCAAGTGCGAGCAAGGTCGCGGCGTAGTGATCGAAGACGGCGGGATGGGGATCTTCGGAGGGCAGCAGACGGATCAATAACTCGTTGAGGTAGAGACCGCTGAACAGCGCTTCACCGTTGAGCCAGGTTGAAACACCGGCGCTTTCCATGCGACCGACATTCTTCAGCTCACCACGCCCACGGAACTCGACTTCCAGCGGCACGAACGGCCGTGCCAATGTCCCGGCCTTGCCCCGAGCACTGCGCAACACCGCTCGCAGCCGACCTTGCGGCGTGAGGAAATCCACCAGCGCGCTGTTTTCGCGGTAGGCGCGACTGTGGAGCACGAAGGCGGGTTGGCCGATGGGCTGGGACATAAAGCTCTCGATGAAGGATTGCAGTTTTTCAGACAACCCAAAACCAATGTGGGAGCGGGCTTGCTCGCGAAGGCGGTGTGACAGTCAACATCAATGCTGAATGTTACATCCTCTTCGCGAGCAAGCCCGCTCCCACAGTGGATCTATGTGCTGCCAGACGATTTACAGGTCGCCGTAACCCAGTGAACGCAAGGCGCGTTCATCGTCGGACCAGCCGCCTTTCACCTTGACCCAGAGGTTGAGCATGATCTTGGAGTCGAACAGCAACTCCATGTCCTTGCGCGCCTCGGTGCCGATGCGTTTGATCCGCTCGCCCTTGTCGCCAATGATGATTTTCTTCTGGCCGTCGCGCTCGACGAGGATCAAGGCATGAATGTGCAGGGTTTTGCCCTGCTGCTTGAACTCTTCGATTTCGACGGTGATCTGGTACGGCAGCTCGGCGCCCATCTGGCGCATGATTTTCTCGCGTACCAGTTCAGCGGCGAGGAAGCGGCTGCTGCGGTCGGTGATCTGGTCTTCCGGGAAGAAGTGATCGTTTTCCGGCAGGTAACCGGCAATCACGCGCTCCAGCGTTTCGAGGTTATGCCCGTGCTGGGCCGAGATCGGCATGATCTGCGCGTTCGGCAACTGTTCCTGCAACCAGGTCAGGTGCGGCATCAGCTCGGCTTTATCTTCGATGCGGTCAGTCTTGTTCAGCGCCACGATCAGCGGGCCGGTCACGTATTGAACGCGCTCGAGGACCATCTGGTCTTCGTCGGTCCACTTGGTGCGGTCAACCACGAAGATCACCACGTCGACGTCTTTCAACGCCGCCGAAGCGGTCTTGTTCATGTAGCGGTTCAGGGCTTTCTCGCCACCTTTGTGCATGCCGGGGGTGTCGACGTAGATCGCCTGCACGGCGCCTTCGGTCTTGATGCCGAGCATGTTGTGGCGAGTGGTCTGAGGCTTGCGCGAGGTAATCGCCAGCTTCTGACCGAGGATGTGGTTCAGCAGCGTGGACTTGCCCACGTTGGGACGGCCGACGATGGCGACATAGCCACAGCGAGTTGCAGTTGAATCAGTCATGGCCATTCTCCACGCCCAGGGCAATCAGTGCTGCAGCGGCCGCTACCTGTTCGGCAATACGACGGCTCACACCCTGACCTCGGCTTTTTTCGTTCAGTAAGGTGATTTCACATTCGACGAAGAACGTCCGGCAATGCGGCTCACCCTGGATATCCACCACTTCGTAACGCGGCAGTTCACAACCCCGCGACTGCAGGAACTCTTGCAGGCGGGTTTTTGGATCTTTGTTGGTGTCGACCAGCGTCAGGCCTTCGAACTCCCCGGCCAGCCAGGCCAGCACGCGTTCGCGTGCCATGTCCATGCCGGCGTCCAGGTAGATCGCGCCAATCAGCGCTTCAAGGGCATCGGCCAGAATCGACTCGCGACGGAAACCGCCGCTTTTCAATTCACCGGAACCCAGGCGCAGGTATTCGCCCAGATCGAAACCGCGGGCCAGTACGGCCAGGGTCTCGCCTTTCACCAGGCGTGCGCGCAAGCGCGACAACTGACCTTCGCGGGCCAGCGGGAAGCGATCGAACAGCGCCTCGCCAGCGACAAAGTTAAGGATGGCATCACCGAGGAATTCCAGGCGTTCGTTGTTACGCCCGGCAAAGCTGCGGTGAGTCAGGGCCAGGACCATCAGCTCCTGATCCTTGAAGGTGTAGCCGAGCTGACGCTCGAGACGGCTTAAGGAGACGCTCACGGTTTACCCACGCTGAGTTCGTGGTTGGGTTCCACCGCCATCGCCGTGATGCGGCGCAGGCTTGGGACAATTAACGCTGTGTTCAAAAATAACGTCCTGAATATCGTTGTTTTCATGCTTCTGTCGCCGATTATGCCGACTCCAGAAATGCATTCGGCGCTGTGTTCAACAGCGCCGTGTGTGATTACTTGATCAGGCCAACCCGCGAGAAATTCGGCAGGTGACTGAGTTTAGGTTCCGGCCAGCTCATCCAGACTGCGAAGGCCTTGCCGACGATATTCTTGTCGGGAACCATGCCCAGCAGATCCTTGGGAATGCTCGGATCATCCCAGTAGCGACTGTCGTTCGAGTTGTCGCGGTTGTCGCCCATCATGAAGTAGTGCCCGGCAGGCACGGTCCACGAATGGTCCGGCGTTGCGCGGTAACGGCTCATTTCCTTGCGGATCAGGTGCTCGGCGACGCCGAGTTTTTCCTTGTAGAGCTCAGCGCTGCCCAACGTGCCCGGCTCGGAGCCGACCAGTTGTTCGGCAATCGACTCACCGTTGACGAACAGACGCTTGTCGGCGGTGTAACGAATCTGGTCACCCGGCAGGCCCACCACACGTTTAATGTAGTTGACGTTCGGATCGCTCGGGTAGCGGAACACCATCACATCGCCGCGCTGTGGATCACCAACTTTGATGACTTTCTTGTCGATCACCGGCAAGCGGATCCCGTAAGAAAACTTGTTCACCAGAATGAAGTCGCCAACGTCCAGGGTCGGTTTCATCGAGCCGGAAGGAATCTGGAACGGTTCCACCAGGAACGAACGCAGTACCAGCACGATGAACAACACCGGGAAGAACGACTTGCCGTATTCGACCAGCAGCGGCTCTTTATTCAGTTTCTCGACCACCACCCCATCAGGCTGGCTGACGCTGCCCTGATAGGAGGTAATGGCGGCACGCCGACGCGGCGCCAGGAAAACCAGATCGAGCAACGCCAACAGGCCGCAGACGAACACGGCGATGACCAGCAACAGCGGGAAATTTAGTGACATAGGACCTAACTATCCAACCTGAGCACTGCAAGGAAGGCTTCTTGTGGAATTTCCACGTTACCGACTTGCTTCATGCGTTTCTTACCGGCCTTTTGCTTCTCAAGCAGTTTCTTCTTACGGCTAACGTCACCGCCGTAGCATTTGGCCAATACGTTCTTTCTGAGTGCCTTGACGGAGGTTCGCGCAATAATCTGCCCGCCAATGGCGGCCTGGATCGCGACGTCGAACATCTGACGTGGAATCAGTTCTTTCATCTTCTCGGTCAACTGGCGACCTTTGTAGTGCGCGTTATCCTTGTGCACGATCAACGCCAGGGCGTCGACCTTGTCACCGTTGATCAGCACATCCAGTTTCACCAGATTAGCCGATTGATAACGATCGAAATGGTAATCCAGCGAAGCATAACCACGGCTGGTGGATTTCAGACGGTCGAAGAAGTCCAGGACCACTTCGTTCATCGGCAAATCGTAGGTCACTTGAACCTGGGTACCGAGGAACAGCATGTCGTGCTGTACGCCACGCTTCTCGATGCACAGGGTAATGACGTTACCCAGGTGCTCTTGCGGCACAAGAATATTGGCCCGCACGATCGGCTCGCGCATGTCTTCGATCGAGGACAGGTCTGGCAGCTTCGAAGGGTTGTCGACGTAAATCGTTTCACCGGTTTTCAGCAGCAGCTCGAAAATTACCGTCGGCGCCGTGGTGATCAGGTCCAGGTCGTACTCGCGCTCCAGGCGCTCCTGGATGATTTCCATGTGCAGCATGCCGAGGAACCCGCAACGGAAGCCGAAGCCCAGGGCATCGGAGCTTTCCGGGGTGTATTGCAGGGACGAGTCGTTGAGCGTGAGCTTTTGCAAGGCTTCACGGAAATCTTCGAAATCGTCGGAGCTGACCGGGAACAGGCCGGCGTACACCTGCGGCTGAATGCGTTTGAAGCCTGGCAGCACGTCGACGTCCGGCGTGGAGCTCAAGGTCAGGGTGTCACCGACCGGTGCACCGTGAATGTCCTTGATGCCGGCGATGATGAAGCCCACTTCGCCGGCCTTCAGGTCAACGGTGGCGGTGTGTTTCGGGTTGAAGACACCGACGCTGTCCACCAGGTGGATCTTGCCGGTGGACTTGACCAGGATCTTGTCGCCCTTCTTCACACGACCGTGGCGCACGCGAACCAGGGAAACAACGCCCAGGTAGTTGTCGAACCAGGAGTCGATGATCAACGCTTGCAGCGGATCTTCATAGTTGCCGGTCGGCGCAGGAATGGTCTTGACCAGACGCTCCAGCACTTCGTCGACGCCCAGACCGGTCTTGGCACTGCACTCGACCGCATCGGTGGCATCGATGCCGATGATTTTTTCGATTTCTTCTTTCACGCGGTCCGGGTCGGCCTGAGGCAGGTCGATCTTGTTCAGGACCGGCATCACTTCCAGGCCCTGCTCAATCGCGGTGTAGCAGTTGGCTACCGACTGCGCTTCAACGCCCTGACCGGCATCGACCACCAGCAACGCGCCTTCACAGGCCGCCAGTGACCGGCTGACTTCGTAGGTGAAGTCAACGTGGCCCGGGGTGTCAATGAAGTTCAGCTGGTACTTGATGCCATCGCGAGCGGTGTAATACAGGGTGACGCTGTGGGCCTTGATGGTGATCCCGCGTTCACGTTCCAGGTCCATGGAGTCCAGAACCTGGGCTTCCATTTCGCGCTCGGCAAGGCCGCCACACATCTGGATGAAGCGATCGGCCAGCGTCGACTTGCCATGGTCAATGTGGGCGATGATGGAGAAATTGCGGATATGACTCAAATCACTCACGGATCAACACTCAAAAAGGCTGCAGGCATAGCCCGCCGAAAAATAGCCGGGAATTGTACCTGATCCACGGCGCAAGCGTCACGTTCGCAGGTCAGACGGCGCCTACAAAAACGCCCCGGTCTTGCGACAGGGGCGTTTTGAGTGACCTGCAAGGTCAGGAGAAACCCTTGATCAACCGGCCCGGCGCAACAACCAGACCCCGGCCAAGGCACAAACACCCGCCGGAACAAGCACCGCAAACAGTGGCGAGAAACCGAAGACCTGGCTCGAAGGACCGAGTAAATCCTGAACGATACGGAAGGTGAAACCCACCAGCACGCCGGTGAATACTCGCTGACCGAGGGTCACCGAGCGCAATGGACCGAAGATGAAGGAAATCGCCATCAGTACCAGAGCGGCGGTGACCAGCGGTTGCAACACCTTGACCCAAAATGCCAGCCAATAACGACCATTGCTCAGGCCCTGGTCAGCCAGGTAGTGGATGTAACCCCACAGACCGCTAATCGACAGCGTGTCAGGCGACATGACCACCGTACTCAACAGCTGCGGACTCAAGGCGACATTCCAGCGCTCGACCGGGGCGGTGACCACTTCGGTGCTCTTCTCATGGAACAGCGTGGTGGTGACGTCGCTCAACTGCCAGTGATCCTGATCGAACTTCGCCCGTTTGGCGAAGCTGGAAGACAGCATATGACGCTCATTGTCAAAACGATAACGGGTGACGCCGTACAGCAGACCGTCGGGTTGTACCGAGTTGACGTGAATGAACTCATCACCCTGGCGATGCCACAAACCATGCTTGGCGCTCTGCGCATCGCCGCCGCCCTGAGCCAGGGAGCGATTGGCCTGAGCGGTGACTTCGGTGGCCGGCGCGACGTACTCGCCGATCAGCACACCCACCACCATCAGGATCAGCATTGGCTTCATGACCGCCCAGACGATTCGCCCGATCGACACGCCCGCAGCGCGCATGATGGTCAGCTCGCTGTGACTGGCCAGACTGCCGAGGCCGATCAGGCAACCGATCAGTGCCGCCATCGGCAACATGTCGTAAAGACGACGCGGCGCGGTCAGCAGGACATAACTCAACACGTCGACCAGGGTGTAGGTATCGCTGACCTCACTCATTTCATCGATGAACGCGAACAGCGTTGCCAGACCGAGAATGATCCCCAGTACCGCCAGAATGGCCACGAACACGCTGCTACCAATGTACCGATCGAGCTTATCCACGAGCCACCTCCAGTGCGCTACGGCGACTCGCCAGCTTCAACTGAAAGGATTCCCAATAGAGCAAGCCCAGGCCGATGGCCAGGAAGATTGCATGCACCCACCACAACCCCAGAGCTGGCGGGATTTTGCCCTTTTCAAGGGCGCCGCGGGCGGCAATCAGGATGGACAGGTAAGCCATATATAGAAGAATCGCCGGCAGCAGCTTGAGGAAACGGCCCTGACGCGGATTGACCCGCGACAGCGGCACCGCCATCAGGGTCACGATGAAGACCAGCAACGGCAGGGATAGACGCCATTGCAGTTCGGTGCGGGAGCGAATGTCATCACTGCCGATCAGGAAACTGGTGGTCATCGCGTCACGGTCGGTCACTTCGTCGCTGACGTCCGGCTTGGGCAGCAATACGCCGTACTCCTCGTACTTGATCGCCCGGTAGTCGGCCTGACCCGGATTGCCGTCATAGCGATAGCCGTTGTCGAGAATCAGGTAACGGTTACCGTCGGGGCGAATTTCCTGACGGCCCTTCTCGGCCACCAGCACGGAGATCCCGCGATCCTTTTCATCAGACGATACGTTCTTTTGCGAAATGAATACGCCGCCGAGGTTGATGCGGTCATCCGACAGCGTTTCGGTGTAGGTCACCCGCGTTCCGTCACGCAGTGCCTGGAAACGACCCGGCTCGAGGGTGTCGAACTCGGTCAGGGCATCCTGCTTGTTCAACAGCAACTGGAACTGATTGGCACCTTGCGGCGCCAGGCTCAGGCTCAGCCATGCCACCACCAGTGCGACCAGGGTGGCTGGAAAAAGGGTCATGGCAAACAGACGCTGCTGGCTCATGCCGGTGGCAGACAGCACGGTCATTTCGCTTTCAAGGTACAGGCGACCGTAGGACAGCAGGATTCCTAGAAACAGGCCCAAAGGCAAAATCAACTGCAGGAAGCCCGGCAGACGGAAGCCCATGATCAGGAATAGCGAGCCCGGATCCAGGAGGCCAGAGGCCGCCTGGGCGAGGTATTTGATGAAGCGACCGCTCATGATGATGACCAGCAGCACGGCGCTGACGGCGCTCAAGGTCAACAGGACTTCGCGGGATAGATAACGGAAGACGATCAAACCAGACACTCCAGGGTTGTCAGGCTAAGGCGGCCAAACAAGCAAACGTATCAGACAGCCCGCAGGGCAGAGCCGCCGAAAAAGATGGCGCATTATCCTGTGATTGGGTGCGCCTGTCACTGCGCATGCTCAAGCAGGCGGGTAAAGCGCTGAAGATCGTACGACCGAGGGTTGTCAGGCTCAGGGCACGAGGTTCAAACTGCGGCCTTTGTCGCGGGCCGTGACCTGCGTCTTTCTATCTATAAGCAAGTTCGAACGCAAGCCGTCGAACACTTGCGTGTTGACCATTAATTCAGGGACCCGGACATGGAACTGGTTGTAAAAAGCGTTAGCCCAGAAACGTTGAAAACCGCCACTCTGGTAGTCGCCGTCGGCGAAGGCCGCAAGCTCGGCGCCGTCGCCAAACAACTCGACGAACTGAGCGGTGGCGCCATCAGCGCTGTGCTCAAGCGCGGCGACCTGGCTGGCAAAGTCGGTCAGAGCCTGTTGCTGCACAGCCTGCCGAACCTCAAGGCCGAGCGCGTGCTGCTGGTCGGCGTGGGCAAGGACGAAGAGCTGGGCGACCGCCCGTTCCGCAAAATCATCGCCGGCATCCTCAATACCCTTAAAGGCCTGGGCGGCAGCGATGCAGTGCTGGCCCTGGACGAAGTCGTGGTCAAAGGCCGCGACAGCTACGGCAAGACCCGCCTGCTGGCCGAAACCCTGGTGGACGGCGAATACACGTTCGACCAGTTCAAAAGCCAGAAAGCCGAGCCTCGCGCCCTGAAGAAAGTCACCCTGGTGACCATCAAGGCTGCCCAGGCTGAAGTCGAGCGCGCCGTGGCCCACGCCACCGCCATCGCCAACGGCATGGCGTTTACCCGCGACCTGGGTAACCTGCCGCCGAACATCTGCCACCCGACGTTCCTCGGTGAGCAAGCGAAGAACCTGGGCAAAGAATTCAAGAGCCTGAAAGTCGAAGTCCTTGATGAGAAGAAGATCAAGGACCTGGGCATGGGCTCGTTCTACGCCGTCGGCCAGGGCAGCGCCCAGCCGCCGCGTCTGATCGTCATGCAATACAACGGCGGCAAGAAATCCGAGAAGCCGTATGCACTGGTCGGCAAAGGCATCACCTTTGACACGGGTGGCATCAGCCTGAAACCGGGCGCCGGCATGGATGAAATGAAATACGACATGGGCGGCGCTGCCAGCGTATTCGGCACCCTGCGTGCCGTGCTCGAATTGAAACTGCCGATCAACCTGGTGTGCATCCTGGCCTGCGCCGAGAACATGCCGAGCGGCAATGCTTCGCGTCCTGGCGACATCGTCACCACCATGAGCGGCCAGACCGTGGAAATCCTCAACACCGACGCCGAAGGCCGTCTGGTGCTGTGCGACGCCCTGACCTACTCCGAGCGCTTTAAGCCGCAAGCGGTAATCGACATCGCTACCCTGACCGGCGCTTGCGTCGTTGCTCTGGGCTCCCACACGTCGGGCCTGCTGGGCAACAACGACGAACTGATCGGCCAACTGCTGAGCGCCGGCCAATCGGCTGACGATCGCGCCTGGCAACTGCCGCTGTTCGATGAGTACCAGGAACAGCTGGACAGCCCGTTCGCCGACATCGCCAACATTGGCGGCCCGAAAGCCGGCACCATCACCGCTGCCTGCTTCCTGTCGCGCTTCACCAAGAACCTCAACTGGGCGCATCTGGACATCGCCGGCACGGCCTGGACCAGCGGCGGCAAGGACAAGGGCGCCACTGGCCGCCCGGTTCCATTGCTGACCCAATACCTGCTGGACCGCGCCAAAGCCTGAAACCGATGACCTTGGGCGACGTCACTTTCGGGGGACGCCACCCAAGGCTCAGGAACCGCAATGACCAAAGTCGACTTCTATATCCTGCCCAGCGCCGATCCTTCGGCACGGCTGGACTTTGCCTGCAAGCTCACCGAAAAAGCCTGGCGCATGGGCCACCGCATCTACCTGCATTGCAGCGATGCAGCCCAACGCGACGATCTCGATGCGCGCCTGTGGGCCTTCAAGGGCGAAAGCTTTGTGCCTCACGGCCCCGCTGAAAATGAGCCGGACGGTTTGATTGTGTTGGGTCTTGGCGATGACTGCGGCCCGCATCAGGATCTGTTGGTCAATCTCACCCTGAAAGTCCCGGCATTCGCCAAAAAGTTCGCCCGCGTGGCGGAAGTGGTGGTGGAAGATCCGACGATTCGTACGGCTGCGCGGGAGAGTTTCCGTTTCTACCGCGAACAGGGCTATCCTCTGCAAGATCACCGTTTACAGCGACTCTGAGCATTCCGATGGACACTCCAAAACCGCAGCAAAAGTCCGCGCACCTGCTGGATGACCTTGAGTCGATCCGCCAACTGCTCGGCGATGACAACCTGCAACCGCCCTTGCTCACCGACACGGTCGAGGAAGGTGATCAGGAACAGATTCCGATGCTGTTCGATACAGTCGGCGCCAGCCCGCCCATTCTCGAACCGTCGCCACCCGCCCCTGCTGCCCCTGCTACCCAACCGGCACCCGCCGCCAGCAAAGGCCCCGACGACCTGCTGCACCTGGATGACGAACTGCGCGCCGCCGCGCAATTGATCATGCAAGACGTGATCGACGACTTCGCCCCGCACATCGAAACCGAAATCAAACGCCGCCTGGCCGCGCGGATGGAACGGTTGTTGAGCCAGTACGAGTAACCCCGAGCCCGGCGGACTACTGTGGCGAGGGAGCTTGCTCCCGCTCGGTTGCGCAGCAGCCGCAAAGCCGGAACACGCGGCGTCCCTGACAAACCGAACTTGCTGATGTCGGGGCCGCTTCGCACCCCAGCGGGAGCAAGCTCCCTCGCCACAGGTTCATTCCACAGTTTGATTTGCGCCCTGTCCGCCCCTGCTCGCCCTACGCCCCATGCCCCGCTATACTTGCCGGCTTTTCCTGAATAAATGCCAATAGGGTCCCGCCGCGCATGGATAAGACCTACCAGCCGCACGCCATTGAAACTTCCTGGTACAACACCTGGGAGTCAGAGAATTACTTCGCCCCGCAAGGCGCGGGCGAGTCCTACACCATCATGATCCCGCCGCCGAACGTCACCGGCAGCCTGCACATGGGTCACGGCTTCAACAACGCGATCATGGACGCCCTGATCCGTTTCCGCCGCATGCAAGGTCGTAACACCCTGTGGCAGCCGGGTACCGACCACGCCGGTATCGCCACGCAAATGCTGGTGGAGCGTCAACTCGAAGCCCAGGGCCAGAATCGTCACGATCTGGGCCGTGAGAAATTCCTCGAGAAAGTCTGGGAATGGAAGGATCAGTCCGGCGGCAACATCAGCCGTCAAATCCGCCGTCTCGGCTCGTCCGTGGACTGGGGCCGCGAGCGCTTCACCATGGACGACGGCCTCTCGGAAGCCGTTAAAGAAGCCTTTGTGCGCCTGCACGAAGACGGCCTGATCTACCGCGGCAAGCGCCTGGTCAACTGGGACACCAAGTTGCACACGGCGATTTCCGATCTCGAAGTGGAAAACCACGACGAGAAAGGTTTCCTGTGGAATCTGAAATACCCGCTGGCCGACGGCGCCAAGACCGCTGAAGGCAACGATTACCTGATCGTGGCGACCACTCGCCCGGAAACCATGCTCGGCGACGCCGCCGTAGCGGTTAACCCGAACGATGAACGCTACCAGGCCCTGATCGGAAAATTCGTCGAGCTGCCGCTGGTCGGCCGCCGTATCCCGATCATCGCCGACGATTACTGCGACCCTGAATTCGGCACCGGCTGCGTGAAAATCACCCCGGCCCACGATTTCAACGACTACGAAGTCGGCAAGCGCCACAACCTGCCGCTGCTGAACATCTTTGACAAGAACGCTGCCGTATTGCCGGCCTGTCAGGTGTTCAACCTCGACGGCACGCTCAACGAAAGCATCGACGGCAAGATCCCGGCCGAATACGCCGGCCTTGACCGCTTCGAAGCGCGCAAACAGATCGTTGCTGCATTCGATGCTGCCGGCCTGTTGGTCAGCGTCAACGACCACGCGCTGAAAGTGCCGAAAGGCGACCGCTCCGGCACCATCATCGAGCCGTGGTTGACCGACCAGTGGTACGTGTCGACCAAGCCATTGGCTGAACCAGCCATCGCTGCCGTTGAAGACGGCCGCATCGCGTTCGTGCCGAAACAGTACGAAAACATGTACTTCTCGTGGATGCGCGACATCCAGGACTGGTGCATCAGCCGTCAGCTGTGGTGGGGCCACCGGATTCCGGCCTGGTACGACGAGTCGGGCAAGGTCTATGTCGGTCGCGACGAAGCCGAAGTACGCGCCAAGCACAACCTCGGCCCGGACGTTGCGCTGCAACAGGACAACGACGTTCTCGACACCTGGTTCAGTTCGGGCCTGTGGACCTTCTCCACGCTCGGCTGGCCTGAGCAGACCGAATTCCTGAAGAAATTCCACTCCACCGACGTGCTGGTGACTGGCTTCGACATCATTTTCTTCTGGGTTGCCCGGATGATCATGCTCACCATGCACTTGGTGAAGAACGAAGACGGCACGCCGCAGGTTCCGTTCAAGACCGTTTATGTTCATGGCCTGGTGCGAGATGGCCAGGGCCAGAAGATGTCCAAATCCAAGGGCAACGTCCTGGACCCGCTGGACATCATCGACGGCATCGAGCTCGAAGACCTGGTGCAGAAACGCACCTCGGGCATGATGCAGCCGAAACTGGCGAAGAAGATCGAGAAGCAGACCCGCGACGAGTTCGCCGACGGCATTGCCAGCTACGGCACCGACGCCCTGCGTTTCACCTTCTGCTCGCTGGCGTCCACCGGTCGCGACATCAAGTTCGACATGGGCCGCGTCGAGGGCTACCGCAACTTCTGCAACAAGATCTGGAACGCCGCGCGCTACGTGCTGGACAAGGGCGAAGACTGCGGTCAGAACGGCGAAGCTTACGAGCTGTCGCTGGCGGATCGCTGGATCATTTCGCAACTGCAACGCACCGAAGCCGAAGTGACCCGTCAACTCGATCAGTTCCGTTTCGACCTGGCCGCACAAGCCTTGTACGAGTTCATCTGGAACCAGTATTGCGACTGGTACCTGGAGCTCTCCAAGCCTGTGCTGTGGGACGAAAATGCGCCGGTCGAACGTCAGCGCGGCACCCGCCGCACGCTGGTTCGGGTATTGGAAGTCGCGCTACGTCTGGCACATCCGTTCATGCCGTTCATCACCGAAGAAATCTGGCAGCGCATCGCGCCGCTGGCCGGTATCGAAGGCAAGACGATCATGCTGCAACCGTGGCCAGTGGCCAATGAAGAGCGCATCGATCCGGCCGCCGAAAACGATATCGAATGGCTCAAGGGCCTGATGCTCGGCACGCGTAACATCCGTGGCGAAATGAACATCGGTCCAGGCAAGCCGCTGAACCTGTTCCTGAAAAACGTCAGCGCCGAAGATCAGCGTCGCCTGACCGAGAACGAAGCCCTGCTGAAGAAGCTGGCTCGCCTCGAATCGATCACGGTGTTGGCTGCCGGCGAAGAAGCACCGCTGTCTGCCACCGCACTGGTCGGCGAGATGGAAGTGCTGGTGCCGATGGCCGGTCTGATCGACAAAGATGCTGAGTTGGCGCGTCTGGACAAGGAAATCCTGCGTCTGCAGGGCGAAGTTCAGCGCGTGGGCGGCAAGCTGTCCAACGCCGGTTTCGTCGACAAGGCCCCGGCCGAAGTCATCGAGAAGGAACGCGCCAAACTGGCTGAAGCTGAACAGGCTTTGGGCAAATTGGCCGAGCAGCATGCGCGGATTGCCAGCCTGTAACGGCACATCGCAATGAAAGAGGGAGGCCCGAAACGGCCTCCCTTTTTTGTGCCCGACGCTTTATCCCAAACACCTCAAACCTAATGTGGGAGCGGCGGTGCGACGATTCGACTTGCTCGCGAAAGCGGAATGTCAGCCTATATCCATGCTGAATGTTAAACCGCCTTCGCGAGCAAGCCCGCTCCCACATTGGCCCCTCATCGATCATCAGATCGCAGGCAACACCGATCAAGTGTGGGACAATACCCACCACTTTTAGCCATACCCGAATCGACAACGCCCATGAACGCCCCCCGCACACCAAGACCTGCGCGCAAAAAGCCTGATTCCGCGACCCCGGCCAAAGCCGTGGAGCCCCGCGAGAAGGCCAGCCTTCACCCGCGCAACCGCCATCAGGGTCGTTACGACTTCCCGGCGCTGATCAAAACCACGCCGGAACTGGCGAAGTTCGTGATCATCAATCCGTACGGCAAGGAAAGTATCGACTTCGCCAGCCCGGACGCCGTGCGGGTGTTCAACCGTGCGTTGCTCAAGTCGTTCTACGGCGTCGCCCATTGGGACATCCCGGCCGACTACCTCTGCCCACCGGTTCCGGGCCGTGCCGACTACGTGCACTTCCTGGCCGACTTATTGGCCAGCGTCAACGACGGCGAGATCCCGCGCGGCGCGCCGGTCAAGGTGCTCGATATCGGCATGGGCGCCAACTGCGTTTATCCGTTGATCGGCTACAGCGACTACCGCTGGCACTTTCTCGGCTCGGAAATCGACCCGACGGCCGTGGCCGCCGCCAAAGCCATCGTGCAGTCCAACGGGCTGAACAAAGCCATCCAGTTGCGCCAACAAAGCAATCCCAAGCACATTCTGCTGGGCCTGCTCGAACCCGGCGAACGCTTTGACCTGACCATGTGCAACCCGCCGTTCCACGCATCGATGGACGAAGCGACCAAGGGCAGCGAGCGTAAATGGCGCGCCCTGGGCCGCGCCGATCCAAAACGCAAACTGCCAGTGCTGAACTTTGGCGGTCAATCGGCAGAATTGTGGTGTGAAGGTGGCGAAGCACGGTTTGTGACGCAACTGATCGCCGAGAGCGCACATTTCCAACACAAAGTGCTTTGGTTCAGCACCCTGGTCTCGAAAGCCTCAAACCTGCCGGCGATTCAGACGGCCCTGAAAAAGGCCGGTGTATTGGAAAGCCAGGTCGTGGAAATGTCTCAGGGGCAGAAGCAAAGCCGCTTCGTCGCCTGGACCTTCCAGACCAAGTCCGAGCAGCAGGTCTGGCGCGAACGCTGGGCTCGCAAGAGCTGAGTAACTGACCGACACAGATCAAAATGTGGGAGCGGGCTTGCTCGCGAATGCGGTGTGTCAGTCGACTTAAATGGTGACTGATACACCGCATTCGCGAGCAAGCCCGCTCCCACATTGGTTTAGAGGTGTTTTCAGGACAGTCGCTGAATCGCAGACACAAAAAAGCCGTGCCCGGATCACTCCGGAGCACGGCTTTTTTTACTGCGTCTTACTTGTTAACAGCGTCGGTCAGGCCTTTGGCCACAACCAGCTTGATAACTTTCTTGGCAGCGATTTCGATGGCAGCGCCAGTCGAAGGGTTGCGGCCGGTACGGGCAGGACGCTCAGTCACTTTCAGCTTGCCGATACCTGGCAGGGTGATTTCGCCGCCGTTTTCCAGCTGATCAGCAACGATTTGGCCCAGTTGGTCCAGAGCGTTACGCGCGGTGGTTTTTGGCGCGTCGATAGCTTCAGCGATGTCGGCGATCAGTTGGTCTTTAGTAAGAGCCATGTAATGTTCCTTCCCTATCAAATTCATATGGATTGCAGAGTGCAGTGTCAGCCATCGAGCCCGATCTTCTGGATCTGGCACCCTCGGCCATAACCGCGACGAGTCGGGGTTATAGATACCGAAATCAGGGTTTGGTTCGACCTGACAAATGCTGAATGCACGCTTAACGCAGTGACTTCGCGTAAGACCGGGCAAAACTAGCACAGAGACGGGGAAATATCCGCCTCTAGCTACCCATTTGGTCAGCTTTATTGCTCTAAAACTGTAAAAAACAGCATAAGCGCCATCGGACACCTGCGAATTGCCCTTGGTGCCGCGCCAAAACCAGTGGTTGCGGTACACTTGGCACTTTTTGGGGGAGCACGCCCTCCTCTCTTCAATCAGCCGAGAAGCCCATGCCGATCCGTCATTGCATCGTCCACTTGATCGACAAAAAACCCGACGGCACGCCCGCAGTTCTCCACGCTCGCGATTCCGAATTGGCCGAGTCGAGCGCCATCGAGTACATGCTTGCCGACCTCAATGAGAGCTACAACGCCAAACAAGGCAAGGCCTGGGGTTTCTTCCATGCCGAGTCCGGGGCGCATCCGTTCAGCGGCTGGCTGAAGGAATACCTCGATGGCGGCAAGGATTTCACCGCGTTCAGCCGGGTGGCGGTGGAGCATCTGCAAAAGCTGATGGAAGAGTCGAACCTCTCTGTGGGCGGCCACGTGCTGTTTGCGCATTATCAGCAAGGCATGACCGACTACCTGGCGATCGCGCTGCTGCACCACAGTGAAGGCGTTGCAGTGACCGATCAGCTGGACGTGACCCCGTCCCGGCACCTGGACCTGGGCCAACTGCACTTGGCGGCGCGGATCAACGTTTCCGAGTGGCAGAACAACAAGCAGTCCAAGCAGTACATTTCGTTCATCAAAGGCAAGAACGGCAAAAAGGTTTCGGAGTATTTCCGCGACTTCATCGGCTGCCAGGAAGGCGTCGACGGCCCCGGCGAGACCCGCACCCTGCTCAAGGCCTTCAGTGACTTCGTCGAAAGCGAAGACCTGCCGGAAGAGTCCGCCCGCGAGAAGACCAAGACCCTGGTGGATTACGCCAGCAGCCAGGCTAAATTGGGCGAACCCATGGGCCTGGAAGAACTCTCGGAACTGATCGACGAAGAGCGCCCAAAAGCCTTCTACGACCACATCCGCAACAAGGACTACGGCCTGTCGCCGGAGATTCCGGCAGATAAACGTACCCTCAACCAGTTCCGCCGCTTCACCGGTCGCGCCGAAGGCTTGTCCATCAGCTTTGAAGCCCACTTGCTCGGCTCGAAGATCGAATACGACGAAGAAGCCGGCACGCTGATCATCAAAGGTCTGCCGACCCAGCTCACCGATCAGCTCAAGCGACGTAACTGATGCTCGGCGGCGTACTGAAGAAGTTCCTGCTGATCCTGTTGGTGGTCGTGATCTACCAGAACTGGGGCAAGATCGAGCGGGTGATCCATCCGGCACAGGTGGTGTCGGAGCAGACTCAGGCGAAGGCCAATGTTGTGCTCTATGCCACCGAATGGTGTGGCTACTGCAAACTGACCCGGCGCTTTCTCGATCAGAAGGGCATTCCGTACAAGGAGTTCGATATCGAGAAGGATGCCAAGTCGCGCAAGGCCTATGAAGCATTGGGTGGCGGCGGAATTCCGATCATCGATGTGAACGGGACGTTGATTCGCGGGTATGACCCGGATGCCATTCTTGCAGCCCTTAAGTAATCCCTCAGGGTTATCAATACCTGTGGCGAGGGGATTTATCCCCGTTGGACTGCGTAGCAGTCCCTTTTCTTTGGGGCCGCTTCGCAGCCCAACGGGGATAAATCCCCTCGCCACAGGGTGTGTGTTTATCAGCGCTTTTCGATTCGGAAGCCAAATCGCGGAAAGTGCACATGCACCACGCCACCCCGCTCGTCCTCGCGACGCAGAATCAATTCTTCACTGCCCGCAAACAGCAACTCACCCGCCACCGGGTCAACGCCGTAATCGATGGCGGCAATGACCACCTGCTGACCCGCCTCAAAACCATTCGGCTCGTCGAATTGCTCATCCGGCAATGCGGCCGGTGTGGCATTGCGCGCAACCTCCAGCGCCTCTTCGGAGGTCATCTCGCTGAACGCGCCATGACCGAAGCCCAACACGCGACCCAGCCACGCAGAAACCGCTGGATAAGCATCGACCAGCGGCGCAGTGACCGGCGTCGCCTTGAGGAACCACAACGAGTGAGCCAGGGCGAAGTCGGCAATCGACGGCTCGCCGAACAGGAAGTCGCCCTGCTCGCGCTGAAGCTGTTGCTCCAGACGCGTCATGATGGTCGGCCATTGATGCCGGGCCTGCTCTGCCGACAGCCGTGTGGCGCTGCCACCGCTGAACAACTCCGCGCGATCGGCAATGAACGCCTTGATCGCCTCCGGCGGCATATTGCCGAAGCGCACGGCGATCGATTCCGGTTGAAACACCAGGCTGACCGCGTGCTGGAACACCACCGAATCCGCCCACGCGGCGAAGGTCGCAGCGATCATTTCCTGACCTTCCGGGAAGAATGCAGGCAAGGCTTTTTCCTGCTCCAGACGACGGGCGATCAACGACGTGTCGCAATAGATATCCGCGCCAATCTGCAACACCGGCGTCTTGCGGTAGCCGCCGGTCAGCGCGGTCAGATCGGGTTTGGGCATCACCGGCGAGATCTTCACCGAGCGCCAGGACAACCCTTTGAAGCCCAGCAGCAAGCGGGCCTTTTCGGCGAAAAGGGACGTCGGGTAATGATGAAGAATTAACTCTGACATGCTCGGCTCCGCCGCACGGATAAGGAATCCGCAGCTTAGCGCGCATTCCCTGAGCAGCCCAGCCATCTGCCTGATGGGCACTTATCAGTCAGATTGATAAGCCCGCAGCAGCACTCGCCACCAAGCATTCCTTGGCGCTTTTCTTGAGTTTTTTGATCAGCCGTTCCTGACGCAGCGCTTCGCTTTTATCGCGGCAGGCTTCGGTGTAGACCAGTGCCACGGCAGGGCTGGAGAGAAAAAAGCGCGCGCCCTTGCCACTCTGGTGGGTGGCGAAGCGGCGCGCGGGATCATCGCTGATCCCGCAGTAGAGCGAACCATTGGCCGCGCGAACGAGGTAAACGAACCAGGGCTTGCTGACAGGCAGCGTCGGTTCGGCGGCAGTGACGGAAAATTCGCTGGCGGTGTTCACGTGACGATCAAGGCTTGAAAGGAAACAAGCCGCGATCTTATCAGCGACTGGCCTGGAATGCCTTCAGCCCCTTCAAGGCTTGAGCGCGCACGGCGTTTCTCACCGCCGGCGTCCAGCCCAACAACAGCCCTTTGAAACCCAGCGCCTGTCGGGACCAGGCCCACAGATCGAAGCTGTCGTGATGCTCGCAAATCTTGCCGTCGCGAAAAACAAACCGCGCCTGAATGTCGTTGACCACGGTGTTACCGGTCTGGCTGAACAGGTACGTCGCCACCCAATGGGCGCCGCCCGTGCGCTCATCGCTGCGCACGTTATCGAACGTCAGGGAAAAATCCTTGGCCCGGGTGGTGAGCATCCGCCACATGTCGCCGGCCTCTTGACCGCGCAGCTCGCCGAACGCCGGATCACTGAACACCACGTCGTCGGTATAGCAGGCACTCATGGCCTCGGCATCCAGCCGCTGGAAGGCTTGGTAGAACTGGGTGATCAATGCGTTGTGGGCATCACTCATGGACAGGCTCCCTCTGGATGTGCAAATAGATGCGCAAAGTGGTTTCAAAAGATTGCCTGCACGATAGTCAA
The DNA here is from genome assembly GCF_019947405.1 of Pseudomonas sp. GL-B-26. Lineage (NCBI taxonomy): Bacteria > Pseudomonadati > Pseudomonadota > Gammaproteobacteria > Pseudomonadales > Pseudomonadaceae > Pseudomonas > Pseudomonas sp. GL-B-26. The sequence goes on along the minus strand of NZ_JAGYGJ010000002.1, from coordinate 158,342 downwards.
CAAAGGCACGAAACACTATCGGCATTCGTGAGCCGAATACCGACAGTGTGCGGGTGTCAGACCTTTTCGCTTTCGACCTGGACGTACAGCGAACGTCCGGCGCCGAGGCCGGCGATGATCGCCCCCAGGCCGATGATGCCGAAAATCCAGCCCAAGGCGTTCCAGCCGCCGGTCCAGTCATGCACGATGCCGACCGCGAACGGCCCCATGGACGCCAGGGTGTACCCGAAGCCCTGGGCCATGCTCGACAGGTTCGCCGCAACATGGGCGTCCCGCGAACGCAGCACGATCAGGGTCAACGCCAGACTGAACGTGCCGCCCTGCCCCAGACCCAGCAGGATCGCCCAGCCCCACAAGCCTTCGATCGGTGCGTAGAGGCAACCGAACAACCCGCCAAGGGTCAGCAGCATGACGATGACGATCGCCAGACGCTGATCCTTGCCACGCGTCGCCAGCCATGGCGCCGCCAGTGAACTCGCCAACTGAACAATGACCGAGCCTGACAGCACCAGACCCGCCTGGGTCGGCGTCAGGCCGCGACCGATCAGGATCGATGGCAACCAGCCGAACACAATGTAGGCCAGTGAAGATTGCAGGCCCATGTAGAGCGTCACTTGCCAGGCCAGCGGATCACGCAACAGACCGCGAACCCGATACGCGACGTTGTGCGCGCCGTGTTTCTGGCCGACTTGTGGCAACCAGAAAATCGCCGCGACCAATGCCGGAACCACCCAGAAACCGAGGCCCAAGGCCCAGCTCTTGTCGAAATGCTCGCTCAACGGCACGGTCGCGCCCGCAGCCATCGCCGCCCCAAGGCACAGAGCCATGGTGTAGACGCCGGTCATGGTGCCCGCGTGCTTTGCGAAGTCGCGTTTAACGATGCCGGGCAGCAATACGCCGATCACACCGATGCTGGCACCGGCCAATACGCTGCCGGCAAACAGGCCGATCTCGCCGAACGAACTGCGCAGGATGATCCCGCCGGCCAACATCAAGAGAATGCCCAACACCACTCGCTCGGCGCCGAAACGTCGTGCCAGCACGGGCGCCAGCGGTGCAAACAAGCCGAGGCACAGCACCGGCAACGTCGTCAGCAAACCGGCCTGGGCTGCCGACAAACCGAGGGTTTTCGAAACCTCGCTGAGCATCGGCGCCATGCTCGACAGCGCCGGGCGCAGGTTCAGCGCCACCAGAATCAGACCCAGCAACAACAGCCACGGCCGCCGCAGGATCGGGTGACTTTGCTGGACCTGTTCGTCATCCGCCTCGGCGTCGATCAGCAGCTCTTCGAGCTCCGCCGTGCGCTTGGCCTGGGGAATGCTGCTGTTGTTGACCTGCTGGCTGGACATGGGGTTCTCGGTTTCAAGGTTCATTGATCAACTGCCTCGACAGGGCTTTAGCCCGTTCCGGGTCGCGTTGTTCGACTGCATCAAGCAGTGCGATATGAAGGTCGAACACCTCTTGGCGTCGAGGGGAAATGTTCAGGGTCTCGCGCAGTTGCGCACCGATGACGCTGGAAAAATAGCGATACAACTCGCTGAGGGTCGGGTTGTGCGCGGCGTCAACCAGTCGACGGTGAAACACCAGATCGCAGGCGATATAGGTGTCGAGATCGCCGTGGTAGTGACTGCCACTGACACCCAACGCCTCGCGCAATGCCACCAGGTCTTCGTCGGTACGACGCAATGCGGCCAGGCCGATGGCCTCGACTTCCAGAATGTGCCGAGTCTCCCGGGCTTGTTCGTGGGAGCAGCGGGACAACGCCTTCAGGGTGTCGAGCGGATCGACCACCGCCCGCAAATAGCTGCCGTCGCCCTGACGGATTTCGATCAACCCGGAAAACGCCAGTACGCGCATGGCTTCACGCACGGTATTGCGGCTGATGCCCAGCTCGGCGGACAGCTCGGGTTCGGTGGGCAGGCGCTGGCCGACCGTCCACACGCCTTCTGTGATGCGCAGGCGTAACTGGTCCAGTGCCTGGTCGACCAGGGACCGTTTAACTAGCGGAGAAATGTCTGACATAGGATTCGCCCTTTCATCCAATCATAGGATGAATTTTCTGACATGTTAGTCAGCTTCGTCCGAGAGGACAACCGCCTAGGGTTAAAGGGCGGGAAAAGGAGCGGGTTTTTCGATTGTTAAAATTACCCTTTAAGGGTAATTTTTATCTCAGAGTTGAAGTGTCTTATGGAAAAGAACACACCTCATTACGACTTGGCGGTGGTCAAGGCGGAGGTTGCCAGGATGGGGGTCCATGCTTTCACTAACAAAGCGCTGGAGACAGGCAGGAGCATGGGACTCAATTACAAGAGCATGCAAAAGGTCATTTATGCGCTGGAGAGAAGGATGCTCTACAGATCCATGACCACTTATTTGGATCACCGAACCTGGCAGGACGTTTACCACGCAAAACTTAATGATCAGGAGATTTACATTAAAGTGACCTACTGCCCCGGTGGTGGCGCCCCAGTGATCTCCTTCAAGGAGAAAAACCTATGAAGATACGGCAATGCATGAGCTGTGGCGCCCGCGACGGCATGCATCACTTCGTCGATCGCAGTCTCACCGTCAATTACAAGCAAATGTCGCGACTGGTACACGATCTAGCCGGTTGGGAGTGCAAGCTGTGCGGTGAAATCATCTTCGATGACACTACAGACAGCGCCGAACGATACGTCGATGCAGGCGATCAACTGCTGGAAGACTGCTTTCAAGTCATGGGATCCGAGATAAAACGTATCCGCCGCAAATTGCACCTCACGCAGAAAGACGCGGTGAAGCTACTCTCCGGCGGCGGGCACAATGCGTTTTCCCGCTATGAGCGCGGTGAACTTGCCCCTCCTCAACCGCTATTTACCCTGATGCGCTTGCTGGATCGTCACCCGCATCTGATGGCCGAGGTGCATGCGCTCAGCGAGGGCGCCGATTTAAAGCAGCTGTTGGCGACACGTCATCCAGAACAAGAAACCGTTCTGACGCAATAACCTCAGAAAAAAATAAACCCGGAACACTGTCCGGGTTTATTTCACTGCCAAGCGCCAATCAATGCAGGATCTGGCTCAAGAACAGCTTGGTACGCTCATTCTGCGGGTTATCGAAGAAGTCGTTCGGCGCAGCCTGTTCGACGATTTCGCCCTTGTCCATGAAGATCACACGGTTGGCCACGGTGCGGGCGAAGCCCATTTCGTGGGTCACGCAGAGCATGGTCATGCCGTCTTCGGCCAGGCCGATCATGGTGTCCAGCACCTCTTTCACCATTTCCGGGTCGAGTGCCGAGGTCGGTTCGTCGAACAGCATGATTTTCGGTTTCATGCACAGAGCACGGGCAATCGCCACGCGCTGTTGCTGACCGCCGGACAGTTGCCCCGGGAATTTATGCGCCTGCTCTGGAATGCGGACGCGTTCCAGGTAGTGCATGGCGATTTCTTCGGCCTTGCGCTTGGGCATCTTGCGCACCCACATCGGTGCCAGCGTGCAGTTCTGCAGGATGGTCAGGTGCGGGAACAGGTTGAAGTGCTGGAACACCATGCCGACTTCACGGCGGACCGATTCGATCTGCTTGAGGTCGTTGGTCAGCTCCACGCCATCGACCACGATGCGGCCCTGCTGGTGTTCTTCCAGACGGTTGAGGCAACGAATGGTGGTGGATTTGCCGGAACCCGACGGGCCGCAGAGGACGATACGCTCGCCCTGTTTAACGTTCAGGTTGATGTCTTTCAACACGTGGAACTGGCCGTACCACTTGTTCACGCCCTGCATCTGAATAATGCCTTCAGGGCTCACAGGCTTTTTGATTGCTTCGCTCATTACAGAACTCCTAACGCTTGTGGCCAGTGTCGAGCTTGCGTTCCAGATGCATGGAATAGCGCGACATACCAAAACAGAAAATCCAGAACACCAGGGCCGCGAACACATAGCCTTCGGTGGCCATGCCCAACCATTTCGGGTCGGCGGCGGCTTGTTTGACGCTGTTGAGCAAGTCGAACAGGCCGATGATGATCACCAGGCTCGTGTCCTTGAACAGCGCGATGAAGGTGTTGACGATGCCGGGGATCACCAGCTTCAGGGCTTGCGGCAGAATCACCAGACCCATGCTGCGCCAGTAGCCGAGGCCCATCGCTGCAGCCGCTTCGTACTGACCTTTGGGAATCGCTTGCAGACCGCCACGCACCACTTCGGCCACGTAGGCCGACTGGAACAGGATCACGCCGATCAGTGCCCGCAGCAGCTTGTCGAAGTTCATGCCTTCAGGCAGGAACAACGGCAGCATCACCGAGGACATGAACAGCACCGTGATCAACGGCACGCCGCGCCAGAACTCGATGAAGGTCACGCAGACCACTCGAATCGCCGGCATGTTCGAACGACGGCCCAGCGCCAGGACGATACCCAGCGGCAACGCACCGGCAATACCGACGGTGGCGATCACCAGAGTCAGCATCAGCCCGCCCCATTGGCTGGTCGCCACGGTGCTCAGACCGAAGAGGCCGCCATGCAGCAGGAAGTAGGCAATGATCGGGTACAAGAAGAGAAAGCTCAGGCCATACACCGCTTTACGGTGAAAGCGCGAGATAAACAACGGTGCCACGCCGATGACCGCCAGCCACACGGTCAGGTCCACGCGCCAGCGCAGGTCTGCCGGGTAGTAGCCGTACATGAACTGGCCGAATCGCTGTTGGATGAACACCCAGCAGGCGCCCTCCTTCGTGCAGTCGGCGCGCGTGGTGCCGACCCAGTTGGCATCGAGGATCGCCCAGCTCAGGATCGGCGGAACCACCAGGTAAATCAGATAGAACGCGAACAGGGTCAGCAGGGTGTTGAGCCAGCTGGAGAACATGTTCGCGCGCATCCACGCCACCACACCGATGCTTCTGTTCGGTGGAGGCATGTCAGGCTTGAAAGTATGAGTCGTCATGCGCTTTTCCTTACCGCTCGATCAGCGCAATGCGCTTGTTGTACCAGTTCATCAGCAGGGAAATGCTGATACTGATCGCCAGGTACACGCTCATGGTGATGGCAATCACCTCGATCGCCTGCCCGGTCTGGTTCAGCACCGTACCGGCAAACAACGAGACCATTTCCGGATAACCGATACCGGCCGCCAGCGAGGAGTTCTTCGCCAGGTTCAGGTATTGGCTGGTCAGCGGTGGAATGATCACGCGCAGGGCTTGCGGGATGATCACCTTGCGCAGGGTCGGACCGTTGCGCAACCCCAACGAGTGCGCCGCTTCCGTCTGGCCGTGGCTGACCGACTTGATGCCCGAACGCACGATCTCGGCAATGAACGCCGCGGTGTACACCGTCAGGGCCAGGGTCAGCGCCAGCAGTTCCGGGATCAGCACCCAGCCACCGACGAAGTTGAAGCCTTGCAGCTTCGGCATTTCCCAGTGCACGGGCGCGCCAAAGATCAATGCGCACAGCGCAGGGATCGCAAAGAACAGCGCCAGACCGACCCAGAATTTGTGGAACGGTACACCGGTCGCTTCGAAGCGTTTGGTCGCCCAGCGGCTCATCAGCACGATGGCGACAATGGCCACGACGATGCTGACCACAAACGGCCAGAAACCGTCCGCCGTCAACGCGGCCGGCATGTTCAGGCCGCGACTGCTGACAAAGAAGGTGTCACCGAAGTTATGGCTGTTGCGTGGCCCCGGCATGGTCAGGAACACCGCGAAGTACCAGAACAGGATTTGCAGCAGCGGCGGAATGTTACGGAAAACCTCTACATACACCGTCGCCAGCTTGGCAATGATCCAGTTCTTCGACAGCCGTGACACACCAACGATGAACCCGAGGATCGTCGCCAGGATCACGCCGATGAAGGTCACCAGCAGCGTGTTGAGCAGGCCGATGACAAACACCCGGGCATACGTGTCCGATTCGGTGTAGTCGATCAGGTGCTGAGCGATGCCGAAACCGGCACTGCGCTCCAGAAAGCTGAAGCCGGAGGTAATGCCCCGGTGTTGAAGGTTGGTCTGCGTATTGTCGAACAGATACCAGCCCATCGAGACCACCGCCACAATGGTGATGATCTGAAATAGCCACGCACGCACTTTTGGATCGCTGAGGCTGAGCCTCTGCTTTGGTGCGCCGATTGAATTTTGCATGAAGTGCCCCGCAAATAATGGAACAGAACATCACCCGGTGGTTGGCCCACCGGGTGATAGAACCATCAGCGCACTGGTGGTGCGTATTGAATGCCGCCGTTGTTCCACAGGCCGTTCAGCCCGCGGTCGATGGCCAGTGGAGTGCCCTTGCCGAGGTTTTTCTCGAACACTTCACCGTAGTTACCCACTTGCTTGACGATCTGAACGACCCAGTCCTTCTTCACTTTCAGGTCTTTGCCGTATTCACCGTCAGCGCCCAGCAGACGAGCAACGTCCGGGTTCTTGGTGGCTTTGGCTTCAGCTTCAACGTTTTTCTGGGTGATACCCATTTCTTCAGCGTTGAGCATCGCGAACAGGGTCCACTTGACGATGCTGAACCACTCTTCGTCGCCTTTACGCACGACCGGGCCCAGAGGCTCCTTGGAGATGGTTTCCGGCAGAACGACGTAGTCGGTCGGGGTCGCCAGCTTGCTGCGTTGTGCGTAGAGCTGGGATTTGTCGGAGGTCAGCACGTCGCAACGACCGGATTCCAGCGACTTGGCGCTTTCATCGGAGGTGTCGAAGGTGATCGGGGTGTATTTCAGACCGTTGCCGCGGAAGTAGTCGGAAACGTTCAGCTCGGTGGTGGTACCGGCTTGAATGCAGATGGTGGCGCCGTCGAGCTCTTTCGCGCTCTTCACGCCCAGCTTGTTGTTCACCAGGAAGCCGATGCCGTCGTAGTACGTCACGCCGGCAAACACCAGGCCCATGCCCGAATCGCGGGAGCTGGTCCAGGTGGTGTTACGCGACAGCACGTCGATTTCGCCGGACTGCAGCGCGGTGAAGCGCTCTTTGGCGTTCAACTGGCTGAATTTGACCTTGGTCGCATCGCCGAAAACGGCAGCGGCCACAGCGCGGCAGACGTCAGCATCGATGCCGATGATCTTGCCAGTCGAGTCCGGTACCGAGAAGCCAGGCAGACCGTCACTGACGCCGCACTGTACGAAACCTTTCTTCTGCACTGCATCCAGGGTTGCACCCGCCTGAGCGAACCCGCTGACACCGAGTACTGCGGCTGCAGTCACGATAGCCAGGGTGGATTTCAACATCTTCATTCAAACCTCCAGTTTTGCTCTTGTTGTGTCGGAGCTTGAGTCCAGTCGCACCCTTATGAGGCGTTGTTGACCCGTGTTGGCTTTTTTTGGGGTCAACCGACGTAAGACCTGCGCTATGAGTCTAGTAGGAGAAAATCCACATCATGGACAACTCACTTCTCACCAATCGGCCGAACGGGCGGTAGCCCTTTCACGTTCGCGAAGCCCGTAGCGGCCACTGGCGAACATCCATCACCGGATTCTTTGCTATCCCACCGCCAGCAGTACACTGATAGTGTTACCGCAAGGCGCGAGATGGGTTGCACCATTTCCCCATAGCAAAGCCCGTACCAGACCGCTCGCTGAAGCGATTTAGCGACAGGTCAATAGCAAAACTTGTAGCCTTGCGACATCTTATTAACTGATCAACCAGACGTGCACTCGGGCCTCGCACCCAATGAGAGCGTCTGCACAAAATTGGAGCAACCATGACCGAGCCCTTGATTCTTCAGCCCGTCAAGCCCGCAGATGCCTGCGTTATCTGGCTGCACGGCCTGGGCGCCGATCGCTACGACTTCTTGCCGGTGGCCGAAGCGTTGCAGGAAAGCCTGCTGACCACCCGCTTCGTTCTCCCTCAGGCACCGACCTGCGCCGTGACCATCAATGGTGGTTACGAGATGCCGAGCTGGTACGACATATTGGCCATGAGCCCCGCGCGCGCGATCAACCGTGAGCAGCTGGAAACGTCCGCGCAACGGGTCTTTGATTTGATCGAAGAGCAGAAGGCCGGCGGAATAGACGCCTCGCGCATCTTTCTTGCCGGTTTTTCCCAAGGTGGCGCGGTGGTATTGCACACAGCCTTTCTGAAATGGCAGGGGCCGTTGGGTGGCGTACTTGCCCTCTCGACCTATGCACCGACCTTCAGCGATGAACTGGAGCTTTCCGCCAGCCAGCAGCGCATTCCCGTGCTGTCTTTACACGGCCAGTACGATGACGTAGTTCAAAACTCCATGGGCCGCACCGCCTACGAGTATTTAAAGCAGCATGGTGTCACCGTGACATGGCAGGAATACCCAATGGGTCACGAAGTGTTACCCGAGGAAATTCGCGACATTGGTGTCTGGCTCGCCGAGCGCTTGCGTTAACTGTTTAGGTGAAAAGCAGCCCATTGATCCATCCCACTACGCCGCGCCCGATTCTTGCATTACACTGGCCGGCGTATATTCCTTAACCAATTGATGAGATGACCGTGCTCAAAGCACTCAAGAAAATGTTCGGTAAAAGCGAGACTGAGCAGCTCGCGCCAGTCTCCAGCGCTCCGTCTCACCATCCCAGCCACCGCACCGACGGTAATCAGTCTGGCCGGACCGCAACCGTAGCGGTACCGAAGCACGAGCCGATGACCACACCGGCCGTCCAACCCGTTGAGGCTCAGGCCTCTGAAGAACCGAGCAGCGAAGCTGCGAAACCTGCCCGACCGCGTCGCGAACCGAAGCCAAAAGCACCGGTTATCCCCTGGAAACTCGAAGACTTCGCCGTCGAACCCCAGGAAGGCAAAACCCGATTCCACGATTTCAAACTCGCCCCCGAACTGATGCACGCCATCCAGGACCTGGGCTTCCCGTATTGCACGCCGATCCAGGCTCAGGTGTTGGGCTTTACCCTCGCGGGCAAAGACGCCATCGGTCGCGCCCAGACCGGCACCGGCAAAACCGCAGCGTTCCTGATTTCGATCATCACCCAGTTGCTGGAAACCCCGCCGCCGAAAGAGCGTTACATGGGCGAGCCGCGGGCGCTGATCATTGCACCGACCCGTGAACTGGTGGTGCAGATTGCCAAGGACGCAGCCGACCTGACCAAATACACCGGCCTCAACGTCATGACGTTTGTCGGCGGCATGGACTTCGACAAGCAACTCAAGCACCTCGAAGCCCGTCATTGCGACATCCTCGTGGCCACACCGGGCCGCCTGCTCGACTTCAACCAGCGCGGCGACGTGCACCTGGACATGGTCGAAGTCATGGTCCTGGACGAAGCCGACCGGATGCTCGACATGGGTTTCATCCCACAAGTGCGTCAGATCATTCGCCAGACCCCGCCGAAAAACGAGCGTCAGACGCTGCTGTTCTCCGCGACCTTCACCGAAGACGTGATGAACCTGGCCAAGCAATGGACCACCGACCCGTCGATCGTCGAGATCGAGTCGCAGAACGTGGCCAGCGAAAACGTCGAGCAACATATCTACGCCGTCGCCGGTGCCGACAAATACAAACTGCTCTACAACCTGGTCAACGACAACGGTTGGGAGCGGGTGATGGTGTTCGCCAACCGCAAGGATGAAGTGCGGCGCATCGAAGAGCGTCTGGTGCGTGACGGCGTCAACGCCGCGCAACTCTCCGGCGACGTGCCGCAGCACAAGCGCATCAAGACCCTGGAAGGTTTCCGCGAAGGCAAGATCCGCGTCCTGGTCGCCACCGATGTGGCCGGTCGCGGCATTCACATCGACGGCATCAGCCACGTGATCAACTTCACCCTGCCGGAAGTCCCGGACGACTACGTGCATCGCATCGGTCGTACCGGTCGTGCCGGCGCCGATGGTGTGTCCATCAGTTTTGCCGGTGAAGACGACTCCTACCAGCTACCGTCCATCGAGGCGCTGCTGGGTCGCAAGATCAGCTGCGAAACGCCACCGACGCATCTGTTGCGGGCGGTTGAGCGCAAGCGCCCGTAACGCGGGTCGCACTAAAAGAGGCGCAGCCGGAAACGGACTGCGCTTTTTTTTCGTCCGGACATTGATCGAGACAACTAAAAGTCCATAATGGACAAATTAGTTTACTTCCAGCTCCCGGAGCCGACCATGTCCAGTACGCCTTACGTGATCACCCAACCTCAGGCCCGCGAGCTGCTGGCGCAGGTCGACGTGCCGCAGATCCTGCGCAAACTGTTCCGCGACCTGGCCGCCGGGCAAGCCGTGCAACCGGCGCAGCAGCTGGTGGAGTTTCCACAGGGCGCTGGCGATTTCATCAACTACTTGGGCGTGCTGGCCGAAGACGGCGTTTACGGGGTCAAGACTTCGCCATACATCGTGCGTGAACAAGGCCCGCTGGTGACCGCCTGGACGCTGCTGATGTCGATGCAGACCGGCCAGCCGCTGTTGCTCTGCGACGCCGGTGAACTGACCACGGCACGCACCGCCGCAACAACCGCAGTGGCGGTCGACGCCCTCGCCCCGCTCAAGGCCGAACGCCTGGCAATCATCGGCAGCGGCAAGGTCGCCCAGGCGCACCTGCACTACGTCAAAGGTCTGCGCGACTGGCAGAGCATCAGGCTCTACTCGCCGAGCCTGAGCGACAAGAATCCCGAGGTATTGGCGCAGCTCCAAAGTCTCGATCATCGGCTGACCATCGTCGACAGTCGTGAAGCAGCGGTTCAAGACGCCGACGTAATCATGCTCTGCACCTCGTCCGCAGGACCGGTGATCGACCCGTCTAGCTTGAGCAAACCGGCGCTGATCACCTCCATCAGCACCAACGCGCCGCGTGCCCACGAAGTGCCGCCGCAGAGCCTCAATGACATGCAAGTGTTCTGCGATTATCGCCTGACCACCCCGGGCTCGGCCGGCGAGATGCTGATTGCCGGTGAACAACATGGCTGGGACAAAAACGCGATCATCGGCGACCTGCCCGATCTGCTCAGCGAAAAAGTGCAGCGCCCTGGCTACGACCGTCATGTGTTCTTCCGCTCCATTGGTCTGGGCCTGGAAGACATCGCGCTGGCCAATGCCATCTACCGCCTACAGCACTAACACCACAAACCCTGTAGGAGCGGGCTTGCTCGCGAAAGCGGTCTGACATTCACCGATGATGTCGACTGACACACCGCTTTCGCGAGCAAGCCCGCTCCCACAAGGATCATCTACACATTTGGCATTTGCGCCCATCAGGAGACGTTCATGAGCCAGGCAGATTTCATCATCATCGGCGGCGGGATTGCCGGTGCTTCCACCGGTTTCTGGTTGTCGCAGCACGCCCGAGTGATCGTGCTCGAACGCGAATCCCATCCGGCTTACCACTCCACCGGACGTTCAGCCGCACTGTTCACCGCCGCCTATGGCACACCGCAGGTTCGGGCGCTGACCCAAGCCAGCCGCGACTTCTTCGACGCCCCTCCCGCCGGTTTCTGCGAACACCCGCTGCTGACCCCGCGTGGCGAGATGACCGTGGATTTCACCGGCGATCCGGCCGAGCTGAACAATCAATACCTGAGCGCCAAAGCCACGGTGCCGGAGATGCAGCTAATCAGCGCCGACGAGGCCTGCGTGCGCCTGCCGATTCTGCGCCGGGAAAAAGTCCATGGTGCGATTTACGACCCTACCGCCAGCGACATCGACACCGATGCCTTGCACCAGGGTTACCTGCGCGGTATCCGACGCAACAAAGGTGAAGTTCATACCGACAGCGAAGTCCTGAGCCTGACCCGTGACGCCGTAGGTGTGTGGCACGTGCAAACCAGCGGTCAGACCTTCAGCGCCCCGATCATCATCAACGCGGCAGGCGCCTGGGCCGACAAAATCGGCGAGCTGGCCGGTGCCAAACCTCTGGGCCTGCAACCCAAGCGCCGTGCGGCGTTTATCTTCGCCGGCCCCGAAGGCGTGGACATCCACCACTGGCCAATGCTGGTCAGCCTCGATGAATCCTTCTACATGAAGCCCGACGCCGGAATGTTCCTCGGCTCGCCAGCCAACGCCGACCCGGTGGAACCGCACGACGTTCAACCTGAAGAGCTGGACATCGCGATGGGTATCTACCAGATCGAAGAAGCCACCACCCTGACCATCCGCCGTCCGACCCGCACCTGGGCCGGCTTGCGCAGTTTCGTGAGCGACGGTGATTTGCTGTCCGGTTTCGATCCGCAGGTGCCGGGGTTATTCTGGGTAGCGGCACAAGGCGGTTATGGTATTCAGACCTCGCCAGCCATGGGCCAGGCCAGCGCTGCACTGGTGCGCGGTGAAGCCTTGCCCGAGCAACTGACTCGCTTCGGTCTGAACACCCAGATGCTCTCCCCGACACGACTGGGCTGACTTTCGGACCCAGGTGACGTGTCGACACGATTGCGGCAAACTTCCAGCGCCCTTTTTTGACGGGGCGCTGATGCTGTCTGGAGCTCCACTTTATGAACGCCCAAGAACAAGAACCAGCCGGTGATGACTCTGCATTGAAGAGCTCGCCGCTGGACAACTTCCGCGCGATCGCCGATGCCATCGCCACGTTGTTCTTTCCTCACGCCGAGGTGGTGCTGCACGATCTGCGCACACAGAAGGTCGACTACATCGCCAACAACCTGTCCAAACGGGAAATCGGTGACGACTCGGCGCTGGAGGACATGCTCAGCGAAGAGATCAACGAACGAAACATCGGGCCGTACGAAAAGCTCAATTGGGATGGCCAGAAGATTCGCAGCCTGAGCAGTGTGCTGCGCGACAGCGAAGGTCATCCGCTGGCGGTGCTGTGCATTAATCTGAATATTTCGTTGTTCGAAAATGCCAAGGCTGCACTGGATCTATTCCTGTCGCCGAGCAAGTTGATTCCGCAACCGGAATCGCTGTTTCGCGATGACTGGCAGGAGCGGATCAATACCTTCCTCCACGCCTGGCTACGCGAGCGTCAGCTGAGCCTGAACCTGCTGACCCGTGACCATAAGCGCGAACTGGTGCTGGCACTGCACGCCGAAGGCGCCTTCAAAGGTAAAAGCGCCTCCAACTATGTGGCGAACGTGCTGAACATGGGGCGGGCAACGGTGTACAAACATTTGAAAGAACTGAAGGGCTGAAACCTGTGGCGAGGGAGTTTGCTCCCGCTGGACTGCGCAGCAGTCCCCTTCTTTTCAGTTAGAGAGTGGGGCCGCTTCGCGCCCCAGCGGGAGCAAGCTCCCTCGCCACAGCGTTACTCCAGTGCCGAAGCCGGCCCGAAGAATTCGTAACGGCTTTGCTTCTCCGGTACACCCAGCGCTTTCAGGTGACGCTTGACCGCCGCCATGAAGCCTTTAGGTCCGAGGAAGTAAGCGTCCAGGTCGCGTTGCTGCGGCAACCACTCGCCCAGTTGCTCCTGGCTCAACAGGCCAACCTTGTGCGCCGCCGGGCTCACGCCATCATCTTCGTCGTAGCAATAGAAGCGCTTGAGTTGCGGGTGACGCTCGGCCAAGCCATCGATCCAGTCGCGGAAAGCATGAACGCTACCGTTACGCGCGCAGTGGATAAAGTGCACCGGCCGTTCGGTCGCCAGCGCCGCTTCGAGCATCGCCAGCGTCGGAGTGATGCCCACGCCGCCGCTGATCAGCACCAGCGGTTTATCGCTGTCGGTCAGGGTGAATTCGCCCGATGGCGGGAACAACTCAATTTTTGCGCCAACATGCAGTTGATCGTGCAGATGGTTGGAGGCGCGGCCACCGGTTTCACGTTTAACGCTGATCCGGTACTGGCCCTTGTTGGCCAGGGCCGACAGCGAATAGTTACGACGAATCTCTTCGCCATCGAGGATCAGTTTCATACCGATGTACTGGCCAGGTTCTGCCGCCAGAATCGGGCCTTTGTCCGCTGGTTCGAAGTAGAACGAAATAATTTCCGCACTTTCCTCGACCTTGGCCACCACGATGAATTCCCGCGCCCCGCGCCAGCCGCCCGGTGCCTGCTCCTTCTGGTCGTAGATGCTGGTTTCGGCGCCGATCAGGATGTCGGCCAATTGACCGTAAGCAGCCCCCCAGGCGGCCATCACTTCAGGTGTGGCGATCTCGTCGCCCAGCACTTCGGAGATGGCTCGCAGCAGGCAGGCGCCGACAATCGGGTAGTGTTCCGGGAGGATTTGCAGGGCCACGTGCTTGTTGATGATCTTGGCCACCAGGTCGCCCAACTGGTCGAGTTGGTCGATGTGACGCGCATACATCAAAACACCGTTGGCCAAAGCGCGCGGCTGATCACCGCTGGCTTGGTGAGCCTGGTTGAACAGCGGACGGACTTCCGGGTACTCGGACAGCATCATGCGGTAGAAATGAGTGATCAACGCTTCGCCACCGCTTTCCAGCAAGGGCACGGTGGATTTGACGATTGCACGGTCTTGAACGCTAAGCATAAGGCGACTCCTGAACTACTTGGATTGCTAACTGACTACCTTGTACTTATCAGTTTCCGTGCCAGAAAATAAAACCTTATAAATCAATATTTTAAATTCTTTATAGTCATATCGACACACCCTGACTTATAGTCATACCGACTACACGGAGTCACTATGACTGCAAAAGCCTTGCTCACCACCCTGCTGCCACTGGTCGCCGACCTGTCCCGCGAACTCCCCGAAGGCGAGCGTTATCGGCGCTTGCTTGAAGCCATGCGCGCCCTGCTCCCCTGCGATGCTGCCGCACTGCTGCGCCTCGATGGCGAATGGCTGGTGCCACTGGCCGTCGACGGGTTGAGTACCGACACCCTCGGCCGACGCTTCAAAGTCAGCGAACACCCGCGTTTCGAAGCGCTGCTCAGCAGCCACGGTCCGACCCGTTTCGCCGCCGACAGCGACTTGCCCGACCCTTACGACGGACTGGTCGATGGCCTCGATGATCATCTGGAAGTCCACGACTGCATGGGTTGCCCGCTGTTTATCGATGAGCGTCCGTGGGGTTTGCTGACCCTCGACGCACTCGATCCGGAGCGCTTCGAACCGATCGAACTGGACGCCCTGGAAGCCTTCGCCAGCCTCGCCGCCGCAACGGTCAACGCCGCCGAGCGCATCGAACGCCTGGCCAATCGTGTCGAAGACGAACACCAGCGTGCCGAGGTTTACCGACAAGCCAGCGGCCAGCAAAACCGCGAGATGATTGGCCAGAGCAAGGCCCACAAACGGCTGGTGGAAGAAATCAATCTGGTGGGCGGCAGCGATCTGACCGTGCTGATCACCGGCGAAACCGGGGTCGGCAAAGAACTGGTCGCCCAAGCCATCCACGCCGCATCGCCTCGGGCCGACAAGCCGATCATCAGCCTCAACTGCGCCGCGCTACCAGACACGCTGGTGGAGAGCGAACTGTTCGGCCACGTCCGCGGCGCCTTCACCGGTGCGATGAACGATCGACGCGGCAAGTTTGAACTGGCCAATGGCGGCACGCTGTTTCTCGATGAAGTCGGTGAGCTGTCCCTGACCGTCCAGGCCAAATTGCTGCGAGTCCTGCAAAGCGGTCAATTGCAGCGATTGGGCTCGGATAAAGAGCATCTGGTCGACGTACGTCTGATCGCCGCGACCAACCGCGACCTGGCCGAAGAAGTGCGCAGCGGCCGCTACCGTGCCGACTTCTATCACCGCCTGAGCGTTTATCCGTTGCTGGTGCCAGCACTGCGTGACCGTGGGCGGGATGTGCTGTTGCTCAGCGGCTACTTCCTGGAGCAAAACCGCTCCCGCATGGGCCTCAACAGCCTGCGCCTGAACAGCGATGCGCAGGCTGCATTGCTGGCGTATGCATGGCCGGGAAATGTGCGGGAGCTGGAGCATTTGATTGGCCGCAGTGCCTTGAAGGCGCTGGGTAATTGCAAGGAACGGCCGAAGATTCTGAGTTTGAGCGCGGCGGATCTGGATTTGCCCACTGGCAGCGTTGAGCTTACAACCGAGCCAGCCCCTGTCAGCCCTGCTGCTTTGGTCTCGGGAGACTTGCGGGCGGCGACCGAGGATTATCAGCGTCGACTGATCGACGCCTGTCTGGAACGGCACCATAACAATTGGGCGAGCGCGGCGCGTGAGCTAGGCTTGGATCGGGCGAATCTTGGGCGGATGGCCAAACGCCTCGGCATGAAGTAACCCGGTTATTGTGGCGAGGGAGCTTGCTCCCGCTCGGTTGCGCAGCAGCCGCACTACCAGCGATTGCGTACTGCCAGATATAACACGATGCCTATTTTGGGAGTGCTTCGCACTCCAACGGGAGCAAGCTCCCTCGCCACAGGGTTCACCGTTTGACCAGGGGGTAGGCATTTGGCCTAAAGCCTGCCCACAACAAGTCGATAACCCGGCATCGATAGCTGCTGGCGATCCTCGCGGTCGCCCATCACCTTTTTCCACAGAAGGTTTTTATGTCTTCAAACAAAGCCCGCGCAGATTCACTTTCGCTTCTGCTGTTTACCTTGCGCAGCGGCAAGCTGATGGCGATCAACCTGCTGAAAGTCAGTGAAATCATTCCCTGCCCGCCGCTGACCAAGCTGCCGGAGTCGCACCCACACGTCAAAGGCATCGCCACCCTGCGCGGTGCCTCGTTGTCGGTGATCGACCTCAGCCGTGCCATCGGCGAACGACCGCTGGAAGACCCGAACGGTGGCTGCCTGATCGTCACCGATGTCAGCCGCTCCAAGCAGGGTTTGCACGTTCAAGCCGTGAGCAAGATCGTCCACTGCCTGACCACCGACATCCGTCCGCCGCCCTTTGGCTCTGGCGGCGTGCGTTCGTACATCACGGGCGTGACCTCGGTCGACGGCACGTTGGTACAGGTCCTGGACATCGAAAAAGTCATCCATGGCATCGCCCCGGCGCAGATCGAAACGGCCCCGACCGAACTGAGCATGGAAGACGCTGAAGTACTCGGCAACGCGCGGATTCTGGTGGTCGATGACAGCCAGGTGGCGTTGCAGCAATCGGTGCATACCCTGCGCAACCTCGGCCTGCAATGCCACACCGCCCGCAGTGCAAAGGAAGCCATCGACTGCCTGTTGGATCTGCAAGGCACGGCCCAGCAGATCAACCTGATCGTCTCGGACATCGAAATGTCGGAGATGGACGGCTACGCCTTCACCCGAACCTTGCGTGAAACCCCGGATTTCTCGCACCTCTATGTGTTGCTCCACACTTCTTTGGACAGCGCGATGAACAGCGAAAAGGCCCGTCTTGCCGGCGCGAACGCGGTGTTGACCAAGTTCTCCTCGCCAGAACTGACCAAGTGCCTGATCGAAGCGGCCAAGGCGGTCGCTGAACAAGGTCATTGAGGCTTGAGCAAGGACTTCTGCTTTCTGATGCGGCGCAACCTCGCTGAAGTTGTGCCTGCGATCACTTGGCCTCAGGGAATCGTCCTCAGCGACTACCGCCCCGATCTGGCTGAAGCCGTTCATCGTTTGATGGAACTGGGTTATCAGCAAGGTGGCGGTCGCGTGCCGGCACTGGACGTCTGGCAACAGCGTTTTGAAACCGATCCTGAATATGATCCGAGCCTGTGCTTCATTGCCCTGGATGCCGAAGGTATCGTCGGCGTGTGCCAGTGCTGGACCAGTGCCTACATCAAAAACCTGGTGGTGCATCCACGAGCTCAGGGGCAAGGATTAGGACGTGCGTTGCTGCTACATGCTTTCAAGATATTTCAGCAACGACGCGAAGGTTTTGTGGATTTGAAGGTGTTGGAAGACAACCTTCGGGCGCGGCGTTTGTATGAAAACGCCGGAATGCGTGTGATCCGTCGGGAACCGGTTCCGGCCTGACATCGGCCAATCCAAACCTCTTGAGGCATACTCCAACCTCGGCCAACACAAGCCCAAGGATGCCTGTCCCATGAAAGCTGTCACCCTGACTTTCTTCTGCCTCGCCGCCCTCGCCACCCAGGCCCACGCCTCCAGCTCCGACGCCTGGGCCGCTTACGACAAAGCGGTGCTCGCCAGTTGCACCAAGGCGCAGTGACTGGCGCATAACTTGCTTCGATAGCGGCCATTGCGGCGGCATTCTGTCGCCGTTTCATGTCCTTTTATGCGACTGGCCGTTCAATGAATACGACGTTTTCCTGCGTAGGCTGTGGCAAATGCTGCAACGACCACCACGTGCCCCTGACCCTGCCCGAAGCCCGGATGTGGGCGGCTGATGGCGGTCAGGTGATCGTGTTGGTGGAAGGTTTCCTGGGCAATGGCCTGGGCCTGCCAGTGCAGCAACGCGAACACGCCGAACGCCGTTCGGTGAGGGTTCGAAGCGGCGCATCCGAGGCGTACATATCCATCACCTTTGCCGCCTACAACGTCGGTCCTTGCCGGAATCTTGACGAAGACAACCTCTGCCGCATCTACGAACGCCGGCCGCTGGTGTGCCGCATCTACCCGATGGAAATCAATCCGCACATTCCCCTGAACACCGCCGTAAAGGAATGTCCTCCCGAGTCGTGGGAAAAGGGACCGGATCTGATTGTGGGTGGTGAATTGGTGGATCAGGAACTGGTCGGATTAATCCAGCGCTCCCGTCAGGCGGATCGCGATGACATTCGGACCAAGGATGCGATTTGCGCGCTGCTGGGGATTCGGACTACAGCGTTGAAGGGTGATGGGTTCACCGCTTATCTGCCGGACATGACGGCGTTTGCGAGGGTCATCGACCAAGTTGCGACGCAGCCTGTGGTCGGGTCAGGCGCTGACTGGTTGTTTCATGTGTCGGGCGAGGACATCGCCGGGCAAGTGCAGGCGGCCGGTGCGCAAGTGGTGACAGATACGCCAGTGAACTATGCGTTTATTTCGTTGCGGGCAGCCTAAGACGCAAGGCTTCGGAACCACTGCGCAATCCCGTTGCGCAGTGGCTCGTCGTCAAAAGAATTAGCTGGCCGTCACCGCCAGACATTCCACTTCTACCTGCGCGTTCTCGACCAACTTGCCAGCAAACGTTGTACGTGCGGGCAAACGATCCGCTGGAAAGAAACTGCGATACACAGCATTCATGGCGGAAAAATCCCTTATGTCGGCAAGGATGACCGTGCATTTGGCCACTTGAGCCAGGGACGAACCGCTGCGTTGCAGCGCGGTACGCAAGTTCTCCATGACCTGGGTCGTCTGCGGGCCGATGCCGCCCTTCACCAGTTCACCATCAGCCCCCAGGCCGAGCACCCCGGAAAGGTAAATGGTCTCGCCGACCTGCACCGCATCGGAGAATGCCAGACCTTCCTCATTCGGAAAGTAGCGTGGTGAGTCTGGCGCTGCGGGCGGCAAATAACGTTGGGTAATCGCCTGGTACTGGCCATTTTGCTTAAGACGCTCAAGCGCCGCATTCAGGTTATCGCGCAGCAGGGTGTCGGTTTTTCGCACAGCCATGGCCACACCGCTGCCCAGCATGGGGTCCTTGAGCGCCGGACCGACAAAATCGAAACCTTGCCCCTGAGGCTGACTTAAAAGCGCCTGGGTGATTTCAATCGAGTCTTGCAGGGTCGCGTCGAGCTCACCCGCCAGCAGGCTGGCGACCAATTGGTTGTTGAAATTGAAACTGTGCACCGTCACCCCGGCCGCCGCCCAGCGAGCCTTGGCGAAAGCCTCGCGACTTGTGCCCGCAAGGACGCCGACACGCTTGCCCTTGAGTGATTGCGCATCCGGCTGCAGATTCGAGCCCACACGAGCCACCAGACGGTTACTCAAGGGATACAGGTCTTCGGTGAAATCAACCCGCTCGCGACGCGAAGAGGTGGCGGTCATCGGCATGATCACGTCGAAACGGTTGGCTTCAAGGGCATGAATGTTGGTCGCGTAATCCTGATCAACCCAGACACAGCGGGATTTGAGTTCGGCACACAGCGCGTTGCCCAACTCGACGTTCAATCCGACCAGCTCACCCTTGTCGTTACGGCTCTCGAACGGCGGAACCAGCGCTTCGACACCGAAACGGATCTGTGGATCGGGCACAGACGACATGCAGCCAGTGGTCAGGGCCACCAGCGACAGTAGAGAGAGGGTTTTTACCAGAGACATTTTGGCGGCCTTCATCGAAAATTCATGGGCATGAATCTTCGACGAGTGGCCACCGACTTACCCAGAGGACGAATCGCCCATCTTTGTAGGAACTATCTCAATGACAGGAAGAACAATTACCGCTCAACAAAATGCCTGACAGTCAGCGTTTACCCATTGAGCGACGAGTGCCGGGAGGCGCGGCGCCGGGGGTCTTGGTATGGCCATTCTTGGCGCCATTCTTGTACCAGGGCTGGCTGGCGTTCTTCGCTCCAGCCAACTCACCCGGTTTGAACGGGAACTTGAACGCCGGGATCGCGGCCTTGGTTTCGCTGTCTGCGCTGGAGTCGACGCTGTCTGGCAGGTCTGCCTGGTCGTCGCTCAAAGCGTCGGCAACCGGCGGTTGTGTCGGGGAAGTCATGAAAGCTCCGGGTGATGCCATAGAGTCGGGCCCGGTCAGCGAGCCGCGAAAGGCGGCAGTATACCTGTGTCGGAAGCAGCAAGCTTCAAGCCGTAAGCGAGTCCGTCGGGTTTTGTGTCTTGGTCGGCTACCTGTCGCCAAGATCAAAAGATCGCAGCCTCCGGCAGCTCCTACTGGGGATCGACGCCGATCCGCAGAGGTCCAAACTGACAGCGCCGTCAGTTAGCAGTCACCTTCCTGACGGGCGAACAGGTTTATAAAGGAAGGTATAAACCTGAAAAAGCTCCAACCACCCAGCCCCGGCGCCCCACTCGCATGCGAATTCAGAAAAACCCCGCCCTGCTCGCAGCCCTTCTGATCGTTCTGGCAGCGCTGGGCCTGTGGTACGCCATCAAGCCCGCTACCACCAAACTGACCGCGCCCTCTGCGATCCCCGTTCGGGTAGTGAACGTCGTCGAAAAAGACGTCCCCCGCTACGTCAGCGGCATCGGCTCGGTGCTGTCGCTGCACAGCGTGGTAGTGCGTCCGCAAATCGACGGCATCCTCACCAAAATCCTGGTCAAGGAAGGCCAACTGGTGAACAAAGGCGACCTGCTGGCCACCATCGATGACCGCTCGATCCGCGCCAGCCTCGATCAGGCCCGGGCGCAACTCGGCGAAAGTCAGGCGCAATTGCAAGTCGCGTTGGTCAACCTCAAGCGTTACAAGCTATTGAGCGTGGACGACGGCGTTTCCAAACAGACTTATGACCAGCAACAAGCCCTGGTCAACCAACTCAAAGCCACCGCCCAAGGTAACCAGGCCTCGATCGACGCCGCACAGGTGCAGCTCTCCTACACACAGATTCGCTCTCCAGTCACCGGCCGCGTCGGTATTCGCACGGTGGATGAAGGCAACTTCCTGCGCATGACCGACGCTCAAGGCCTGTTCACGGTGACCCAGATCGACCCGATCGCCGTGGAGTTCTCCCTGCCACAGCAAATGCTGCCGACCTTGCAGGGTCTGATCGGCGACCCACAACGTGCACAAGTGAAGGCCTACATCGGCGCCGACACTGACGGCGAAACCGGCAATCTGCTCGGCGAAGGTCATTTGACCCTGATCGACAACCAGATCAACGCCAACACCGGGACCATCCGCGCCAAGGCTGAATTCGCCAACCCCGCACAGAAACTCTGGCCGGGCCTGCTGGTAACGGTAAAGATTCAAACAGCACTGGATAAAGATGCGCTGGTGGTGCCGCCCACTGTCGTACAACGCGGGCTCGATCAACATTTCGTCTACCGGGTCAATGGCGACAAGGTCGAAGCCGTTCAGGTGCAGATGGTTTATCAAGGCAGCGGCCAGGACCTCATCAAAGGCGTGAAACCGGGTGATGTGCTGGTCAGCGACGGCCAGTCGCGGCTCAAACCTGGCTCGACCGTGCAGGTAGTGACCGACCCACCGCAAGTGGTGCAATCGGAGCCGAAACCATGAAGGGACATGGCTCGGTTTCCGCGTGGTGCATCGATCATCCGGTGGCGACGGTCCTGCTGACCTTTGCCTTGGTGCTGCTGGGGGTGATCGCGTTTCCGCGACTGCCGATTGCGCCGCTGCCGGAAGCGGAATTCCCGACCATCCAGGTGGCCGCACAACTGCCCGGCGCCAACCCCGAAACCATGGCCTCGTCGGTGGCCACGCCGCTTGAAGTGCAATTCAGCGCCATCCCCGGCATGACCCAGATGACCTCGAGCAGCGCCTTGGGCTCGACCATTCTGACCCTGCAATTCACCCTCGACAAAAGCATCGACACCGCCGCGCAGGAAGTCCAGGCCGCGATTAACACCGCCGCCGGCAAACTGCCCAAAGACATGCCGAACCTGCCGAACTGGAGGAAGGTCAACCCGGCCGACAGTCCGGTGCTGATCCTCAGCATCAACTCGCCGCAAATGCCCGGCACCGAAGTCAGTGACCTGGTGGAAACTCTGCTCGCCCGTCAAATCAGCCAGATCGACGGCGTAGGCAATATCAACATCACCGGTCAGCAACGTCCGGCGATTCGCGTGCAGGCGTCGGCGGACAAACTCGCCGCCATTGGCCTGACCCTGGCGGACATTCGCCTGGCGATCCAGCAGACCAGCCTCAACCTGGCCAAGGGTGCGCTGTACGGCGAGTCGAGCATTTCGACCTTGTCCACCAACGACCAATTGTTCCACCCCCAGGAATACGGTCAGCTGATTGTTTCCTACAAGGACGGCGCACCGGTTCATCTCAAGGATGTGGCCAAAGTCGTCGACGGTTCGGAAGATGCCTACATCCAGGCCTGGGCTGACGGTCAGCCGGGGGTGAACCTGGTGATTTTCCGGCAACCGGGGGCCAACATCGTCGAGACCGTGGACCGTATTCAAGCGGCCCTGCCGACGCTGGAGGCCATGCTGCCGGCCTCGGTGCAGGTCAAAGTGTTGATCGACCGCACCCAGACCATCCGCGCTTCGCTGCATGAAGTGGAAGTCACCCTGCTGATCGCGATCCTGCTGGTGGTGGCGGTGATGGCGCTGTTCCTGCGGCAGTTGTCGGCGACCCTGATCGTGGCGTCGGTGCTCGGTGTGTCGCTGATCGCCAGTTTTGCCCTGATGTACATCATGGGCTTCAGCCTGAATAACCTGACACTGGTAGCAATCGTGGTGTCCGTCGGGTTTGTGGTGGACGATGCGATTGTGGTGGTGGAAAACATTCACCGTCACCTGGAGGCTGGCGACGGCATGCGCGAGGCGGCGATCAAGGGTGCCGGCGAGATCGGCTTTACCGTGGTCTCGATCAGCTTCTCGCTGGTAGCGGCGTTTATTCCGTTGCTGTTCATGGGTGGCGTGGTCGGGCGGCTGTTCAAGGAGTTCGCCCTGACCGCCACCTCGACCATCATGATTTCCGTGGTGGTGTCCCTGACGCTGGCGCCGACTCTGGCCGCGCTATTCATGCGCGCGCCGGTGCATCACGCCCACGGTAAACCTGGTTTCGGCGAACGCTTGCTGGCGCTGTATGAGAAAGGCTTGCGCCGCGCCCTCGCCCATCAGAAATTGATGATCGGTGTGTTCGGCCTGTCCCTCGGACTGGCGGTCGCCGGGTACATTTTCATTCCGAAGGGTTTCTTCCCGGTACAGGACACCGGTTTCGTCCTTGGCACCACCGAAGCAGCTGCTGATATTTCCTACGGCGACATGGTGAAAAAACACCTGGCGATGGCCGAGATCGTCGCCGCCGATCCCGCCGTCGAGACGTTCTCCCATTCGGTCGGTGTTTCGGGCAGCAACCAGACCATCGCCAACGGCCGCTTCTGGATTTCGCTGAAAAAACGCGGCGACCGCGACGTCTCCGCCAGCCAGTTCATTGATCGGATTCGCCCGCAATTGATGAAAGTCCCGGGCATCGTGCTGTACCTGCGCGCCGGACAAGACATCAACCTCAGCTCCGGCCCGAGTCGCGCGCAGTACCAATACGTGCTCAAGAGCAACGACGGCGCGATCCTCAGCACCTGGACCCAGCGCCTCACGGAAAAACTGCGCGCCAACCCGGCGTTCCGTGACATTTCCAACGACCTGCAACTGGGTGGCAGCATCACCCACATCAGCATTGACCGCAGCGCCGCCGCGCGTTTCGGCCTGACCGCCAGCGATGTCGACGAAGCGTTGTACGACGCCTTCGGCCAGCGGCAGATCAATGAGTTCCAGACCCAGACCAACCAGTACAACGTGATTCTGGAACTGGACACCAAGCAGCGCGGCAAGGCCGAAAGTCTCAATTATTTCTACCTGCGTTCGCCGCTGAGCGGGGAAATGGTGCCACTGTCGGCCCTGGCGAAATTCGATGCGCCAACCATCGGCCCGTTGTCCATCGCTCACGACGGGATGTTCCCGGCGGCCAACCTGTCGTTCAACCTGGCACCCGGCGTCGCGTTGGGCGATGCGGTGATCATGCTCAATCAGGCCAAGACCGACATCGGCATGCCGGCGGCCATCAGCGGTAATTTCCAGGGCGCGGCCCAGGCGTTCCAGAGTTCGCTGGCCAGCCAGCCATGGCTGATTCTGGCGGCACTAGTGGCGGTGTACATCATTCTTGGCGTGCTCTACGAGAGCTTCGTGCATCCGCTGACCATCATCTCGACGCTGCCGTCGGCGGGGCTCGGCGCGGTGATCATGTTGTGGATTTGCGGGCAGGACTTTTCGATCATGGTGCTGATCGGGTTGGTGCTGCTGATCGGCATCGTCAAGAAGAACGGCATCCTGATGATCGACTTCGCGCTGGACGCCCAACGTAACCGTGGCTTGCCTCCCGAAGAGGCGATCTTTGAGGCGTGTATGACGCGGTTCCGGCCGATCATCATGACCACCCTCGCCGCCCTGCTCGGCGCCCTGCCGCTGATGCTCGGTTACGGCACCGGCGCCGAATTGCGCCAGCCCTTGGGGATCGCGGTGGTCGGCGGCTTGCTGGTGAGCCAGGCGCTGACGCTGTTCACCACTCCGGTCATATACTTGTGGCTTGAGCGGCTATTCCATAGGCCCAAACCTGCGCCCGTACCGGCGCTGGCGACCACAGACTGAGGCGGGGTCATGCGCGTTCTGATTATCGAAGACGAGGAAAAAACCGCGGACTATCTGCACCGCGGCCTGACGGAACAGGGTTACACCGTGGACCTGGCGCGCGACGGCGTCGAAGGCCTGCACCTGGCGCTGGAAAGCGACTATGCGGTGATCGTCCTCGACGTCATGCTGCCGGGCCTCGACGGCTTCGGCGTACTGCGCGCATTGCGTGCGCGCAAGCAAACCCCGGTGATCATGCTCACCGCCCGCGAGCGTGTGGAAGATCGCATCAAAGGCCTGCGCGACGGTGCCGACGATTACCTCGGCAAACCGTTTTCCTTTCTCGAACTGGTGGCGCGCCTGCAAGCGCTAACCCGTCGCAGCGGCGGTCACGAACCGGTGCAAGTGAGCATCGCCGACCTGTGGATAGATTTGATCAGCCGCAAAGCCACCCGCGCCGGCACGCGCCTGGACCTGACCGCCAAGGAGTTCTCGCTGCTGAGTGTCCTGGCCCGCCGCCAGGGTGAAATTCTTTCGAAAACCGCCATCGCCGAAATGGTCTGGGACATCAATTTCGACAGCGACGCCAACGTCGTCGAAGTCGCGATCAAACGCTTGCGAGCGAAGCTCGACGGGCCGTTCGACGAGAAACTGCTGCACACGATTCGTGGCATGGGTTATGTGCTGGAGAGCCGTGGTGTCCAGTAACTCGATTGCCCTGCGCCTCAGCGGGATGTTCACGCTGGTGGCGCTTTTGGTGTTTTTGTTGATCGGCTGGGCGTTGTACCAGCAGGTCGATAAAGGCTTGGGTTTGTTGCCCGAGGCTGAACTGGACGCGCGCTACAGCGTGCTCGAATCCACGGTCGGCCGTTATGGCACACCCGAACACTGGGTGAAGATCAACAACAAGCTCAAGCTGCTCGGTGAAGAAGACAAGCGCATCAGTTTCTGGATTATCAGCGGTGATCCGCACTACGAATACGGCAACCTGACGCCGCAGATCCGCGCCTTTGCCGAAGGCCCGCTGGGCATGCGCGACTTGAATCTGCCGGATCAGCCATATCCGCTGAAAGTGCTGGTCAGTCAGTTCCCGGCCAAAGATCAACGCCCGCCGTTGCGCTTCATGATCGGCATCGACACCGAGACGTTTCTGCAGACTCAACATCATCTGCTGATTGCCCTGATCAGCCTGGCAATCATCGGCGTGTTGCTGGCGTCGGCCCTCGGTTATTGGGTGGCACGAATCGGCCTCAAGCCCCTGATCAAGTTGTCCCAGGAAGCCCAGCGGCTGGCACCGCCGTTGTTGTCCGGCCGCCTGCAATTGTCGCCGCTGCCGCCGGAACTGAATCAGTTCGTCAACTCGTTCAATTCGACACTGGCGCGGGTCGAACAGGCTTATTCGCGCCTTGAGTCGTTCAACGCGGACGTGGCCCATGAACTGCGCTCGCCGCTGACCAACCTGATCGGCCAGACCCAAGTTGCGCTGACTCGCGGGCGATCCGCCGAACACTATTTTGAAGTGCTGCAATCGAACCTTGAAGAGCTTGAGCGACTGCGCTCGATCATCAACGACATGCTGTTCCTCGCCAGCGCGGATCAGGGCAGCAAAGCTACCAAACTGACCTCCACCTCGCTGGCCGATGAAGTGGCGACGACGCTGGAGTACCTGGATTTCATTCTTGAAGACGCGCAGGTTCAGGTGCAGGTCAGTGGTGACGCGCAGGTGCGGATCGAGATCGCTCATCTGCGCCGGGCCTTGATTAATCTGCTAAGCAATGCGGTGCAGCACACCGAGCCTGGGCAAGTGATTGAGGTGCGGATCGAAGTTGAGGAGCATCAGGTGAGCATCGGGGTTGCGAACCCTGGATCGCCAATTGCCAGCGAGCATTTGCCGCGATTGTTTGAGCGTTTTTATCGGGTCGATGCGTCGCGCAGCAACAGTGGCAACAACCATGGGTTGGGGTTGGCGATCGTCAAGGCGATTGCGCTGATGCATGGCGGGGATGTGTTTGTGCGCAGTGATCACGGTATGAATACCTTCGGTATCCACCTCCCGGTCTGACGATCTTTGCTCTTTGCGTAACAGTCCTTTCTGCAACCCGCTCTTTTTCCCCTCGCCCAAGCCCCTTATCTTTGCCGCACCAAACAGCACTTGCCAAGCAAGAAGGTTTTAAAGATGTCCAACACTATGGGTATTGCCAGCGCTTTCGTTTTGTCCTCTTTGTTTCTGTCTCCGTTCGCCATCGCTGAAGAGTCGCAGACGTTCGTCGCGCAAAATTCCGCACGCGCTGCTGCATTCGAACAATATCAGAACGAAATGACGGCCAAGGCTCAGGAAGCTGCGCAAACCCCTCAAGCGTCGACCACTCAAGCCCGGTCACGGGTTGAGAAAGACAGCTGATTGCCAAGTATCACTCTGTTTCCCTCGACACTTTTCATCGGCTCTTCCCATTGAAAAGTTGTCTTCAAAGCCGCTGCTATCAGCGGCTTTTTTTCGTTGTGGTTTTAAACAGCTTAAGTTCGTCTTCCCTAACAAGAAACATCCGGAGTCTCAAAACAACGAGGCTCTTAGTTGACCCAAGGCGCTTTACCGCTAGTGCGTTTCCCTCTTGGATTCAGCCCGTTATTCATTGCAATTGCTGCAACGGTGGCGCCTGCTGCTCACGCTGATGGCAAAAACGCCAGGCACTGGGAACGCGACAATCGATCTCAAGTATGTGGTTCAGGGCGGCAAGGCCAAAAACCTGGCGCTGCGCCTGCAATGGGCGTCCAACCGTGGAGGCAACGGCTACGACGCGCTGGATCAGGACACTGATGAATACCGGGTGATCGTCGACTACCCGCTCAATGTCTTCTAAGCTTCAATAAGCAAAAGGCCAGCATGTTTTGCTGGTCTTTTTTTTATCCGGGATTTATACAGGCGCTCCGAACGCAAACGGTTTCTGGGATTCTGCCTGAGTCTTGCAAAACACTTTCATAACGCCTCATTAGCAGAAGTCAGAACCATGAGTGTGAGCAGTCCAACATCTCACCATCCGATCCGGTCGACGCGATCGGAGCGGCTTCTGGTTCTTGGCAGTTTGCTGCTGGTGATTGCGATATTGAGCATCGTGGCGTTCCTGCTCATTCGCGAACGCGCCAATGCTGAACAATCTGCCACTCGCGCAGCAACCAATATCGTGCAACTGATCGACGCAGACGTGTTACGCAACGTCGAACTCTATGACCTGTCCTTGCAAGGCTTGATCGCAGCCTCGCAGCGTGAAGACCTCAAGAACGTTTCCCCTGCCATCCGCCATCTGGCCTTGTTTGACCGTGCCACTGCCGCGCCGTACAAGGGCGACATTTTGTTGCTGGACAACAAGGGCGACGTGATCGCCGACTCGGCCTCGGTGGAGCCTAGAAAGGGCAATTTCGCTGACCGCGAGTACTTTCAGTCACACGTGACCAATCGTGATCCGAGCATGCTCATCAGCCGCCCCTTCCGTTCCAGGCAGGCTGAACATGAATGGCGAATCAGCTTCAGTCGCCGGGTCAGCGGCTCACAGGGCGAATTCCTCGGTGTGGCCGAAGCCGCCATGCGCTTGAGTTATTTCGATCAGCTGTTCAACAGTTTGAGCATCGGGCGTGACAGCTCGGTCAACCTGATCAGCTCGGACGGGATTCTTCTGGCCCAGGAACCCCGCCTGGCCGAAGAGCTGATTGGCAAGGACTTCAGCAACCGTCCCAACTTTCAGCGCATCGTCAAAGAAGGCAACGGCAGCTTCACCGGTGATTCAAGCCGCTATAAGGACAAACGCCTGTACACGTTCTCCAAGGTGGGCAACTTGCCGTTGATCGTCATCGTTGCACTGTCCAGTGATGAAGTATTTGCCTCGTGGAAGCGCACTGCAGTGGTGGTTAGCGTTGCGACTATTGCGCTGTGCATCAGCTTGCTCTGGCTGACTTGGCTGCTCAGCCGGGAATTGCGCCTTCGCCACAATGCCGAACAGGAACTGGCGCAACTGGCGGCCACCGATGCCTTGACCGGCCTGGCCAACCGCCGAACGCTGGATCAGGTCCTGCGTCATGAGTGGTTTCGCGCTCAACGTTCCGGCCAGCCATTGTCGCTGTTGATGATTGATGCCGACCACTTCAAGGCGTTCAACGATCGTCATGGGCATCAGGCTGGCGATGATGCCTTGCGCTCGTTGGCCAAGGTGACCTCCGACAATGTAAGGCGACCAGCCGATCTGGTCGCCCGTTACGGCGGTGAGGAGTTTTCGGTGATTCTCGCGGAAACCGACAGCCAGGGTGCGCAACAGATTGCCGAACACATCCGAGCGACAGTGGAGCAATTGCCGCTGGTTGCAGGTGCCGAGTCGCCGATTACTGTCAGTATCGGTATCAGTACCTGGACCACCTCCGCTGAGATCAGTCTGGAACAGCTATTGTTTGCAGCGGACAAGGCGCTGTATCAGGCCAAGGAAAGTGGGCGTAATCGGGTGGTCGCTGCGGATTGAGGCCTTTCCCGCAGGCATAAAAAAAGGCCACCCGAAGGTAGCCTTTAAAAAACTAGAGAGGTTTTTTACTTACACGGCCGCAACGGGACGCATGTAAGAGATCGGTGCAGTGCTGGCGTCTTCGAAAGTCACGACTTCCCAAGCATCTGTCTGCTCAATCAACTTGCGCAGCAGCTGGTTGTTCAATGCATGTCCGGACTTGAAGCCCTTGAACTCACCAATCAGGCTATTGCCCAGCAGGTAGAGGTCACCAATTGCATCGAGGATCTTGTGCTTCACGAATTCGTCTTCATAGCGAAGGCCGTCTTCGTTCAGTACACCATCCGCGTCGACCACAATAGCGTTTTCAACGCTGCCGCCGAGTGCGAGATTGTGCTTGCGCAGGTACTCGATATCACTCATGAAACCAAAGGTACGGGCGCGGCTGACTTCTTTTACAAACGAAGTGCTGGAAAAATCCACGCTTGCACTTTGTGTGCGGTCACGGAAAACCGGGTGATCGAAATCGATCTCGAAGCTCACTTTGAAACCTTCGAAAGGGACGAAAGTGGCGCGCTTGTCGCCGTCTTCCACTGTCACTTCCCGCAGGATCCGGATGAACTTCTTGGCGGCGTCCTGTTCTTCCAGGCCGGCCGATTGGATCAGGAATACGAAAGGTCCAGCGCTACCATCCATGATCGGAACTTCAGACGCGGAGAGCTCGACGTAGGCGTTATCGATGCCCAGGCCAGCCATGGCCGAGAGCAAGTGCTCCACCGTATCAACTTTGGTGTCACCACTGACCAATGTGGTCGACATCGTGGTTTCACCAACGTTTTCCGCGCGGGCAGGAATCTGCACCACAGGGTCGAGATCGGCACGAACAAACACAATGCCGGTGTCGATAGGTGCGGGCTTGAGGGTCAGGTATACCTTCTCCCCGGAGTGCAGGCCTACACCTGTAGCACGGATAATATTTTTCAGTGTGCGTTGTTTAATCATGGCTTGGGCCGCTTCAGCGCAAATTGCGAACTGGTATCAACAAAGGCTGGCGATGATAGCAGACCAGACCTTTGCTGAACACCAATCACCTTCATAGCCCTGATACATTCCATTAATCGGCCTGACGACGCAGGAAAGCCGGGATGTCCAGGTAGTCCAGATCATCTTGCGGATTCATCTTCGCGGCAGTCGCAGCACCGGCCTGAGCCTGGTTGCGCATGACGGTCGGACGGTCCAGGTCACGGTAGTTTACCGCAGGCGCTTCCTGACGCGAAGGCGCTTGCTGTTGCGGCTGCGATGCCACGGACGTGTGCATGGTGTTGTCGATGACCTTTACAGGCTTCTCGATTTTCGCGCCTAAACCTGTGGCAACCACGGTCACGTGCAGCTCGTCGCGCATGTCCGGATCGATAACGGTACCGACCTTGACCATCGCGTGCTCGGAAGCAAAGGCTTCGATGATGCTACCCACGTCGGAGTACTCACCCAGGGACAGGTCAGGACCGGCGGTGATGTTCACCAGGATGCCGCGTGCACCTTGCAGGTTCACGTCTTCCAGCAACGGGTTGCGAATGGCCGCTTCAGTAGCCTCACGTGCACGGTTCGGACCGCTGGCGCAGCCAGTGCCCATCATCGCCATGCCCATTTCGCTCATCACGGTGCGTACGTCGGCAAAGTCGACGTTGATCATGCCCGGGCGCTTGATGATGTCGGAGATACCGCGAACGGCACCGGCCAGTACATCGTCGGCCTTGGCGAATGCGGACAGCAGGCTTGCGTCCTTGCCAAGGATGGTCAGCAGCTTCTCGTTGGGAATGGTGATCAACGAGTCGACGCTTTCAGACAGCAGACGGATACCTTCGTCGGCGATCTGCATGCGCTTGCGGCCTTCGAACGGGAACGGACGAGTCACCACCGCAACGGTGAGAATCCCCATTTCCTTGGCCACTTCAGCAATGATCGGCGCAGCACCGGTACCGGTACCACCGCCCATGCCGGTGGTGATGAACACCATATTGGTGCCCTGCAGGACTTCGGCAATGCGCTCACGATCTTCGAGAGCGGCCTGACGACCTACTTCAGGGTTGGCGCCAGCGCCAAGACCTTTGGTCACGCCGGTGCCCAGTTGCAGGATGGTCCGCGCGCCGATGGATTTCAGCGCCTGGGCATCAGTGTTGGCGCAGATGAATTCAACGCCTTCAATGTTGCTCTTGACCATGTGGTTGACGGCGTTGCCGCCGCCTCCGCCAACACCGATAACTTTAATAACCGGGCTTGCGGGGATGTTGTCTACGAGTTCGAACATTTTCCCTCTCCTTTCATTTCTCTAGTTTTTTCGCCTACTGCCTGTATCTACAACGGTGCTGCGGTATATCTTTAGAAGTTGCCTTGTACCCAGCTCTTGAAGCGATCGAGCAAGGCGACTTTCGGTTCTTCATTGCTGTAGCTGTCGCGGCTGCTGATGCCCGAGAACGAAATCCCGTCGGACTGCTTTTGCAGGCCGTACATCAACAGGCCAACGCCGGTGGAATAAATCGGGTTGCGAACCACATCGTCCAGGCCCTTGACGCCATGCGGCACGCCCAGGCGGACCGGCATGTGGAAGATTTCTTCGGCCAGTTCGACTGCGCCTTCCATCTTCGACGTACCACCGGTCAGCACGATGCCGGCCGGGATCAGGTCTTCGTAGCCGCTGCGACGCAGTTCGGCCTGGATCAGCGTGAACAGCTCGTCGTAACGCGGCTCGACCACTTCGGCCAGGGCCTGGCGGGACAGCTCGCGCGGTGGACGGTCGCCAACGCTTGGAACCTTGATGGTTTCACCGGCACCGGCCAGTTTGGCCAAGGCGCAGGCGTAGCGAATCTTGATTTCTTCGGCGTACTGGGTCGGGGTGCGCAACGCCATGGCGATGTCGTTGGTTACCTGATCGCCCGCAATCGGGATCACCGCGGTGTGACGGATCGCGCCTTCGGTGAAGATCGCGATGTCGGTGGTGCCGCCACCGATGTCCACCAGGCACACGCCCAGCTCTTTCTCGTCGTCGGTCAGGACCGAATACGCGGAAGCAAGCTGCTCGAGAATGATGTCGTCGATTTCCAGGCCGCAGCGACGCACGCATTTTTCAATGTTCTGTGCGGCGTTGACGGCGCAGGTGACCACGTGAACCTTGGCTTCCAGACGTACGCCCGACATGCCCAGAGGCTCACGAACACCTTCCTGGTTATCGATCACGTAATCCTGCGGCAGGGTGTGCAGAACGCGCTGGTCAGCCGGGATTGCCACGGCCTGGGCGGCGTCGAGCACGCGCTCGAGGTCGGCGGAGCTGACTTCGCGATCACGAATCGCCACGATGCCGTGGGAGTTCAGGCTGCGGATGTGATTGCCGGCCACGCCGACGAACGCCGAGTGAATGCGGCAACCAGCCATCAGCTGCGCCTCTTCGATCGCGCGCTGGATCGATTGCACGGTGGACTCGATGTTCACCACCACGCCTTTCTTCAGGCCACGGGACGGATGGGTACCGATCCCGACGATTTCCAGCGTGCCGTCGTCCGAGACCTCGCCGACCAGCGCCACCACCTTGGAGGTGCCGATATCGAGACCGACGATCATTTTGCCGCTTTGCACGTTTGCCATGGTCCTGCCTCTTCTTAATTCTTCGCGACAGCGGGTTGGGCTGTCGTGGGCGCTACAGGTTCCCGCCAGCCAACAGCGAGGCCGTTGGCGTAGCGCAGATCGATGCGCGCAATGTTCGTAATCTGTTCTTTAAGCGTCTTGTCATAGATGGCAATGAAGCGGCGCATCTTTTCCAGCAGGTTGCCGCGTCCCAGCAACAGTTCGATTCCCGGGCCCGCGCTACCGGCGCCGGTGGTCAGGAACCAGCTACCTCGATCACGCAACTCCAGGCGTGCAATCGAGAAGCCCAACGGCCTGAGCATCTGGCTCAGCACCTGATATTGCTGCATCACTTGCTGTTGGGCCCGTTGTGGGCCGAACAGCTGTGGCAAGTGTTCGTAATTCGCCAACTCACGCGGGGTGAACGCCTGACCCTGGTTGTTCAACAGCGACTCATCGCCCCAACGGGCCACCGGCAGTTGTTCTTCCAGGCGGATCACCACTTGATCCGGCCACACCCGACGCACTTCGGCGTGGGCAATCCATGGCATCGTTTCAAGCTCGGTACGCATGCTCGCAAGATCGATGGTGAAGAAGCTCGACGCCACGTACGGGGCGATCCGCTGCTGCACCGCTTGCTGGCTGATGTAACTCAAGTCGCCCTGCACGTTGATCTTGGTGATCGGCCGGTCGGCGTACGGCAACAAACGCTGCGCGCCTTCGTAAGTACCGAAACCCAGTGCGACCAGCAGCACCGGCCAGAACAGGCTTTTCAGAAAACCAAAATTGGCTTTCGGCAGGCGCGCAGACATCGGCTCTTTGGCCACCATTCGGCTGGCACCCCGCGGTACCGGCTTGCGGCCGGGTGGTGCGGAGGGCTGATGTCTCAGCTGTGCGCCTTGCATGCTCTTAACCTCGCGGCTCGATACTTGCGGCCAGAATCGCCAGAACCAGTTGCTGGAAATCCAGACCGGCAGCACGAGCCGCCATCGGCACCAGACTGTGATCGGTCATGCCCGGTGCGGTATTGACTTCCAGGAACCAGAACTGCCCGTCGGCGTCCTGCATCACGTCAGCCCTGCCCCAACCGGCGATACCCAGCGCCTCACAGGCTTTCGCCGTGAGGTCCATCAGTTCTTTTTCTTTGTTGCTGTCCAGGCCACACGGGATCCGGTACTGGGTATCGGAAGCCACGTACTTGGCGTCGTAGTCGTAGAAACTGTGCGTCGTGCCCAGGGCAATCGGTGGCAACACCTGGTCACGCAGGGTGGCGATGGTGAACTCCGGACCTTGAATCCATTGCTCGACCAACACTTGCGAATCGTAGGTACTGGCCGCTTTCCACGCGTCGATCAACTCCGGCGCGGAGGTCACTTTGGCCATCCCGATACTTGAACCTTCATGGGCCGGTTTGACGATCAAAGGGAAGCCCAGTTCCGTCGCCGCCGAAATACAATCGGCCTCGGAGCTCAGTACGGCATGGCGTGGCGTCGGAATACCGAGGCTGTGCCAGACCTGTTTGGTCCGCAGCTTGTCCATGGCCAGCGCGGAAGCAAGGATGCCGCTGCCGGTGTACGGAATACCCAGGCACTCCAGCAGGCCCTGCATGCTGCCGTCTTCACCGCCACGACCGTGGAGAATGATGAAGGCGCGATCGATTTTTTCGTTCAGCAGACGCTGCAAAAGGTCATCGCCCACGTCGAGACCAAACGCGTCCACACCGGCGCTTAGCAGCGCGTCGAGAACCGCGTTACCCGACTTGAGAGAAACCTCACGCTCGGCACTCTTGCCGCCGAAGAGCACGGCGACGCGGCCGAAATCTTTCGGCGCAATAGTGGAGACGAGGTTGGCGTAAGCAGCAGTCATTTCAACTTCCCCACACTCGGCGCAGCAACGGCGCCTGCGAACAACGGACTTTTCAACAGTTTCGGTGCGAGACCACCGATGTCACCGGCGCCCTGGCACAGCAGGATGTCGCCAGCACGCAGCAGCGGCTTGACCACCGGCGCGAGGTCAACACCGCGCTCGATGTAGATCGGGTCGAGCTGACCGCGCTGACGGATGCTGTTGCACAGCTTGCGGCTGTCGGCCCCAGGGATCGGTTCTTCACCGGCCGGGTAGACTTCCATCAGCAGCAGGACGTTAGCGTCGGCCAATACATTGACGAAATCGTCGTACAGGTCGCGGGTGCGGCTGTAACGGTGCGGCTGGTAGACCATCACCAGACGGCGTTCCGGCCAGCCACCGCGCACGGCCTTGATGACCGCGGCGACTTCGGTCGGGTGGTGACCGTAGTCGTCGACCAGCATCACGCTGCCACCGTCTACCGGCAGTTCGCCGTAGACCTGGAAGCGTCGGCCGACACCCTGGAACCCGGACAGGCCCTGGACGATGGCTTCATCGCTGACACCTTCATCGGTAGCGATGCAGATGGTTGCCAGTGCGTTCAACACGTTGTGGTTGCCCGGCATGTTCACCGAGACATCCAGCGGATCGCGATCAGGGCGCAGCACGGTGAAGAAGGTCTGCATGCCCTGCTGACGCACATTGATCGCGCGCACGTCGCAGTCGTCGCCGAAGCCGTAAGTGA
This sequence comes from Pseudomonas sp. GL-B-26, assembly GCF_019947405.1. NCBI lineage: Bacteria > Pseudomonadati > Pseudomonadota > Gammaproteobacteria > Pseudomonadales > Pseudomonadaceae > Pseudomonas > Pseudomonas sp. GL-B-26. The sequence goes on along the minus strand of NZ_JAGYGJ010000002.1, from coordinate 122,802 downwards.
CCGTCGGACGTTTCACCTGCGGCAGGATTTCACGCACCACCGGATCGTCCAGGCACACCACCGCCAGACCGTAGAACGGCAGGTTGTGCAGGAACTCGACGAAGGTTTTCTTCAGTTTGTTGAAGTCACCGTCGTAGGTCGCCATGTGGTCGGCGTCAATGTTGGTGACTACGGCCACCAGCGGCTGCAAATGCAGGAAGCTGGCGTCGCTTTCGTCGGCTTCGGCGATCAGGTAACGGCTGGTGCCGAGCTGGGCATTGGTGCCCGCGGCATTCAGACGGCCACCGATGACAAATGTCGGGTCGAGCCCACCGGCGGCAAACACCGAAGCGATCAGGCTGGTGGTGGTGGTTTTGCCATGGGTACCGGCGACGGCGATGCCGTGGCGGTAGCGCATCAGCTCAGCCAGCATTTCAGCGCGAGGCACCACCGGAATGCGGCGTTCCAGGGCGGTGGCGACTTCCGGGTTGGAGGTGTTCACGGCACTGGAGGTGACCAGCACATCGGCGGTCGCGGCGTTCTCGGCACGGTGGCCGATAAAGATCTGGGCACCGAAGGACTCGAGACGCTCGGTCACCGGCGAAGCTTTCAGGTCGGAACCGGACACTTCATAGCCCAGGTTCAACAACACTTCGGCGATACCGCACATGCCCACGCCGCCGATTCCGACGAAGTGGATGCGACGGATGCGGCGCATTTCCGGTTGCGGCATGGCTTTCTGATTCTCAACCATGGGCCACCTCCAGGCAGGTATCGACCACGTTACGGGTTGCATCGGGTTTGGCCAGGCGGCGTGCCGCGGTAGCCATGTCGGTCAGTCGTTGTGGTTGCATCAGGACCTCTGTCAGGCGTGCGGCAAGATCCGCTGCGCCAGTCGTTCTTTGCGGCATCAGGAAGGCAGCGCCTTCACGGGCCAAATAATCGGCGTTGCGGGTCTGGTGATCGTCGATCGCGTGGGGCAAAGGCACCAGCATCGAGGGCAGACCGGCGGCGGCCAGTTCACTGATGGTCAACGCGCCTGCGCGGCACACCACCAGGTCGGCCCAGCCATAGGCTTGGGCCATGTCTTTGATGAAAGGCTGCACTTGCGCCTCGACGCCAGCCGCGCGGTAGCGCTCTGCAGTCACTTCATCGTGGTTTTTACCGGCCTGATGAAACACTTCCGGGCGCAGGTCGGGGGCGACTTGCGACAGGGCTTCAGGCAGCAACTTGTTCAACGGTTCTGCGCCCAGGCTTCCGCCCAGGATCAGCAAACGCGCCTTGCGACCGGCCAGAGCCTGCCGCGGTGTGTCGAGGAACAGCTCGGTGCGCACCGGGTTACCGGTGGTCCGACGGCTGCCCGACAGGGTAAAGGTGTCGGGGAACGCTTCACAGACTCGGGCGGCCAACGGCACCAGCAACCGATTGGCGGTACCGGCCACGGCGTTCTGTTCATGAACGATCACCGGCACGCCGGCCAGTTTGGCTGCAACGCCACCAGGACCGGTCACATAACCACCAAAGCCGACGACACACACCGGCCGCAGCTGACGAATGATCGTCCGCGCCTGCCAGATCGACTTGAGCAACATGAACGGCGCCTTGAGCAGGGACAGCTTGCCCTTGCCACGCAGACCACTGGCATTGATTCGATGCAGTTCGATGCCGGCCACCGGGACCAGATCGTTCTCGATGCCACGCGGTGTCCCGAGCCAATGCACGGTGTAACCACGGGCCTGGAATTCGCGGGCACACGCCAGCGCCGGAAACACGTGACCACCGGTGCCGCCCGCCATGATCAATACGTTAGCGCCCATGGGTCGGCTCCTCGGCGAAGTCGCTTTCATGGAACTCCATCTCTTCGCTGCCCAAGTGGGTTCGACTTTCCCATTCGATGCGCAGCAACAAGCCGAGACAGGCACAGCAGATCACCAACGAGCTACCGCCGTAACTGAGGAACGGCAGAGTCAGACCTTTAGTTGGCAGCAGACCGACGTTCACCCCGATGTTGATCAGGAACTGACCAATCCACAGGAACGACAAGCCGTACGCGATGTAGGCGGCGAAAAATTGCTTGGCCTTCTCGGCCCAATAACCGATGTACATGCCACGAATACAGACAAAGACGAACAGCGCCACCGTGCACAAAGAACCCACGGCACCCAGCTCTTCGGCCAGGACCGAGAACACGAAGTCGGTGTGGGCTTCCGGCAGGTAGAACTGTTTCTGCACGCTGTTGCCCAGGCCAACGCCCAGCCATTCGCCGCGACCAAACGCGATCAACGCTTGAGACAACTGATAGCCGGCACCGAACTGGTCGGCCCACGGATCCGCGAAGTTGGTCAGGCGCGCCATTCGATACGGCTGCACTTGAATCAACAACACCACCGCCGCGACCGCCAGGACAACCATCAAGGAAAAACGGAACAGCCCGACCCCGCCGAGGAACAGCATCGCCGCAGCAGCCCCCATCATCACGACGGTGGCACCGAAGTCCGGCTCCATCAGCAACAGACCCGCCATTGGCAGCAGAACGATGAACGGCTTGAAGAAGCCCATCCAGCTTTCACGCACTTCTTTCTGGCGACGCACCAGGTAACCGGCAAGGTAAATAACGACAAATACCTTGGCAATTTCCGACGGCTGAACGTTGAAGAAACTGAAGCCGATCCAGCGCATCGAACCGTTCACTTCACGGCCGATCCCCGGGATGATCACCATCACCAGCAGACCGAACGCACCGATCAGCATCAGCCAGCCCAGGCGTTGCCAGGTGGCGATCGGAATCATCATGGTGACGATGCAGGCACCCAGGCCCAGCACAACGTAGATAAGGTGGCGAATCATGTAGTACAGGGCGCTGCCCGACTGCACAGCCGCCACTTCGGTCGATGCCGATGCAATCATGACCAGCCCGAGGCCGATCAATGCCAGGCAGCCGGCGAGCATCGGGAAGTCGAGGTCGATGCCGCGCCCGGTGATGATCGGCGACGGATAGGGCTTGATGATGTTCATCAGGCTCATGCCAGATCCTCCACGGCGCGGACGAACTGGTGACCACGGTCTTCGTAATTCTTGAACATGTCGAAACTGGCGCACGCAGGCGACAACAACACGGCGTCGCCCGTCTCTGCGATGGCGCGGCATTGCTCGACCGCTTCGATCAGCGAGTTGACGCGAATCAGTGGCACGGCATCGCCGATGGCCTGAGCGATCAGCTCGGAATCTCGGCCCATCAGCACCACGGCGCGGCAGTTGGCCGCCACCGGATCACGCAGGTCCTTGAACTCGGCACCCTTGCCGTCGCCACCGGCGATCAGCACGAGCTTGCCGTCGATGTCCGCGCCCAGGCCTTCTATGGCAGCCAGTGCGGCGCCGACGTTGGTGGCTTTGGAATCGTTGTAGTAGCTCACGCCATTCAGGTCGCGGACCCACTGGCAGCGATGCTCAAGTCCGGCGAAGGTGCGCAGGCTCGAGAGCATGGCGTCGAACGGCAGGCCGACGGCGTGGCCCAGGGCCAATGCCGCCAGGGCGTTGGACTGGTTGTGGGCGCCGCGAATTTTCAACTCGCGCACCGGCATCAGGTTCTGGAATTCGAAGGCCAGGTACTTCTCGCCGTCTTCTTCGCGGATACCAAAGGCCTTGAAATCGGGCTTGCTCAAACCGAAGGTCCAGCATGGCTGACCTTCGCCTATCAGCGGACGGCTGAGGGCATCCTGACGGTTGACCACAAACTGCTTGGCACCCCGGAAGATCCGGTGCTTGGCCAGGTGATAAGCCGGCAGACCGCTGTAGCGGTCCATGTGGTCTTCGCTGACGTTGAGCACGGTCGCCACTTCGGCGTTGAGCTGATCGGTGGTTTCGAGCTGGAAGCTCGACAGTTCCATCACGTACAGCTCGACGTCGTCGCTGAGCAGGTCCAGCGCCGGCGTACCGAGGTTGCCACCAACGGCGACACGCTTGCCGGCCGCCGCAGCCATCTCGCCGACCAGTGTGGTGACGGTGCTTTTCGCGTTGGAACCGCTGATGGCGACAATCGGCGCCTTCGCGTTACGCGCGAACAGCTCGATGTCGCCGGACAATTTCACGCCACGGGCGGCGGCAGCCTGCAGGGCCGGGGTCGCCAGCGCCAGGCCGGGGCTCACGTAGAGCTCGTCGGCGCGGCACAGGAATTCGACGTCCAGCTCGCCACAACGCACTTCCACGTGCGGATAGTCACGCTTGAGCGTGGCCAGTTCCGGTGGATTTTCCCGCGTATCGGCGACAGCAAACGACGTGCCCCGGTTCGCCAGGAAGCGAACCAGGGACATGCCGCTCTTGCCGAGGCCGACAACGATGCGGAAGTGGTCAGAAGCGATCAGAGACACTCGTTCTACCTCAGCTTCAGGGTGGCAAGGCCAACCAGCACGAGAATCACGGTGATGATCCAGAAACGGACGATCACGCGTGGCTCGGGCCAGCCCTTGAGTTCAAAGTGGTGGTGAATCGGTGCCATGCGGAACACACGGCGACCGGTGAGCTTAAAGGACGCGACCTGAATGACGACTGACAGGGTCTCCATCACGAACACGCCGCCCATGATGAACAGGACGATTTCCTGACGGACGATCACCGCGATGGTGCCCAGTGCCGCGCCCAGCGCCAGTGCGCCGACGTCGCCCATGAACACCTGAGCCGGATACGTGTTGAACCAGAGGAACCCGAGGCCCGCGCCGATCAAGGCGCCGCAGAAAACGATCAACTCGCCTGCGCCCGGTACATACGGGATCAGCAGGTATTCAGCGAATTTCACGTTACCCGACAGGTAGCAGAAGATCCCCAACCCGCCGCCGACCATTACGGTAGGCATGATCGCCAGACCGTCGAGGCCGTCGGTCAGGTTGACCGCGTTGCTCGACCCGACAATCACGAAGTAAGTCAGGACAATGAAACCTATGCCCAGCGGAATGCTGTGGTCCTTGAGCATCGGCAGGATCAGGGTGGTTTCCACCGGCGTCGCTGCGGTCATATAAAGGAAGATCGCCGCGCCCAGGCCGAACACCGATTGCCAGAAGTACTTCCAGCGGCTCGGCAAGCCACGGGAGTTCTTCTCGATCACTTTGCGGTAGTCGTCGACCCAGCCGATGGCGCCGAACAGCAAAGTCACCAGCAACACAGTCCAGACATAACGGTTGGTCAGGTCAGCCCAAAGCAACGTGCTGACGCCGATGGATGACAGAATCAGCGCACCACCCATGGTCGGGGTGCCGGACTTGGACAGGTGCGATTGTGGACCGTCGTTACGAACGGATTGACCGATCTGACGGTTCTGTAAAGTGCGGATCATCCACGGGCCATAGCACAGCGACAAAACCAGCGCGGTCAGCACACCGAGAATCCCGCGCAGGGTCAGGTACTGAAAGACCGCGAAGCCTTTGTAGAACTGTTGCAGATACTCCGCTAGCAGCAGCAGCATTAATGTTTCTCCAGGCTGGTCCCGCACAAAGCGGCGACGATGTTTTCCATCGCAGCGCTGCGCGAGCCCTTGATCAAAATGGTGGTGTTTGTGTCTTGCTCGGCGCCCAAGGCCTTGATCAGCTCAGCCTGAGTGGCAAAGTGATAAGCCTGCTCGCCGAAAGCGTTCACGGCGTGAGCCATCATTGGCCCGACAGCGTAAAGCGCGGAAACCTTGCCGCGGGCGTACTCGCCCACATCGCGGTGCCCCTGCTCCGCCCAATCGCCCAACTCGCCGATATCTCCGAGCACCAGAACGGTGCGGCCGGAAAAGCCGGCGAGTATATCAACGGCGGCGCACATGGAGGTGGGGTTCGCGTTGTATGTGTCATCGATTACGCGCATGCCATTGGTGGCCAGTTGCGCGACGGTGCGGCCCTTGACCGGCTGCACCGCGCCGAGGCCGGTGGCGATGCCGAACAGCGACACGCCCAGCGCGTGGGCAGCGGCGGCGGCGGCCATGGCATTGGCGACGTTATGGGTGCCGAGCAGGTTCAGTTGAACGCGCTCCATACCTTCAGGAGTGTGCAGGTTGAACGCCGGGCAACCGCGAGCGTCGCGGTCCAGATCGCTGCCGTAGAAATCGGCACTGACATTGCTCAGGGCGAAGGTCAGCACTTTGCGACCGGCAGCGCGGGTCTTCCAGATGTCGAACGCTTTGTCGTCAAGATTGAGAACGGCGACGCCATCGGCATCGAGCCCTTCAATAATCTCGCCCTTGGCTTCAACGATTTTTTCCGGCCCGCCGAACTCGCCGACGTGGGCGGTCCCGGCGTTGTTGAGCACGGCCACATGAGGCTTGGTCATACCTACGGTGTAGGCGATTTCGCCGAGACGCGAAGCACCCAGTTCGATCACCGCAGCGGTATGTTCCGGTGCGAGCTCGAGCAGGGTCAGCGGAACGCCGAGATCATTGTTCAGGTTGCCACGGGTCGCCAACACCGGACCGCGCGTGCGCAGGATGCTGGCGAGCATTTCCTTGACCGTGGTCTTGCCGCTGGAACCGGTGATGGCCGCAACGGGATGGGTGTAAGCCGCACGGTTCAACGCGCCGAGTTGCCCCAGCGCCTGACGAGTATCTTTCACCAGCAATTGCGGCAGTGCGCTGTCGGCGACTTCGCGTTCGACCAGCGCTGCAACGGCGCCTTTTGCGGCGACGTCATTGAGATAGTCATGACCATCGAAGCGCGGGCCGGTCAGGGCGATAAAGAGCTGGCCTGGCTTGATCGCGCGGCTGTCGATGCTGACGCCGTCGAAGCTGGCATCGGCAGTGACCAGGCGAGCATTCAGCGCGCCGGTCAGTTCGCTCAGTTTCAAGGCTTTAAGCATGGGCCACCTCCCACGCGGTCAAGGCGTGATCGGCCTCGACCAGATCGGAGAAAGCGTGACGCTGGCCGTTGATTTCCTGATAGTCCTCGTGACCTTTACCGGCCAGGACAATCACGTCATCCGCCGAAGCGCTGGCGATCAATTGCGCAATCGCCTGGCCACGGCCAGCGACGAAGGTGACTTTATCCACAGCGGTAAAACCGGCGCGGATGTCGTCGAAAATCACTGCCGGGTCTTCGGTGCGCGGGTTGTCATCGGTCACCAGCACGCCGTCAGCCAGACGCTCGACCACTTCAGCCATTAGCGGACGTTTGCCGCGATCGCGATCACCACCGCAACCGAACAGGCACAGCAAACGGCCTTTGGCGTGAGGACGCAGGGCCATCAAGACTTTTTCCAGCGCATCCGGCGTGTGGGCGTAATCGACCACGACCAGCGGCTGAGTACCGCCGCCGAGGCGCTGCATGCGTCCGGCCGGGCCTTCGAGTTTCGGCAGCACGTTGAGTATTTCGTCCAGCGCATAGTCCAGACCGAGCAAGGCGCCGACCGCGGCCAACACGTTGCTCAGGTTGAAACGACCGAGCAAGGTGCTGCGCAGATGATGCTCACCCTGCGGCGTGACCAACGTGGCGCGCACACCTTCGTCATCGAACTGCGCTTCACGGCAATAAAGGTAGGCGCTGGCATCTTCCAGGCTGTAGGTGATCAATCGCGACTCGCGTTTATCGGCTGCCAGTTGGCGGCCGAATGCGTCGTCGAGGTTAACCACCCGGCACTTCAAATCGTTCCAGGCAAACAGCTTGGCCTTGGCTTCGCCGTAGGCTTGCATGGTGCCGTGGTAATCCAGGTGATCGCGGGACAGGTTGGTCATCACCGCCACATCGAACGCCAGTGCGGTCACGCGGCCCTGATCCAGACCGTGGGAAGAAACTTCCATGGCGACGGCTTTGGCACCGGCCTTTTTCAGGTCAGCGAGGGTTGCCTGCACGGCGATCGGGTTCGGCGTGGTGTGCAAGCCGCTTTCGAGCGTGCCGTAAAAACCGGTGCCCAACGTGCCGACGATGCCGCAGTGCTGGCCGAGCAAGTCCAATGCTTGCGCAACTAACTGCGTCACGCTGGTTTTGCCGTTAGTGCCGGTCACGCCGATCAGGTTCAGGTGACGACTAGGGTCACCGTAAAAACGCCCGGCGATGTCCGACAGCTGCGCCGCCAGGCCTTTGACCGGAATCAGTGGAACATCGGTAATCGGCAATACGGTCGCGCCTTCGACTTCATACGCCACAGCGGCAGCACCGCGTTGCAGGGCATCGGCAATGTGCGCGCGACCGTCGAACTTGCCGCCAGGGACGGCGAGAAACAGATCGCCAGCCCGCACGTTGCGGCTGTCCAGGGTCAGTTCGCGGATCAACAGATCGCGGCCGGCATGGGCGAAAATCTTGTTCAGACTCAGAGACATCAGCCGCGCCCTCCATTGGCTTTCAGCGGAACGACTGGTGTTGCGTTCGCTTGTTGAGTGGGTGGCAGGTTGTCCGGGGTGATGTTCATCAGACGCAAGGTCCCGGACATCACTTTGCTGAACACCGGGGCCGATACCAGACCACCGAAGTAACCGGCCTTGGTCGGCTCATCGATCACCACCACGATGGCGTAGCGCGGATCGTTCATTGGGCCGAAGCCGGCGAACAGCGAGCGGTAGGAATTCTCGGCGTAGCCTTTGGTGCCGACCGACGTTTTACGTGCGGTACCCGACTTGCCGCCCACGTGATACGCCGGCACTTGCGCACGGAATACACCGCGCGGGGCTTCGATCACTTGTTGCAGCATGGTTTGCATGGTTTTCGCGACAGCTTCCGGCAATACCTGTGTGGTTTGCGGCGCCTTGTCGGTTTTGATCAGGGTCAGCGGCGCGAGGCGACCATTGTTGGCCAGGGCCGAGAAGGCGTGGACCAACTGGATCGCGGTCACCGAGATACCGTAGCCGTAAGACAGCGTGGCGGTTTCAGCCTTGCGCCATTCGCGGTAGTTCGGCAGGTTGCCGACGCGCTCGCCCGGGAAGCCCAGGCCGGTGTCCTGACCGAGGCCGACTTTTTGCGCCAGACGGAAAATCGTTTCGCCGCCGATATCGAACGCGACCTTACTCATGCCGACGTTACTGGAGTTGATCAGGATGCCAGTCAGGTCGAGCACCGGACCTTCGCTCTTGGATACGTCCTTGATGGTGTATTTACCAATCTGCAAAGTGCCCGGGTACACCTCGACGGTATCGGTTGGCTTCCAGCGCCCGGTTTCAATCGCGGCGCTCATGGAAATCGCTTTCATGGTCGAACCCGGTTCGAACACGTCGATCATCGCGCGGTTACGCATCATCGCCGGTTGCAGGTTGCGACGGTTGTTCGGGTTGTAGGTCGGCTGGTTGACCATGGCGAGGATCTCGCCGCTCTTCACGTCCATGATCACCAGACTGCCGGCCTTGGCGCCGTTCTCGATGATCGCGTTACGCAATTCACGGTTGGCGAGGTATTGCAGACGCAGGTCAATGGACAACGCCAAGGGCTTTCCGGCCTTGGCGTTTTTGGTGACCTGAACATCCTTGATAAGTCGGCCACGCCGATCCTTGATCACCTGTCGCTTGCCGGGGACCCCGGCCAGCCATTCGTCGTAGGCCAGCTCGACGCCTTCACGACCGTGGTCATCGATGTCGGTAAAACCGACCATATGGGCAGTGACTTCACCGGCCGGGTAGAAACGCCGGAACTCTTCAATGCCATAAACGCCCGGCACTTTCAGATCGAGCACAGACTGGCCCTGCTCGGGGGTCAGCCCGCGCACCAGATAAATGAATTCTTTGTTGGCCTGGGCCTCGAGACGTTCGGCCAGGGCTTTCGGGTCCTGCCCCAAGGCAGCCGCCAGCGCAGGCCACTTTTCTTTGGCCGTTTGCATTTCCTTGGCATTGGCCCAAAGGGTGGTGACTGGAGTACTCACGGCCAAAGGCTCGCCGTTACGGTCGGTGATCAGACCACGGTGAGCCGGAATCGGGATATGACGAACGCTGCGCGCATCGCCCTGACCTTTTAGAAAGGCACGGTCGACTACTTGCAGATCGATAATGCGCCAGGCAATCGCCGCGACCATGACGCCGAGCAAACCCACCACCAGGCGGAACCGCCATGGAAAGAGTGCGCCCTCGAGTTTCATCATGGCGCCACCATCTGCACTTCAGCGGCGCCAGGAATGCGCATCTTCAGTTGCTCGGTCGCCAGGACTTCGATACGGCTGTGGGCGGTCCAGGTGCTCTGTTCGAGAATCAAGCGGCCCCACTCCGCTTGCGCCTTGTCGCGCACGCTCAACTCGTTGTACAGCGAATTCAGCAGTTGACGGTTCCAGTGGGCGCTGTAGGAAACGCCGATGGCCGACACGAGCACGCCAATAAACAGCAGAAACATGAAAAAGCTTCCGCCGGGAAGTGGCTTGGCGAAAAGCTTGCTCACCGCAGCTTCTCCGCGACGCGCATGACGGCGCTACGGGAACGTGGGTTGGCTTTGAGTTCGGCCTCGGAGGCGGACTGCGCTTTGCCATGGATTTTGATTATTGGTTCGAAGGCGACGTGACGTACCGGCAGGTTACGCGGCAGATTGTCGGCTTCGCCTTTCACCAGTTTGCGCATGAACAGTTTGACGATGCGGTCTTCCAGCGAGTGGAAGCTGATGACAACCAGACGGCCGCCGACTTCCAGGCATTCCAGCGCGGCTTCGAGGCCGGCTTCCAGATCACCCAGTTCGTTGTTGACGTGAATACGCAAGCCCTGGAACGCACGGGTCGCCGGGTTTTTGCCCTTTTCCCATGCCGGGTTGGCGACTTTCAGGACTTCAGCCAGATCGGCAGTGCGCTCGAACGGCTTGATGTCACGACGCTCGGCCACGGCACGGGCCATGCGGCCGGAGAAACGTTCTTCGCCGTATTGCTTGAACACCCGGGCGATTTCTTCCACCGGGGCGGTGTTGACGAATTCGGCAGCGCTGATCCCGCGGGACGGGTCCATGCGCATGTCCAGCGGGCCATCATTGAGGAAACTGAAGCCGCGCTCAGGATCGTCGAGCTGCGGCGAGGACACGCCGAGGTCGAGCAAAACGCCGCTGACCTTGCCGTCCAGGCCACGTTCGGCGACTTCCGAACCGAGCTCGGCAAAGCTGCGCTGCACAACGACAAAGCGGCCGTCTTCGGCCGCTAGCGTTTGCCCGGTGGCAATCGCTTGAGGATCTTTATCGAATCCGAGCACCCGCCCCTCGGGACCGAGCTGGCTGAGGATCAACCGGCTGTGTCCGCCGCGCCCGAACGTACCGTCCAGATAGCAGCCATCAGGGCGTACGGCGAGAGCCTCCACGGCTTCGTCAAGCAGTACGGTGATGTGGTTAAAGCCGCTATCAATAGTCACAGGATCAAATCACGCAGTTCATCAGGCATAGAGCCCGGTTGTTGAATAGCAGCCAGGTCTGCGGCAGAAACCGCATCCCAGGCATCCTCGTCCCACAATTGGAACTTGTTCAGTTGGCCTACCAACATCGCGCGCTTATCCAACCTGGCATATTCACGAAGACGCGGCGGAACCAGAAAACGACCACTGCCATCGAGCTCAAGGTCGACGGCATTACCAATCAGTAAACGTTGCAGGCGGCGGTTCTCTTCGCGAAGCGAAGGCAGTGCGCGCAGTTTGGTTTCAATAATTTCCCACTCATCGAGGGGGTAAACACACAAACACGGATCAACGGCATCAATTGTGACGATTAACTGACCGGAACTACGCGAAACGAGCTCGTCACGGTACCGGCTCGGCATAGCGAGACGGCCCTTTGCGTCGAGACTGATAGCGTTAGCTCCGCGAAACACGTCAGCGCTTCTCCAAATATTAGCGTTTTGAGCTCAAAAAACCCACTTCATGCCACTTTCCGCCACTTGCGCACACTATAGGAATGCGGCCACCGCACCGTCAAGGCGCGGATTAAAGGAAAAGCCTTACAGAACTGAGATTTAGGAGCGCAAAAGGAGGGGTAGCGAGAATCTGACGTGTCATCCTGTTCAATAACTTGAACCAGCACTGAAGGCTGCGCTCGAAAGTTAAAGTAGTTTGTTAAGAGTAAGATTTTTTTGGTATTACGAAAGTGCTTCTGCTGTTGATTCTGTAAGGAGGGAAATTGCTACTACAGGCGCCCTGCTCAATGATTAAAGCAGGGAGGGGAAAAAGGTGGAGAGTCGATCTGTAAGCCGGGTTCTGTCTTGAACAGTCATTCGTCTACGATGGCCATCACTGGACATCTTTAGCAACCTACCCGGTCCCAGCGCGGGCCACGCCTTGGGACCCTATTTGGTCTTGCTCCAAGTGGGGTTTACCTAGCCACGAACTGTTGCCAGACGTGCGGTGCGCTCTTACCGCACCTTTTCACCCTTACCGGCGCCGAAGCGCTTAGGCGGTTATTTTCTGTGGCACTTTCCGTAGGCTCACGCCTCCCAGGCATTACCTGGCACTTCGCCCTATGGAGCCCGGACTTTCCTCCCCCCCCTAATTTTCATAGAGGGCAGCGACTGTCCGATCGACTCTCCGCCGCGAAGATTAACGGCAGAGCGGCCGAAGGACAAGCGCTAAACGCCTTGGGCCACGCCTGCACGTCGGTTTTTACTCGCCCTTCTGTTTATCCAGCGCGACCTGATAGAGCACATTCTTGCGCTCGCCGGTAATTTGCGCCGCCAACGCCGCGGCTCGCTTGAGCGGCATTTCTTCAAGCAACAGATTCAGAATGCGCATCGCTTCACTGCTGACGGCGTCTTCGGTCTCGGGGGCAGACCAACCCGCCACCAACACCACGCACTCACCGCGCTGCTGATTGCTGTCTGACTCGACGAACTCGCGCAACTCGGCCAGCGGCAAGCCTTTAAGGGTTTCGAAAGTCTTGGTCAGCTCGCGCGCCAGCAACGCTGGACGCTCACCACCAAACACCAACTCCATGTCTTGAAGGCACTCAAGGATCCGGTGTGGGGCTTCATAAAAGATCAGCGTGCGCGGCTCTTCTTTTACCAGTTCAAGTCGAGCGCGCCGACCGACAGCCTTGGCCGGCAGAAAGCCTTCGAAGATGAAACGGTCCGACGGCAACCCCGCCGCCGACAACGCTGCGATCAACGCGCAGGCGCCCGGAACCGGCACCACATTGATACCCGCAGCACGAGCCTGACGCACGAGGTGATAACCCGGATCGGAAATCAACGGCGTGCCCGCATCGGAAATCAGCGCCACATCGTCGCCGGCGAGCAAGCGTGTGATAAAGCGGCTACCTTCATCCCGCTCATTGTGTTCATGGCAAGCTGCCAGCGGTGTAGGAATGCCGAAATGCTGCATCAATCGCTGTGAGTGACGGGTGTCTTCGGCGGCGATCAGGGCGACCTCGCGCAGGATTTTCAGCGCACGCGCGCTGATGTCGTCCAGGTTGCCGATGGGCGTCGCCACCACATAAAGCGAGCCAGCAGCGGAATTCAAAGCACCTGGAGCAGTCAAAGCGCACACCTCATGATCGGTAAAAACCGCCATTGTAGCGCGTCGTGAGGTTCGCGATACGCGCAAGCAACCCTCGGTTTTGCAGCCTTTTGTGCAGTGCTGCAACATTTGCACGAGCTAAATTGATCGATTCACACCAGTAACATCGCGCCCCGGCCAGTGCTTGGGTACAATTCCACGCTAATTTGATCGAGTATCAGGAACACTTACATGATCGCTTGCCTGCGGCTGCTCACTGCCCTCTGCCTCGCTGCCTTGCTGGCGGCTTGCGCCAGCTCGCCCTCCTCCAGCCTTGGCGAACTTCCTCGGACCCCGGATGCCAGTATCGAGCAATTGCTCGCACAGGCAGCTCAAAGCAAAGACCCGGAAAAAGCCTCCCTGTTGCGCCTGAGCGCAGCAGACCTGGCCTATCGTCAGGGGAATGCCGGCCAGTCCGCGCAAATCCTGCAACAAGTCCCCGTCGAAACACTCAAGCCTGGCCAACAGGTTTTCGCCAGTACCCTGGCGGCTGAACTGGCCATGGTTCGCAATCAGCCCAAAGCGGCGCTGACAGCCTTGAGTCATCCGAGCCTGCAACGCCTGAGTGAACTGCCGGTCGAGCAACAGGTTCGCACCGGCACCGTCCATGCCCGCGCCCTTGAAGCCGATGGCCAGACGCTGGCCGCCGCACGGGAGCGCATCTTCATCGCGCCAATGCTTGAAGGTGAAGCCGCGAGCAAAAACCACGAAGCTATCTGGACCCTGATCGCCTCGCTGCCGACCGACCAGTTGCAGCCAACCACTACCGACGACCTCGGCGGCTGGATGGGCCTGGCGCTGGCTGTGAAAACTGCCGGCACCCTGGAACAGCAGCAAGCCGCAATCGACAACTGGCGCGCACAGAATCCAAAGCACCCGGCCGCCATTCAATTGCCGCTGCCACTGACCAAGCTCAAGGAACTGGCCAGCCAGCCCCTGAGCAAAATCGCCCTGCTGCTGCCACAGGACGGCCCGCTGGCGTCGGTCGGCAAAGCACTGCGCGAAGGTTTCATGGCTGCTCACTACCAGGCCCAACAAGCCGGGCAGAAGCCGCCAGCCATCGAGTTCTATGACAGCTCGCGCCTGACGTCCCTTGATGAGTTCTATCGCAAGGCTCAGGCCGACGGCGTGCAACTGGTGGTCGGCCCGCTGGAGAAACCGCTGGTCAAACAGCTCAGCGCTCGCCCGCAACTGCCGATCACCACCCTGGCGCTGAATTACAGCGAAGGCGCACAAGGTCCGGCCCAACTGTTCCAGTTCGGTCTTGCGGCTGAAGACGAAGCCCGCGAAGTGTCCCGCCGCGCTCGCGCCGATGGCCTGCATCGCGCAGCCATCATGGTGCCGAAAGGCGAATGGGGCGATCGCGTGTTGAGAGCGTTCAGCCAGGATTGGCAGGCTAACGGTGGCAGCATCGTCGCCACCGAACGCGTCGACCAACCGGTTCAACTGGCCCAGCAAATTGCCGACATGTTCCAGCTGCGTCAGAGCGAAGGTCGTGCCAAGAGCCTGCAAAGCACCGTTGGCGGGCAGGTAGCTGCGCAGCCTTCGCGTCGCCAGGACATCGAGTTCATCTTCCTGGCCGCAACGCCTCAGCAAGCCCAGCAGATCAAGCCGACCCTGAACTTCCAGTACGCCGGCGACGTGCCGGTTTATGCCACCTCCCACGTGTTCAGCGCCAGCGGCGATGTAAATCAGTACAACGACATGAACGGCATTCGCTTCTGCGAAACCCCATGGTTGCTGGAGGCCAATGATCCACTGCGCAAACAGGTCACTGCACAATGGCCACAGGCTGCTGGCAGCCTGGGTCGTCTGTACGCGATGGGTGTTGATGCCTATCGCCTGGCACCACGCCTGGGTCAACTCAAGGCTCTGCCGGACAGCCGCATCGAAGGTCAATCGGGCAGCCTGGGCATGACTCAGAACCAACGTGTGGTCCGCCAGTTGCCGTGGGCACAGTTCGTCAGCGGCCAGGTTCAACGCCTGCCGGACACCCCGCGCTGATGCCCGACAGATCACGCCAGCAAAGCGGTAAAGATGCCGAGCGCCATGCGCTCGAGCATCTTCAACAACAAGGTCTGCGCCTGCTGGCGCAGAACTGGTTGTGTAAACGCGGTGAGCTTGATCTGGTCATGCTTGATGGCGATACAGTAGTATTCGTAGAAGTCCGCTATAGAAAAAACACTCAATGGGGTGGCGCGCTCGATAGCATTGATGAGCGCAAACGGCAGAAGCTGATATTTGCCGCGCAGTATTTTCTTCAGCGCGAGTCGCGCTGGGCCAATTCCCCTTGCCGTTTCGACGTGGTTGCCATCGACAGCAACCTCGATCAGTTGAACTGGTTGCAGAATGCCTTCGACAGCTGATCGCGTGCGCCCCGAACCGGACACTTTCACCCAACACTTTTGCTCTTTGCTTTGCGGGCTGCACATTCATGTGCCGAGTAGCCGCGCTAATTAAGGTCACACAGATGGACATGCAATCCCGAATTCGCCAGCTTTTTCAGGCCAGTATCGATACCAAGCAAATGGCGATGGACGTACTTGCACCGCACATCGAGCAAGCCAGCCAAGTGATGGTCAACGCCCTGCTCAACGAAGGCAAAATGCTGTCCTGCGGCAACGGCGGCTCTGCCGGTGATGCCCAGCACTTCTCGTCCGAGCTGCTCAACCGTTTCGAGCGCGAGCGTCCGAGCCTGCCAGCGATTGCGCTGACCACCGACAGCTCGACGATCACCTCGATCGCCAACGACTACAGCTACAACGAAATCTTCTCCAAACAGATCCGCGCCCTCGGCCAGCCGGGTGACGTATTGCTGGCGATTTCCACCAGCGGCAACTCGGCAAACATTATTCAAGCGATCCAGGCCGCACATGATCGCGAAATGATTGTCGTAGCATTGACCGGTCGCGATGGCGGCGGCATGGCGTCGCTGCTATTGCCCGAGGACGTCGAGATTCGCGTACCGGCCAACGTCACCGCACGTATTCAGGAAGTCCACCTGCTGGCGATCCATTGCCTTTGCGATTTGATCGACAGCCAACTGTTCGGGAGTGAAGAATGACCCCTAATCGCCTAGGCCTTCTGGCCTTGACCCTGTGCCTCGGCATCAGCGGCTGCACCTCGGTGGTTAACGCCAGCCGTGAAGCACCGATTGAAGATGACCGCGGCACCCGCACCTTCGGCAGCAAGATCGACGACTCTCTGATCGACACCAAGGTCGGCGTGAACATCGCCAAGGCCGATCCAGCCCTGGATAACGACTCGCACATCGTCGTCACCAGCTTCAACGGTGTCGTGCTGCTCGCCGGGCAAACCCCGCGCGCCGACCTCAAGGCCAAGGCCGAACAGGCCGCTGCGGCTGTTCAGCGGGTGAAGACAGTCCACAACGAACTGCAAATCTTGCCACCTTCCGGATTCCTTGCCCGCCAGAACGACACCTGGCTGACCTCCAAGATCAAGACCCAGATGCTCACCGATCCGAACATTCCGGGCTCGCGCATCAAGGTTGTCACCGAGAACGGCATCGTCTACCTGCTGGGCCTGCTGACCAAGCAGGAAGCTGCCCAAGCCACCAACCTGGTGCAAGGCGTTTCCGGGGTGCAGAAGATTGTGAAGTTGTTTGAATACATCGACTGACACGCAACACGCAGGCACAAAAAAGGCGATCCTTGCGGATCGCCTTTTTTATTACTTCACCACCTTCAAACTCGGTCGACCGCTGGGACGCGGCGGCTCGCTGTCGGGTGGCGGAATATCGTCATCCGGCTCGATCTCTTCCTCGTCTTCCATAGGCGATTCCAGATCGAACACCATGCCCTGACCGTTCTCCCGGGCGTAAATACCCAGGATCGATGCGATAGGCACGTACAGGGTGTGCGGCACGCCACCGAAGCGCCCTTCGAAGCTGACCGCTTCGTTGTCCATGTGCAGATGACGCACGGCTGCCGGCGATACGTTCAGGACAATCTGTCCGTCACTGGCAAAACCCTGAG
Source organism: Pseudomonas sp. GL-B-26 (assembly GCF_019947405.1). Taxonomy (NCBI): domain Bacteria; kingdom Pseudomonadati; phylum Pseudomonadota; class Gammaproteobacteria; order Pseudomonadales; family Pseudomonadaceae; genus Pseudomonas; species Pseudomonas sp. GL-B-26. Next base: position 105,447 of record NZ_JAGYGJ010000002.1, on the reverse strand, counting down.
GCACCTGCACCGACGGATACTCGGAATTGACCAGCATGTGCGGGGTGCAATCGTTGTCCACAATCCACTCATAGAGCGCGCGGACCAGATAAGGTCGACTGGAGTTCATAGCGGCTCCTTAAGCCTTAGCGCATATCGCGTTCGACACCAGACAGACTCGCCTGGAAAGCCTCACGCGCAAACGAGCGCTCCATGTAATCAAGCAGCGGCTTGGCAGGCCGCGGCAGTTCAATACCCAGAATCGGCAATCGCCAGAGTATTGGCAATAGGCAGCAATCCACCAGACTTTGTTCCTCACTGAGGAAAAACGGCTTGTCGGCGAACAACGGCGACACGCCGGTCAGGCTTTCGCGCAGCTCTTTACGAGCCACGACACGGGCTGCTTCCTTGGACCGGGAATCCAGGATCAGATCCACCAGACCACACCAGTCACGCTGAATACGATGAATCAGCAGACGGCTGTTGGCACGCGCCACTGGATAAACCGGCAGTAAAGGCGGGTGCGGGTAACGCTCATCCAGATATTCCATCACCACGGTCGACTCCCACAACGCCAGGTCACGATCGACCAGGGTGGGCAAGCTGCCGTAAGGGTTCACTTCAATCAGTTTAGGCGGCTGGCGACCAGCCTCCACGTAAATGATCTCGGCGCTGACACCCTTCTCTGCAAGTACGATACGCACTCGGTGGGAATAGTGGTCGGCGGGGTCGGAGTAACAGGCCAACCGATTGGTCACGCCCATGGCGGTCCTCCTCGCTTGTTGAAATTATCGGAAACGGAAAAACGCGCGCGCCCAGAGGGCGCCTCCCGTAACGCCTGGATCACCAGGCTCGTTACACCTTCAGAGACGCCCTTGGGCGCGCGCGATTGACAGCAATTTTACAGCAATATCAATGGACGTCTTTCCAGTATTCACGCTTGAGCAAGTATGCGAATACGAAGAAGAACGCCAGGTACAGCAACACATAGGTACCGATGCGCTGATGCTGCAGCTTCACCGGGTTGGCCGAGTAGGCCAGGAAGGTCACCAGATTCTTGACCTTCTCGTCGAACTGCTCTTCGTTCAGCGTGCCGGTTTTCGGCAGTACGGTCAGCTGGTCGCAGGCTTCATGAGTCAAAGCCGTGCCCGTCAGCGGATCGTATTGCTTCTTGCCGCCTTCGACGATTTGAACTTGTTTACAGCCTACCACCTGACGACCCTGCAGGCCGACCAGAACGTTAGGCATCCCGACGTTCGGGAACACCTTGTTGTTCACGCCCCAAGGACGCGATGGGTCTTCGTAGAAAGACTTCAGGTAACCGTAGAGCCAGTCAGTTCCACGAACGCGGGCGACCAGGGTCAGGTCGGGCGGCGCCGCACCGAACCAGGTCTTGGCGTCAGCCGGCTGCATGCCGATGCTCATGTGGTCGCCAATCTTGGCGCCGGTGAACACCAGCTTCGAGAGCATCAGGTCGTGCGGAATGCCCAAGTCATCGGCGACACGCTCGTAACGCTGGAACTTGGCGCTGTGACAGCCCATGCAGTAGTTGGCGAATGTACGCGCGCCATCCTGCATGGCAGCCTTGTCGGAAACGTCGATGTCGACCTTTTCGAGCTCAGGACCACCGTGTTCGGCCGCGAAGGACAGCACAGGCAAAACAGCAAGAATCAGTACAGCAAATAGCTTTTTCATCAGCCAGTCACCCTTTCCGGAACCGGTTTGGTCTTCTCGAGCCTGGTGTAGAACGGCATCAGAATGAAGTAGGCGAAGTACAGGAAGGTACATACCTGCGACAGCAACGTCCGCTCAGGGGTTGGGGCCAGTACGCCCAGCACGCCCAGGATCACGAACGAGATGCAGAACACCCAGAGCCAGATCTTGCTCATCCACCCTTTGTAGCGCATCGACTTGACCGGACTACGATCGAGCCATGGCAGGACAAACAGCACAGCGATGGCCGCACCCATGGCGATAACGCCCAGGAGCTTGTCCGGAATCGCCCGCAGAATCGCGTAGAACGGTGTGAAGTACCAGACCGGAGCGATGTGCTCTGGTGTCTTGAAGGCGTTCGCCACTTCAAAGTTCGGCTTCTCGAGGAAGTAGCCGCCCATTTCCGGGAAGAAGAACACGATCGAGCAGAAGATGAACAGGAACACCACCACGCCGACGATATCTTTCACGGTGTAGTACGGGTGGAAAGCAATGCCGTCCAGCGGTACGCCGTTTTCGTCTTTGAATTTCTTGATGTCCACGCCGTCCGGGTTGTTCGAACCGACTTCGTGCAGCGCCAGAACGTGCAGCACCACCAGACCGAGGATCACGATCGGCAAGGCCACAACGTGCAGGGCGAAGAAGCGGTTCAGAGTGATACCGGAAATCAGGTAGTCACCACGGATCCACTGAGTCAGATCGTTGCCGATGACCGGGATCGCACCGAACAGCGAGATGATCACCTGGGCACCCCAGTAGGACATCTGCCCCCACGGCAGCAGGTAACCCATGAAGGCTTCAGCCATCAGCGCCAGATAGATCAGCATACCGAAGACCCACACCAGCTCACGCGGCTTCTGGTACGAACCGTAGAGCAAGCCACGGAACATGTGCAGATAGACCACGATGAAGAACGCCGAGGCGCCGGTGGAGTGCAGCAGACGCAGGATCGAGCCGTACTCGACGTCGCGCATGATGTATTCGACGGAAGCAAATGCCTCTTCCGCCGACGGGGTGTAGCTCATGGTCAGCCAGACACCGGTAACGATCTGGTTGACCAGAACGAGCAGTGCGAGGGAACCAAAGAAATAGAAGAAGTTGAAGTTCTTCGGGGCGTAGTACTTGCTGAGATGGTCTTCCCACATTTTGGTCGCGGGAAAGCGCGCATCAACCCAATCCATGAACTTGCTCATCACGCTTTCTCCGTATCGACGCCAATGACAATGATGTCATCGGTCTCATAGGAATGCGGGGGAACTGGCAGGTTCAAAGGCGCAGGTTGCGACTTGTAGACGCGGCCAGCCAGATCGTAGTGGGAACCGTGGCAAGGGCAGAAATAACCACCTACCCAGTCCTTGCCCAGATCCGCAGGTGCCACTTCTGGACGGAAGGTCGGCGAGCAACCCAGGTGCGTGCAGATACCGATCAGCAGCAGAACCTCTGGCTTGATCGACCGCGTTTCTGGATCGACGTAGGTCGGTTGTGTCGAGTTCTTGGAGGTCGGGTCAGACAACTGGCCCTCGATCTTTTTCAGATTCCCCAGGATTTCCTCGGTACGGCGGACAATGAACACCGGCTGACCGCGCCACTCAGCAATCATCTGCTGACCTGGCTCGATTTTGCTGACATTCACCTTCACCGGTGCACCTGCGGCTTTCGCCTTGGCACTGGGAAACCATGACCCCACGAACGGGACCGCAGCCCCCACCGCTCCTGCAGCACCCACCACGGATGTGGCTGCTACCAAGAAGCGACGCCGGCCTGCATTCACGCCGTCATTGCTCATTCAGTCCTCTCCCATCAGCTTTGTGGCCTGTTAAATCAGGCGTCTACTAAGTAAAAATCTGAACTTATAAAAATTTTGCCGAATGGTAATGAAAAGCCCCAATTCTGACAAGGTAATTACCGAGGGGCTCCACTGCCAAGCCTTGCAGTATAGGGCTTCTACGGCTGTGGCAAGTTGTCACAGAGCAATTCTTTGATAAATCGCGCCCATAAAAAAACGCCCAGCTTCGCGAGGAAACTGGGCGTTCTTTTTGAACGTAAAAGCGAATTAACGCTTCGAGTACTGCGGACGCTTACGCGCTTTACGCAGACCAACTTTCTTACGTTCAACTTCACGTGCATCGCGAGTAACGAAGCCAGCTTTGCGCAGAGCGCCACGCAGGGTTTCGTCGTACTGCATCAGTGCGCGAGTGATACCGTGGCGGATTGCGCCAGCTTGACCACTTACACCACCACCGATCACGGTGACGTAGATGTCGAATTTCTCGACAGTCTCAGTCAGTTCCAGCGGCTGACGAACTACCATGCGGGCAGTTTCGCGGCCGAAGAAATTTTCCAGGGTGCGGTTGTTGATGGAGATGTTACCAGTACCCGGACGCAGGAAAACGCGTGCGGTTGCGGTCTTGCGACGGCCAGTGCCGTAATTTTGAGTCGCCGACATAATGAACTATTCCGTTAAAACTTCAGTTCTTGGGGCTGCTGAGCAGTATGAGGGTGTACAGCGCCCGCATAGACTTTCAGCTTACGATACATGTCGCGACCCAGTGGGTTCTTAGGCAGCATGCCTTTAACCGCGGTCTCGATCACGCGCTCAGGGGCTTTAGCGATCAGCTTTTCGAAGTTGATCGACTTGATGCCGCCCGGGAAACCGGAGTGGGAGTAGTAGATTTTGTCGGTGGTTTTAGCACCGGTTACACGAATCTGCTCGGCATTGATAACGACGATGTAATCGCCGGTGTCAACGTGAGGAGTGTACTCAGCTTTATGCTTGCCACGCAGACGGCTCGCGATTTCGGTGGCCAGACGACCCAGGGTCTGACCTGCAGCGTCGACGACAAACCAGTCGCGCTGTACTGTTTCCGGTTTAGCAGTAAAAGTTTTCATTCTTTATAGCCTCAGGGGCCGCCCTGTAAATTAGACGGCGGATCTTACTGAATAGTGCGTACTTTGACAAGTCAAAGGCAGCCGGATACAGACGCTTTCGGGGGCTCGGGTCGGCGCGTCCGTTCAACGGCAAGATTCTTCGGCGGCGGCGCATCACTTCCACTGCAGAAAGAGGTGCGCAATTATGCAGATTGCGAAAAATAATTCAACCTGCTTTTATGATTGTTTTGCCCAAGGAGCACCCGATGGACTATCGCCAGCTAGGCCGAACCAATCTGAACGTGAGCGCCATCTGCCTCGGAACCATGACCTGGGGCGAGCAAAACAGCGAGGCTGAAGCCTTCGCCCAGATTGAACGGGCCAAGAGTGCCGGGATCAATTTCATCGATACCGCCGAGATGTACCCGGTGCCGCCCAAGGCCGAAACCTACGCCACCACCGAGCGCTACATCGGCAATTACTTCAAAAGCCGCGGTGATCGCGCTGACTGGATCCTCGCGAGCAAGATCGCCGGCCCCGGCAACACCATCGACTACATCCGCGACAAAAACCTGCGACACAACCGCCAGCACATCACCGAAGCCGTGGACGCCAGCCTCAAGCGCTTGCAGACCGACTACATCGACCTCTACCAGCTGCATTGGCCGGAGCGCAGCACCAATTTCTTTGGTCAGCTCGGTTACAAACACCAGACCGAAGCCAACCTCACGCCTCTGGAGGACACCCTCGAAGCGCTGGACGAACAGGTCAAGGCCGGCAAGATCCGCCACATCGGCCTGTCCAACGAAACTCCGTGGGGCACCATGCGCTTCCTCGCCCTGGCCGAAGCCCGTGGCTGGCCGCGCGCCGTGTCGATCCAGAACCCGTACAACCTGCTCAACCGCAGCTTCGAAGTCGGACTGGCAGAAATCGCCATCCGCGAACAGTGCGGCCTGCTCGCCTATTCGCCGCTGGCGTTCGGTTTCCTGTCGGGCAAGTACGAAGGTGGCGCGCGTCCGCCCAAAGGCCGCCTGAGCCTCTACAGCCGCTTCAGCCGCTATTTCAACCCGCAGTCGGAAGCCGCGTGCAGTCGTTATGTGGCACTGGCGCGTGAACACGGCCTGGATCCGGCGCAAATGGCGTTGGCGTTTGTCACTCAGCAGCCATTTGTGACCAGCAACATCATTGGCGCGACGACGATGGAGCAACTGGAGAGCAACATCGCCAGTTTTGATCTGAAATTGTCGGAAGAGGTACTGGAAGGGATCGAGGCGATTCACAAGGATCACCCGAATCCTGCACCTTGATTGATTCATAGACCCATTCGCGAGCAAGCCCGCTCCCACATTTAATCGAGTTCTACTGGAAGAATACGGTCGAATGTGGGAGCGGGCTTGCTCGCGAAGGCGTCAACCCAGTCACAGCAAAATCAAAGCGACCGCGCAATAATCTCCTTCATGATTTCATTGGTCCCCGCATAAATTCGCTGCACCCGCGCATCCGCCCACGCCCGGGCGATCGGGTATTCCCACATGAAACCGTAACCGCCATGCAACTGCACGCACTCGTCGAGCACCTTGCATTGCAGGTCAGTGCCCCAGTACTTGGCCATCGCCGCGGTTGGCACGTCGAGCTTGCCTTGCAGGTGCAGTTCCAGACAGCGATCGACGAAGACCCGACCGATCTGAATCTCGGTCGCCATCTCCGCCAGTTTGAAGCGGGTGTTCTGGAAGTCGGCGATCGCCTTGCCGAATGCCTTGCGCTCGCGGGTGTAATCCAGCGTCCATTGCAGCGCAGCTTCAGCCGAAGCAAGCCCGCCGATGGCAACGGTAAGACGCTCTTGAGGCAATTCCTGCATCAGGTACGCGAAGCCCATCCCGGCCTGCCCCAACAGGTTTTCCTTGGGTACCCGAACGTCCTGGAAGAACAGTTCCGAGGTGTCCTGAGCCTTCATGCCGACTTTTTCCAGACGCTTGCCCTTGGCGAAGCCTGGGGTGTTGGCTTCCACCAGAAACAGGCTGGTGCCTTTCGCGCCAGCCTTCGGATCGGTCTTGGCCACGACAATCACCAGGTCAGCGAGAAAGCCGTTGGTGATGAATGTCTTCGAACCGTTGATCACATACTCGTCGCCATCGAGCACCGCGGTGGTTTTCACCCCTTGCAGGTCGGAACCGGCACCCGGCTCGGTCATGGCAATCGCCGTGACCATCTCGCCAGACACCAGTTTCGGCAGGTATTTGTGTTTCAGCGCTTCACTGCCGTAATGCAGGATGTACGGCGCGACGATGTCCGAATGCAGGGAAAAACCGATACCGGTCAGGCCGAGACGACCGATCTCTTCGATCACCACTGTGCTGTAGAGAAAGTCCGCCCCCAGGCCGCCGTACTCTTCCGGCAGATGCGAACACAGCATCCCCGCCTCCCCTGCCTTGTTCCAGAGTTTGCGGTCGATATAGCCTTGTTTTTCCCATTGCCCATGGAACGGCACGGCCTCTTTTTCGAGGAACGTTCGCACGCTGTCGCGAAAAAGTTCGTGCTCGGAGCTGAACAAGGTTCTGGGGATCATGCGGCACCTGTCGTTATTGTTAGCCGGAATTGACCTTCAGAGACTATGCCCCGCACCCGATACAGGACACTGGACACATCAGACAAAAAATAAGACGATCCAGCCGTCTGGTGACCACTTTCCCCTATAAGAATAAAGTTGAATTATGTCTAACCAAGTCTCCACGCCTTTGCGGCGCGTCAGCATCCTGGCTATCGACCGGGTTTTCGCTTCCACCCTCATGCAAGCCAAGGATTTCTTCCACCTGGCCAGCCTGCGTTACGGCAAACAACTGGGCCAAGGCCTGACGCCGGCGTTCGAAACCCGCCTGGTCAGCCCCGACGGCAAACCGGTGAACAGCTTCAGCGATGTAATCATGCCGGTGGACGGCGGCCTGGAAAACGCGGACATCATTGTCCTTCCAGCCTTCTGGGACGATTTCGATACCCTTTGCCAACGTTATCCACAGGTCCTGCCTTGGCTGCGCCAGCAACATGCTCGCGGCGCAGTACTCTGCGGCGAAGCTACCGGGGTGTTCTGGCTGGCCGAGGCCGGGCTGCTCGACGGCAAGGAAGCGACCACTTACTGGCGCTTCTTCAATGCGTTTGCCGAACGCTTCCCGCGGGTTCAGCTCAATCAGGACAAGCACCTGACCGACGCCGACAACCTGTATTGCGCCGGCGGAACCACCTCGGCCTGCGACCTTTACATTTACCTGATCGAACGCTTCTGCGGCGCCAACGTGTCCCAGGCCGTGGCGCGGGACATTCTTTATGAAGTGCAGCGCAGCTACTCGCCAGGACGAATCGGTTTCGGCGGCCAGAAGCTGCACCAGGATGTGATCATCCTGCAGATCCAGCACTGGCTCGAAGAACACTTCGCCGACAAATTCCGCTTCGAAGACGTGGCTCGCGAACACGGCATGAGCATCCGCAATTTCATGCGGCGCTTCCAGACCGCCACCGGCGACAAGCCGCTGCATTACCTGCAACGACTGCGCATCGAAACCGCCAAGGGTCTGCTCTCCGGCAGCCGCAAGAGCATCAAGACCATCAGCTATGAAGTCGGTTACGACGATGCGAGTTTCTTTGCGCGCTTGTTCCGCCAGCACACCGAGCTGTCGCCGAACCAGTATCGGCAGCAGTTTCAACAGGCAGCATAACTGTTGATACACGCGCCGCCACGGAATTGCCAAGCGGCGCCTGTTTCAGAATTAAACTGCAAACACCAACGGTGTTTAAAGATAACGATCGCGTGATTATTTCCCTTACATGAAAAACGGAATACAGAGTACCGAACAAGTCCTTTGTGCTCTTGCGAGCCGCTTACCGAGAACCCCAATATATTCTTCCCGCCAGCTGAACTGCACTTCAGGGAAGATCATCAATGACCACAGAAACAAGTTCCCAGCCTCTCTCATTTAACGACAAGACCGAAAACCTCCAGGCTAAAAATAAATGGTCAGGCCGATTCCCAAATCCGCCGGACTTATGCTTTGACTACCGAGCGTTAATTGAACAGGAACACGGCGTAGCAAAAGCAACTGATCCCACCCATAAAATATGCATCATTGGCGCAGGCGTTACCGGACTCACTGCTGCCCGAGAACTTTATCGTTGCGGTTTTACCGACGTGACACTGATAGAACAATCGACACGCATTGGCGGCAGGCACCTGACCGTCCATGGCCGCCATCCAACAAAAGAAAGTCATACACCTTTCGAGATGGGCGCCATGCGTCTGCCATTTTTCAATAGAGAAAACGAGCCACCCAAAGAGGGGCGATCGCTGATGGCTTACTACGCCAAGGCATTTGACCTCGCGCTATCGGACTTCCCCAATCCGGGAAGTCAGTGGGTGAGTTCGACAGGCATTTATCTTCAGGAAGGCAGCCTGGGTGGTCGCGCGGATCCGCACATGTTGATCTGGACAAATGAAGACGGCTTGACGCCTCCACCCGACGAGGCGCTGCAAACGGTTTATGCCAAGTGGAAAGCCTTTGCCGCCAGGATGACTCGCCAGATTGCGCTGATCTACGCCACACAGGAGTGGGAAGCCGTCTGGGCGGCCATCGTCGACAGGTACGAGCGTGTTTCGTTTCGCGACCTGGTCTGCATGCCGGTGCTGGAAACCTGGAGCAAGGACAAAACTGGAGATTTCGGCGGAGTCGGAATGACCTCGTACGAATCCACCCTGTTCTATTCGATTGGCATCGGCGATGGTAGCTGGGGCGCTTTTTATGACGTGTGCGCGCTCTACCCACTGCGTACCGCCATTTTCGGATTCAGCAGTCGCCTGCAACTGGTTCACGGTCGGGTCGATTCGTGCGGCGAACCGCTTCCCGCGCCTTACTTGCACAACGACGCTGTTCTCGATGCGAAGGGTCTGCCTTTCGACAGCCCTCGCTACATCGGCCTCGCGGCGCTGGACGAATGCCTGCTGTTCATGAACACCGACAGCGCGCACACGTCGTTCTACGAACATTGTCTTGAAAGAGGCGACGGATTTTTCACCGATTCATCCGTCAACAAACTGAAGAAGCTGGACGATCAAAAAGTACGCGTCTACTACACATGGAAATTCAGCCAGCCCTGTCAATCGCAGGAACTGTTCGATGACTTTGACGCTGTCATCATGACCCTGCCTTCATGGCTGATTGAAACAGGTATCCGACTCGAAAACTTCAATCAGCAGATGTTGCCATTCGCGATGATCAACGCTTACAAAACAGCGCACTGGGAAACAAGTTGCAAAGTGTACGCCCCCTTAAACAAATCATTCCTTTCAAGCCAAACCCGAATCCCCCAAGCGATTGTGACCGACAGTTTCATTCATGACGTATACAGCTATCGCTATAACGAGAATTATCCATACGACTGCATATTATTAAGTTACACATGGGAGGATGACGCCACCAAACTGGCGTTGTTTAACGACCAGGAACTGGTGGCGAAGTGCGTAGAGGAACTCGACCGGATACTGATGAATTCCGCCAATATCCAACAGAAGATTTCTCCCTACATTCAAACTGAACAGGCCGTGGTCCAACGCTGGATGACGGACAGAAACGCTTTGGGCTGTGCAAAGTTATACAGGCCCGGCACTTATTACGACGCGGTGAGCCTGATGAAGTACAACCGGGATTTCTCGCCTGTGTCCGGTCTGTATTTCTCCGGCGAATCGTTTTCAGTCGATGCCGGCTGGACAGAGCCCTGCTTTCGCGGCGCCGTGGATGCCGTAATTCATATCTGCAATAAAACCGCAGCGGTATTCAACGGCGGATTCTGCATGAGCGACTACCCGCAATACCGCGTCCGCAACTGACATCCGGCGCCATCTCCCAGAACCAATGCGCCCTGCGCATTGGTTCTGTCTCTGCGCAACCGCTCTATTACGCCATCTTGCGCCCCGACAGAAGCATTCGGGCGCCCTGCCCTGCGCGATCTTCGGACACGGACTACAGCTCAAACGGAAGCCGCTGACTTACGCAAAAACGCCATTTCAACTCTCATAAACACGCAGCTAAACAGCGTGAATAACAATAAAAAGAGGTCATCGAAAATGAGCGAGCCAACAAGTCCTGTTCGTATAGCAGTCGTGCAATTCGATCCACAAGTCGGCAAAGAGAAACGTGCAGGTAATCTGCGTCATGGTCTGGAGTTGGCCCTGGAGGCGGTAAACGGCGGCGCGAATCTCATCGTGCTGCCCGAGCTTTGCAGCACAGGTTATTTCTTCAGCAATCGGCAAGACGCGTTCGACCATTCGGAGGTGATTCCCGACGGGCCAAGTGTGCAAATCTGGGTGGACTTCGCCCGTCAGTACAAGGTTTACCTGGTGGCTGGCTTGACTGAGCGCGATGGCATGCGGCTGTTCAACACCGGCGTTCTGGTCGGGCCTGACGGTTTTATCGGCAAGTATCGCAAAGCCCATTTGTGGAACCTGGAGAAGCTGTGGTTCACGCCGGGAGATTTGGGCTTTCCGGTTTTCGACACGCCTATTGGCCGTATCGGATTGTTGATCTGCTGGGATATCTGGTTCCCGGAAGTGCCGCGAATCCTCAGTCAGCAAGGCGCAGACATCATTTGCAGCCTGAACAACTGGGTGTGGACGCCTCCGCCGCTGTTCGATGACGCCGGCAAGTGCATGGCGTCGTACCTGACCATGACGGCTGCCCACGTAAACAACGTGTTCATCGCCGCCGCCAGCCGGATCGGCGAAGAGCGAGGGGCTCGTTACCTGGGTTGTTCACTGATTGCCGGCACCAATGGCTGGCCGATTGGCGCGGTGGCTTCAGCGGACCAGGAAGAAATCCTGTTTGCCGATATTGACCTGACCAGCTCCCGCAGTGCGCCGATCTGGAACAGCCTGAACGATCTGCATCGCGATCGTCGCACCGATCTCTACGATCAAATGCTCGGTTACACCCAACACCCTTGTCTGCCGCGCTGATAAGGGGACATGACTGATGGAAACCACAACCGAAAGAAACCGGCTTGCCGGCAGGTCGCCGCTGGATCTTGCGATCATCCTGCTGATGATCGGCACGACACTGCTGATTGTCTGGCTTTCATTCACCTACCGTTCCGCCTGGGAAGCGCATTGGCCAAGTTACAGTGACATGGTCTCGAGTCTCCCCGAACCCAGTGCCTGGTTGCGCTGGGTACTGGGCGACATCAGCGAAGTTGCGTTCTACAAACACGAGTTCGCTTCAATAGGGCTGTTGGCCGGCGCCTATCTGGCTTATTGGGCGAATCGAACGGGAAAAGCCTGGCAAGGCTTTGCCATCTCCTACGGGACGGGATTATGGCCGTGGCTGGTGACCAGTTCGTTGCTTGGGCTGTTGTTGAGCAACCTGCTGTGGGGCTGGACGGTCACGGCCTCCAGTTGGCAACCGACGTTTGCGGCGTTTGTTTCGTTGCCGGCGGCGATGGTGCTGATGTTTGGCGGCGGCTGGAAGGTCACAATCAATGGCGCAATCATGGGCGCCGTGTTCGTCACTCCGATGTGCTTGTTGATCGTCAATTACGTCTGCAACCCCCTCGGATTGCCGGCGGTGATCGGCAATGTCACGGGCATGGCGGTCGCCAGCGTCGGCGCTTTTCTGCTCTGTCGTTACCTGCCGAGCCTGGTGAAATCCGACCCACCCAAGAAACCGCCCTCCCCTGTGCCCGTACCCGCCATCACCAAAACGCCCGATTATGGTGTCGTGTGGAGCCTGCGCCGGGTGTTGGCCGACTTTTCGGAAGCGCCGTTCTTTGGCAATGAATGGGCCAGTCTCGGTTTGATCGCGGGCGCCTTGATGGCTTACACCTTGAACCCCACAAGCCCGGTGTATGGCACGGGCTTGCTGCCCCAACTGATCGCCGCGCAAGCGTTGACCTCGGCGTTAGGCGTAGTGATCTGGCGTCAGCAATGGATATTGCGCGGCTGGTATCCCACCTACGTTCCGTTGGTGTCAGTCGTACCGGCGGCCGTTCTGACGTACGGCGGCAGCTGGCAGGTGATCACCGCGAGCGCACTGCTGGGCGCACTGATTGCGCCACCCCTGGCCTGCGCCATTGCCCAGCGGGTGCCGGCCTACATGCATGCCTACATCGGTAATGTCCTGTCCATGGCCATCAGCACCTTGCTGATCATTCCGATTATCGGACTCCTGATAGCCAACTGACGCACGCTGTCATCCGGCTGTGGCCAAGCAAACGGGGTTTTTTCAGCGCACAAAAAAGGCCTGCAATGCAGGCCTTTCTCATTTACCGAAATGTCCTACGGCTTATGCGCCCGGGACAGGAATTCGTGGGACTGCATTTCCAGCAGACGACTCAGGGTGCGCTGGAACTCGAAGTTCAGGCGACCGCCAGTGTAGAGGTCTTTGAGCTCGACTTCAGCGGAAATGATCAGCTTCACGTTGCGGTCGTAGAACTCGTCGACCATGTTGATAAAGCGTCGGGCGATGTCGTCGGTGGTGACGCTCATCTGCTCGACACCGCTGAGCAACACGGCGTGGAAGATCTTGCCCAGTTCGATGTAATCGTTCTGGCTGCGCGGGCCGTCGCAGAGTTCGCGGAAGTCGAACCAGGCCACGTCATCGCAGGTGCGCACGGCACGGATTTCGCGGTTCTCGATCATCAGCACGTCGTTCTCGATGGCTGCCGTGCATTCCGGCGTCAGGGCGCGGAAGCTCTTGCGCAGACTTTCGTGGGACGCATCATCCAGCGGAAAGTGGAACAGCTCCGCTTGCTCAAGGTGACGCAGACGATAATCGACGCCGCTGTCGACGTTGACGATCTCGGTGTTCTGCTTGATCAGCGCAATGGCTGGCAGGAAGCGCGCACGTTGCAGACCGTCCTTGTACAGACCGTCCGGGACGATGTTCGAGGTCGCGACCAGGGTCACGCCGTTCTTGAACAGCTCTTCCATCAGCGTGCCGAGGATCATCGCGTCGGTGATGTCGGACACGAAGAACTCATCGAAACAAATCACCCGGGCTTCATCGGAGAAGCGCTTGGCGATGATGGTCAGCGGGTTTTTCTCGCCGCCGAGGGTCTTCATCTCTTCGTGCACGCGCTTCATGAAGCGGTGGAAGTGAGTGCGGACCTTTTCCTTGAACGGCAGCGCTTCGAAGAAGGTGTCGACCAGATAGGTCTTGCCCCGGCCGACGCCGCCCCAGAAGTACAGACCCTTGACCGGTGCCGCGTCTTTCTTGCCAAACAGTTTGCCGAACAGACCCGGTTTGCTGTGCGAGGCCGCGACCAGATCGTCGTACAGGCGCTGCAAATGGCGCACCGCAGTTTCCTGCGCGGCGTCATGAAAGAATTCCGGGCGTTTCAGATCAGCTTGATATCGTTCTAGGGGCGTCATAATTCGTTAGCAAGGCAACAAAAACGGGCCGTCACTGTAGCGACGGCCCGTGGGAATGGCAATCGGCCCTTGGTCGGGCCGAGCCGTTGATTTATTCCTGAACCGGCGTCAGAGCAACCCGCAGGGTCTCGATGGCAGCATCGCGAGCGGCGCTGTCAGCAAAGGCCGGGCTGTCGGCAACGCACTCGCCTTCCAGCCAGACGCTGAAGCTCAGGTCTTCGTTGCGCACGTCCAATGGCTGACCCGATTGCAATTGCTTGGTCACCTGGCCTGCGGTTTTACCGTCGGCGAAGTTGCGCGACAGCAGCAGTTGATCGCCGTCGGCCGCCAGCAGACGGAAGCGAAAACTGCCGTCGTCTTCACGAAAGCTGACGAAACGCGCGGCTTTCGCGGCTTTCTTCTTGGTGGTGGTCGCGACCTGAGCCTGAGCGACGAAAGAGCGCAGGCCAACCGCTTCACGCAGTTCATGGAGGAACGGTGTCGCTACCGAGCGGGCCTTTTTGGCGCCGATCTGCAGGATGTCTTCCAGGTCTGCAGGGCGTTCGATCAGTTGGTGATAACGCTCGCGGGACTCGCCCAGCTCGCTGTCCAGCAGCTGGAACAGACGATTCTTCGCCTCGCCCCAGCCCAGGCCTTGCAACAGTTCGCTGCGGAATTCGTCGGACTGCGCCGGGGTGGCGAAGGCCTGGAACAAGGTGAACAGGTGCGAGTTGTCTGGATCTTTCGCCTCGCCCGGTGCACGGGAGTCGGTAACGATCCGCGAAATGGCGTCCTTCATTTCCTTGGCGCTGCTGAACAACGGAATGGTGTTGTCGTAGCTCTTCGACATCTTGCGACCGTCGAGGCCTGGCAGCGTGGCAACGCTTTCTTCAATCAGCGCCTCGGGCATGGTGAAGAATTCTTTGCCCTGGCCGAACAGGTGGTTGAAGCGCTGGCCGATGTCACGGGCCATTTCCACGTGCTGGATCTGATCACGACCGACCGGCACCTTGTGGGCGTTGAACATCAGAATGTCCGCGGCCATCAGCACCGGGTAGCTGTACAAGCCCATGGTGATGCCGGCGTCCGGGTCTTCGCCGGTTTCGACGTTCTTGTCCACCGAGGCCTTGTAGGCGTGGGCGCGATTGAGCAGGCCCTTGGCGGCGACGCAGGTCAGCAGCCAGGTCAGCTCGGGGATTTCCGGGATGTCGGACTGGCGATAGAAGGTTACACGGTCCACATCCAGGCCACCGGCCAGCCAGGTCGCGGCGATTTCCAGACGCGAGCGCTGGATGCGCAGCGGGTCATCGCATTTGATCAGGGCGTGGTAGTCGGCCAGGAAGTAGAACGAATCGGCATTGCTGTCACGGCTGGCGATGATCGCCGGGCGGATGGCGCCGGCGTAGTTGCCAAGGTGCGGCGTGCCGGTGGTGGTGATGCCGGTGAGGATACGGGTACGAGTCGTCATGGGTAATCGCTTGTCAGACTGCAATCAATTCGAAAGACGCGGCAGGATCAGATCCTTGAGATCGGTCAGCTTGCCATGAAAAAAGTGTCCGCATTCTGCCACTTTCAGCAGCTCATGGGGGCGCTCGAGTTTCGAGGACCAGTCGTAGACGGCTTGCGGATCGATGACTTCGTCGGTTTCCGGCTGGATCAGGGTCAACGGGCAGTTGACCGGCAACAGGTCATAACCATTGAGGCGAGTGACAGCAGCCGCGACCATGAACAAATGTTTCAGCTGTTCGCTCTTCGCTTCCAGGCGTCCGCCGAGACTGGCGGCAACAAAACCGCCGAAGGAGAAACCGAACAGCGTCAGCGGCAAGTCCGGGTGTTTGGCCCGCAGCCACTCGGCGGCCGCTTGAGCATCGTCGACTTCGCCAGTGCCCATGTCGTGGCTGCCTTCGCTGGCGCCGACGCCACGATAATTGAAACGCAAAGTAATCAAACCGGCATCGCGCGCGGTGCGCTGCAGGGTCGAGACCACTTTGTTGAGCATGGTGCCGCCCTGCACCGGGTTCGGATGGCAGATCAGCGCAATGCCGCGTGGCTGCTCATTGTCCAGGCCCTTGTTTTCCAAATACAGGGCTTCCAGTTGGCCGACCGGGCCATCAATCACTACAGGGGTTTCGCGCATAAGCAAGGAAGGAACTCCGTGACCTCAAATCGGGTCGACTCGTCTAGCAAATTGTCTGTGCCAATCTATTGCGAGTGAATCGCGGTATACAGCGCAGGTTCGAGCCGTTAACGTAAAGCAAAGCCGTTTATAGAGGAAGGACTCGTGGAACACTCGCTCTTAGTTTGGTTGTTGCCGACTCTTGCCCTGGTTGTGGGTGTCGCCATTGGTTTCCTGATCGCTCGCCTGGTGCCGAATGCCGCGCCTAGCAGCACACAACGTCAGCTGGATGACATTCAGGAACGTTTCGACAGTTATCAGAACGAGGTGGTTACCCACTTCAACAGCACTGCAACACTGGTCAAGAAGCTGACTGCGAGCTATCAGGAAGTGCAGGATCATCTCGCCGAGGGTGCCAACCGCCTGGCCCTGGACGAGCAAACCCGCCAACGCCTGCTGGCCTCGCTGCACGCCGATGCGGCAACCGCCCCACGGGAACGCCTGACGCCACCGCGCAATCAGGAGCCGCCTCGCGACTACGCCCCCAAAGCCCCGAACGCGCCGGGCATGCTCGATGAGCATTACGGCCTGAAAAAGTAATCAGGTTTCGCGCGACACAAAAAGCCCCCGGATGAGTGATTATCCGGGGGCTTTTTAATTGCTGATGGTTTTTTGTTGCCTAGGGTTCAGTCAGGCTATTACTGGTACTGCTGAGTCGGTTGCTCATACTGCTGACCGGGAATCGCCTTCAGGTTGACCTCGACCCGACGGTTCTGCGCCCGACCATTGACGTCACCGTTGCTGGCAATCGGGTTATCCGGCCCGGCACCGCGAGCCGACAGGTTGGCACCGCTCACTCCCTGAGAGGTCAGGTAAGTTGCCACGCTCTGGGCGCGACGCTGCGACAGGTCCATGTTGTGCTGGCGGCTGCCGGTGCTGTCGGTGTAGCCGACGATCTCGATCTGGTTCTGGCTGAACTCCTTGAGCGAGCCCGCCAGATTGTTCAGCGGCTGATAGAAACCCGACGCGATGTTCGCCGAATCGGTGGCGAAGGTGATGTTACCCGGCATGATCAGTTTGATCTGATCACCCTGGCGCTGCACTTCCACCCCGGTGTTGGCCATGCTGGCGCGCAGCTTTTTCTCTTGCTGGTCGGCGTAATAACCGTAACCGGCAGCCGAAGCACCCACCACCGCAGCGCCAATCAGCGCGCCCTTGCCACGGTTATCGTGACTGATGGCGGCACCGGCCAAAGCACCGGCCAGCGCGCCGAGGCCACCGTATTTAGCGGTTTTGCTCATGCCCGTGGAACCACCGTCGGCCTGACCCTGGTTGTCGTAAGGGTTAGGCGAGGCACAGCCAGACAGCAAGGCCACAGCCGTAGCGACAATAATCAAACGCTGCTTGGTGAACATGAAGAGCTCCTACTTTTTGCATTCTGTGGTGCAACGGACCAAGGCATTAAACCTTTGCGGGCGTTGGATCATTGCGGATGAAAATAATTCCGCCACGCCCCTCACAACGTTAGATATCACGCCCGCACAAAAGGGTTCTCGCGCATTTCATCACCCAGACGTGTGTCCGGACCATGCCCGGTCACCACCGTCGCCTCTTCATCGAGGGTGTACAGCCGCTGCTTTATCGACCGCACGATGGTCGCCTGATCGCCACCCCACAAATCCGTGCGCCCTACCCCGCGACGAAACAACGTGTCACCGGCAATCAGCAGCTTAGCCTCTGAAAACCAAAAGCTCATGGAACCCGGCGTATGACCCGGCGTGTGCAACGCCACGCCGCAGCCGCAGGCCAGTTCTTCATCATCGGCCAACCAGCGATCCGGCGGCGGCACCGGCGTGTAGGGCACACCGAACATCTGGCACTGCATCTCCAGGTTGTCCCACAAAAATTGATCTTCTTTATGCAGATGCAGGGTTGCGCCAGTTTTCTCCTTCAACTGACCGGAAGCCAGGAAGTGATCGAGGTGCGCATGGGTATGAATGATGCTGACCACCTTCAGGCCCAGTGCGTCGAGCCGCGCGAGGATCAGTTCGTGATTACCGCCCGGATCGACCACGATGGCCTTTTTGGTGATCGGATCGCCAATGATCGTGCAGTTGCACTGCAACGGACCTACGGGGAAGGTTTCGCGGATCAGCGCTGGGCTTGGGGCATTCATGGGAGGTCCTGACGAGTCGATTTTGAACAGGATACCAGCCGCCTTTTCTTCAGGTTCAACGCGGCGAGCCGATACACCTCTGCATGCCAGTTATTTGACGTCAATCGCACAAAAAACAGTGGCCCTATGATATCAATTGGCGCTATTTCTAGTGCAAAATCGCCTTCTTGTAGCGACCACTTTCAGGACGGTCGCATTCCACTCAGGATATCCAGATGTCGTCTCCTCTTGGTTACGTGTTAACAAAGCCTTCCTTTTTTACCGGTAACCACCAGATCGACAGTCTGATCGACGGCACCTCCTGGTTGAGTCCTGACTGGGGCAATGACATCTTCGCGACACGGTTGACCTATAGTTTCGTCAATCCTGGCCAGTCGTACTTCGCCATCAAGTACAGCGCCGAAAATGAGTACCTGAATAGTTTCGCCCTGACCTCAGCCCAACAAAACGCCGTGACCAGCGCACTGGGCGCGTGGAGCGCCGTGGCCAATATCAAGTTCACCCAGGTCGGTGACAATGACAGCAGCGCGGGCGACTTGCGTTTCGGCGGCTATTGGGACATGGATGCCGGAGCCGCTGCCTGGGCGTACTCCCCAGACACAACGCCGCTGGGCGGAGATGTCTGGATCTCGCCGACGACGAATAACCCGACGCCCGTCAAAGGCACCTACGACTTCATGACGTTTGTGCATGAAATCGGTCATGCCCTGGGTCTCAAGCATCCTTTCGAGGCAAGCAACTCCAACACCCAGGTGATCGCTCCCGAGTTCGACGATTCGCATTACACGATCATGAGTTACCACAACGCGTATTCCTACCAGCCGACGACGCCGATGCTGCTGGATATTCTCGCCATGCAACAGCTCTACGGAGCCAACAATCTCTGGCAAACCGGCAACAACATCTATAGCTGGGCACCTGACAAATCAATATTCGAGACAATCTGGGATGCTGGCGGCAACGATACAATTAATGCCAGCAACCAGCTGGACTCGGTCCTGCTGGACCTCAACGAGGGCGCGTTCAGCAATATCGGCAAGGCATTCATCGATGGAGCCAATCAGACGCTCATCAATAACGGATTGGCGATTGCCTATGGCGCAAAAATCGAGAACGCAACAGGCTCGGCCTTTGACGATGTGCTGATCGGCAACGCGCTGAACAACGTGCTGAACGGCATGGGCGGCGCTGACACAATGGCTGCTGGCGCAGGCAACGATGTCTATGTGGTGGACAACGTCGGCGATGACGTCATCGAACTCGGTACGTCGCTGAGCGAGATCGACACCGTCGTGTCGTCCATCGACTACACCCTGGGCGACAAAGTCGAGTACCTGACCCTCACCGGTACGGCCAACCTCAACGGCACCGGCAATGCCCTGAACAACCGCCTCGTCGGCAACACCGGCAACAACGTCCTCGACGGCGGCCTTGGCGCCGACGTGATGATCGGTGGCACCGGAAACGACACCTACATCGTCGAGAACTTCAGCGACGTCGTCACCGAGACCAGCACCCTGATCACCGAGATCGATACCGTGATGTCCTCACGCAGCTATATCCTCGGCGCCAACCTGGAAAACCTGACGCTCACCGGTACCGACAGCCTCAGCGGCACCGGTAATGCGCTGCGCAACGTACTGACCGGTAACGACGCCGGCAACACCCTCAACGGGGGGGCGGGTGTCGACACCCTGATCGGAGGGGGTGGCAATGACACTTATATCCTTGATCAGGCCGGGGAACTGGCCCTGCTGCAAGAAGACGCCGACAAGGGCACCGACCTGCTCAACATCACCTACGCCGCCACTGCGCTGACCGGCGTGGTCGATCTGAGGCTGACCAATCTGGCCAACGTGGAGAACGTCACCCTTACCGGGGCCGGCACCTTCAGCGTGATCGGCAACGATCTGGACAACAGCGTGATCGGCAACGCCGTCGCCAACACCCTGCAAGGCGGCGCCGGCAATGACGTGCTGAACGGCGGCGGCGGCGCCGACACCCTGAACGGGGGCTTGGGCGACGACACCTACATCGTCGACAACGTCGGCGACAACGTTGTCGAAGCGGCCGATGAAGGCCACGACCTGATCAAGACCTCGGTCAGCTATACCCTGTCGGACAACGTCGAAGATGCGCTGTTGCTGGGTGTGGCGGCACTGAATCTGACCGGCAATAGCCTGGGCAACACCTTGACCGGTAACGCTGCCGCCAACGTGCTGAACGGCATGGCCGGCGCTGACACAATGGCTGCTGGCGCAGGCAACGATGTCTATGTGGTGGACAACGTCGGCGATGACGTCATCGAACTCGGTACGTCGCT
Source organism: Pseudomonas sp. GL-B-26 (assembly GCF_019947405.1). Lineage (NCBI taxonomy): Bacteria > Pseudomonadati > Pseudomonadota > Gammaproteobacteria > Pseudomonadales > Pseudomonadaceae > Pseudomonas > Pseudomonas sp. GL-B-26. The sequence continues at coordinate 84,890 of NZ_JAGYGJ010000002.1, read as the reverse complement.
GAGCGAGATCGACACCGTCATGTCGTCCATCGACTACACCCTGGGCAACAACGTCGAGTACCTGACTCTCACCGGCACCGCCAACCTCAACGGTACCGGCAACGCCCTGAACAACCGCCTCATCGGCAACGCCGGCAACAACGTCCTCGACGGCGGTCTCGGCGCCGACACCCTGATCGGCGGCACCGGCAACGACACCTACCTCGTCGATAACATCAAAGACATCGTCAGCGAAACCAGCACGGTGGCCGGCGAAATTGACACCGTGGTGTCCTCGATCAACTACGCCCTGAGTGCCAACGTCGAAAAACTGACCCTGGCCGGCACTGCCAACCTCAACGGGACCGGCAATACCCTGAACAACGTGCTGACCGGCAACGACGGCAACAACCTGCTGGACGGCGGCATCGGCGCAGATACCTTGAGCGGTGGCTTGGGTGACGACGTTTACATCGTCGACAACATCGGCGACAACGTTATCGAAGCGGTGGACGAAGGCCGCGACCTGATCAAGACCTCGGTCAGCTACACCCTGTCGGACAACGTCGAAGATGCGCTGTTGCTGGGTGTGGCGGCACTGAACCTGACCGGCAATAGCCTGGGCAATACCTTGACCGGTAACACTGCCGCCAACGTACTGAACGGCATGGCCGGCGCGGACACCCTGAACGGTGGTGCCGGTAACGACACTTATATCGTCGACAATATCGGCGATAGCGTCATCGAAAGCGGCACATCGCTGAGCGAGATCGACACCGTCGTGTCGTCCATCGATTACACCCTGGGCAACAATGTCGAGTACCTGACCCTCGCCGGCACCGCTAATCTCAACGGCACCGGTAATGCCCTGAACAACCGCCTCGTCGGCAATGCCGGCGACAACATCCTCAACGGTGGCGTCGGCGCCGACACCCTGATCGGTGGCAGCGGTAACGACACCTACATCGTCGACAACGTGAAAGACGTCGTCACCGAGACCAGCACCGTGGCCAGCGAAATCGACACCGTGGTGTCCTCGCTCAATTACACCCTCGGTGCGAATCTGGAAAACCTGACCCTCACCGGCGCAGCCCACCTCAGTGCCACCGGTAACGCCCTGAACAACGTGCTGACCGGTAACGACGGCAACAACCTGCTCAACGGTGGTGCCGGGGTCGACACGCTGATCGGTGGTGCAGGCAATGACACTTATATCCTTGATCAGGCCGGGGAACTGGCCCTGCTGCAAGAAGACGCCGACAAGGGCACCGACCTGCTCAACATCACCTACGCCGCCACAGTGCTGACCAACGTGGTCGATCTGAGCCAGCCCAATCTGGCCAACATGGAAAACGTCACCCTCACCGGGGTCGGCACCTTCAGCGTGATCGGCAACGATCTGGACAACAACCTGATCGGCAACGCCGTCGCCAACACCCTGCAAGGCGGCGCCGGCAATGACGTGCTGAACGGCGGCGCCGGCGCCGACACCCTGATCGGTGGAGAGGGCAATGACGCCTACATCCTTGATCAATTTGCTGAGTTGGCCCTGGTGCAAGAAGACACCGACAAGGGCACTGACCTGCTCAACATCACCTACGCCGCCACTGCGCTGACCGGCGTGGTCGATCTGAGGCTGACCAATCTGGCCAACGTGGAAAACGTCACCCTCACCGGGGCCGGTGCCTTCAGCGTGATCGGCAACGATCTGGACAACAGCCTGATCGGCAATGCCTTCGCCAACACCCTGCAAGGCGGGGCCGGCAATGACGTGCTGGACGGCGGCGTCGGCACAGACACCCTCACCGGTAACACCGGCGACGACACCTACACCGTCGACAACATCGGCGACAAAGTCATCGAACAAGCCGGCGAAGGCCACGACCGGGTCAATACGTCCATCAGCTACACCCTTGGCGCCAACGTCGAGGATGCTCGACTGACAGGTATTGCAGCGCTCAATCTCACCGGCAACGAGCTGGACAATGTGCTCACCGGCAATGCCGGCGCGAACGTGCTCAATGGTGGCACCGGGGCGGACACGCTGGACGGCGGCGCCGGCAACGACACCTATGTCGTCGACAATATCGGCGATACGGTGACCGAAAGCGGCACATCGCTGACCGAGATCGACACCGTCATGGCCTCGATCAACTACACCCTGGGCAACAACGTCGAGTACCTGACCCTCACGGGTACGGCCGGTATTAACGGCACCGGTAACGCCCTGAACAACCGCCTCGTCGGCAACGCTGGCAACAACATCCTCGACGGCGGCCTCGGCGCCGACGTAATGATCGGCGGCACCGGCAACGACACCTACATCGTCGATAACATCAAAGACGTCGTCACCGAGACCAGCATTCTGGCCAGCGAAATTGACACCGTGGTCGCCTCGTTCAATTACACCCTCGGTGCGAATCTGGAAAACCTGACCCTCACCGGCAGCGGCAATCTGATTGGCACCGGCAATGCCCTGCGCAACGTGCTGATCGGCAACGATGGCAACAACCTGCTGGATGGCGGCGTCGGCGCAGACACCCTGAGCGGTGGTCTCGGCGATGATATTTATATCGTCGATAACGTTGCCGACACCATCATCGAACGGGCCGATGAAGGCCTCGATTTGATCAAGACGTCGGTCAGCTACACCTTGTCGAGCCATGTCGAAGACGCGCAGTTGTTGGGGGTGGCGGCATTGAACCTGACCGGTAACGAGCTGAACAACACCCTGACCGGTAACGCAGCGGCCAACACCCTGAATGGCGGCACGGGCGCGGACGTCATGATTGGCGGTGCAGGCAATGATGTTTACGTCGTCGATAACGTCAATGACCTGGTCACAGAAACCAGCGCCCTGGCCACCGAGATCGACACCGTGATGTCGTCCATCGACTACATCCTGGGCACCAACCTTGAGTACCTGAGCCTGACCGGGACGGCTGGCATCAACGGCACCGGTAACGCCCTGAACAACCGCCTCGTCGGTAACGCCGGCGACAACATTCTCGACGGTGGTATCGGGGCGGACACCCTGATCGGTGGCAGCGGTAACGACACTTACATCGTCGACAACGTGAAAGACGTCGTCACCGAGACCAGCACCCTGTCCAGCGAAATCGACACCGTGGTGTCCTCGCTCAGCTACACCTTGGGTGCGAATCTGGAAAACTTGACCCTCACCGGCAGCGGCAATCTCATTGGCACCGGTAATGCCCTGAACAACGCGCTGACCGGTAACGACGGCAATAACCTGCTCAACGGTGGTGCCGGGGACGATTTACTGGACGGCGGTGCTGGTAATGACACGCTGATCGGCGGGCTGGGGACCGACACCCTGACGGGTGGTGCGGGCGCCGATCTGTTCGTGTTCAACGCTCTGAACGAACTGGGTAAAGGCGGTTTGCGCGACATCATCACCGACTTCAGCACCCTGGACGGCGATAAAATCGACTTCTCGAAATTCGATGCCAATCTCTTGAATGCCGGGATAAACAAGTTCAGCTTCATTGACTCGAACGACTTCACGGCGGCAGGACAATTGCGCTTCGTCGACCATGTGCTCTATGGCAACGTCAATGGCGACTTGGGCGCGGACTTCGAAATCCAGTTGGTGGGCGTCAACAGCTTCAGCACCCACGATTTGGTCGCGTGACAACGACAACACAATGAAAAACGCCCCGACTGGTTCGGGGCGTTTTGCTGTGGTGAGCGCAGTCGGGTTTCAGCTACCCCAACACCCCCAACTCCTTCGCCCGCGCCACCGCCTGCGTGCGCCGTTCAACCCCAAGCTTGCTGTTGATATGGCTGGCATGGGTTTTCACCGTGTGCAGCGAGATAAACAGCTGATCACTGATTTCCTGATTCGAGCAGCCTTGGGCGATCAGGCGCAGGACTGCCATTTCCCGAGTACTCAGTTGTTCCGCCACGGCAGTTGACTCCACTGCAGGACGGGCTGCCACTGTCGGAAGTTTTTCTGCAAGGCTCTGAGACACAGGCGTCGGCGCACCGAATTGAAGTTGGTTACGCAGCCAGTCCGAATGTTCAGCCAACAACCTGTCAAACGGTTGCAGCACTCCACCGGCCGCCGCTTCCAGCGCCTGACTCAGGGCCTTGCGGGCCTCGGGTTCGCGTCCGCACCCCAGCAATAACGTCACTTTCTGAGTCAGTGCCATCACGCTGAGCAGCTGCCTGCCGGTTTGCTGCCCATGCTCAAGCAACGCGTTCAATCGTCCTTCGGCCAGCATCGGCTGCCCCTGAATGACCTCCAGCAAGGCTTGCTGCAACTCGATATGCAGCGGCAGTTGCGGATGGAACTCCGGAGGGGCTGCCGCGTGTTCGCCGTTGTAGGTCTGGCCCAAGCGAGCGAGCCAGGCTTCGGCCAGATCGGTACGCCCCTGAGCCAGCCAAAGTTCACATTTGACCAGGGTGATCATCGCCAGGTAGTAGATCGGTGGCACGTCCCAGATGTGCATCAGGCGCTCGGCTTCGGCGAGTTCAGCGAAGGCTTTGGCGAATTCGCCGCTGATGCCCTCAAGCCTGGCGATCACACAGTGGCCGATCAATACGCTGATATCGCGACAGGCGCGTGCTTCATTCAAACCGGCTTGCAAGCGTGCCCGTGCGGCTTGGGGCTGCAAGCGCAGGGCTAACAAAAAGCCTTCGTACAAGGTCAGTCGGGCGCGTACCGCATAGAGCCGTTGCGGGGATAACGGTTGCAGGCGTTGCAGCCCCTGGCGCACTTCATCCAGCGCACGAAGGATTTCCCCTCGCGCTTGCAGCACGCGAGCGCGGTCGTAATGGGCCAGCGCTTCGAACAGCGGGTTGCCAACCCGTTGCGCCAACTCCAGAGATTCACGGTTCAACCCGCGGGCACGCCACAAGTCGCCGTCGGCAATGGCCAGGTTGGACAGGGTCGAGAGGCACATCAGGCGTTGCCCGTAGCGTTTGGCGGGCAGGCTCTGCTGCGCTTCAGTGCAATAGAGCAGCGTCAGCTCGCGATTGCCGCGCCCGCGAGCGATGATCCCGCTCAGGGCCAGCCATTGCGCCAGCATGGATTTCTGCGCAGTGGCCGATGGGGCCGGCAGGAAGCGACTCAAATGACTGGCCAGCTCCTCGGCGGCATCCAGCTGACAGGCCAGCCCCAACGCCCAGCTGTACAGCACGATCAGCCGTGGCGTGCTGATCAGCAGGCTGTCGGGCAAGTCCATTTTCCAGCGCAGCAACATGCCGACGTTCTGTTCGGCCAGCAGTTGTTCTTCGGACAGGTTCTGCACCAGGTTCGCCGCGACGTCCAGGTGCCCGGCACGCAATGCCTGCTCAACCGCCTCGTCGAGCAGCCCCTGGGCATTGAACCAGCGACAGGCGCGCAGGTGCAGGCTGGCCGCCGGTACCATCGCTTGCGCGGTGGGCCGGGTGCGCAACAGGTCGGAAAACAAATGGTGGTAGCGATACCAGTGACCGTTTTCATCCAGTGGTACCAGGAACACCTGATGGGCCAGCAGAAAACGCAGGATCTCGGCACTGTCATGGGCTTCGCGAACGGCGTCGCACAGTTCGCTGCAAAAGCGTTCCTGAGGTGCTGTGTCGTAAAGGAATGACTGCACCTCGGCGGGCAGACAATCGATGACTTCTTCGAGCAGATAATCGCGGATCAGCCCTTCCCCGCCATGCAAGGCCTGCGGCAAAGCACCCTGGGAGCCCGCTTCAGACGCCGCCAGCAGCCAGAAACGCAGCCCGGCAACCCAACCTTCGCTGCGCTGGATGAGGCTCTCCAGCGCTTCGCCACGCAAGGAGCTGCTGTGCCGATCAAGCAGGGTCAGGGCTTCGTCGTGAGTCAGGCGCAAGTCCTGTTCATTCAACTCGAGCAGTTGCCGCGACAGCCGCAGGCGCGCCAGATGCCAGTCCGGCCGCTGCCGACTGGTGACCATGACCAGCAAGCCGTCAGGCAGGTGATTGAGGAAAAATTGCAGGCAGCGATCGAGAACCGGACCCTGCGCCAGATGGTAGTCATCCAGCACCAACAGCAGGGGCGTACTCGCGGACAGGTGCACGGCCAACTCATCGAGCAAACCGTCCAGCCATTCTTCAAAGGCAAACGGCTGGTGCCGCTGGCGCATTTTCAGCAGGCCCAGGGACTTGCTGCCCAATTGCGGAAAAAAGTCCTGCAGGCCTTCGAGCAACCGCTCGAGAAAACGTCCGGGATCGCTGTCTCTCGGACTCAACCCCAGCCACAGACTTTGCCAGTGAGCCGGCAAGCCCTGACAGAACTCCACCGCCAACGAACTCTTGCCAAACCCCGCCGGTGCGCTGACCAGCAACAGCCTGCCACCGAGACCCGCACTCAGGCGCTCGCACAGACGAGGCCGCAGCACATGGCCGTCGGGCAACGGAGGCCGAAAAAAACGCCCGTCCAGTGCCGCGACGGCAACGCTTGCAGGGCCCGGGGGTGGGGACAGATCAGTCATGGCCGGCTCTTGTTTGAATGGCGGTTGGCGGCGTTGCAGATGTCCGCAGCCTAGCGGTAAACGAAGAGGGATTGAAGGTTATTGCTACAAATGGCTACAAAAAGAATACAAGCAAAGGTGTCCGCCTGATCTGAGCTCACCTTGTAGCAGCTGTCGAGCTTGCGAGGCTGCGTCCGGCTGCGCAGCAGTCGTAAAACCTGAATGCAAGGTTGTCCTGAAACATCGCTGCGTTTGACTTCACGACTGCTGCGCAGCCGGACGCAGCCTCGCAGGCTCGACAGCTGCTACAACGGATTGTTATGGCCAAAAAAAAAACGCCCCGAACCAGTCGGGGCGTTTCTCGAGGATGCGGCCTCTGTTCAGGGCAGCTTAGCGAACACCATCCTGGCGCAGAGCGGCCGGAGTGAAGTCGCTGGTGGTGGCGGTGAAGCCGAAGTCATACGCCGATTTCTCTTCGTTCTTCATGCCCAGCGCCAGGTAGCGGCCCGATTGCAGGTCGTACAAGGTTTCCAGGGTGTACCACGGCACTTGAACGTTGTAGTAGTTCTGGGCGTGAGCTTCCGCCACACGCCACAGTTGATTACGACCGTCGTAGTGGTCGATCACGGCCGCTTGCCAGGTATCTTCGTCGATGTAGAAGTCACGCTTGGCATAGATGTGGCGCTGACCTTCCTTCAAGGTAGCCACCACATGCCAGACCCGGCGCAGCTCGTAACGCGCCAGGTCCTGGTTGATGTGACCGGCCTTGATGATGTCGTCGTACTTGAGTTGCGGCGAGTCGAGTTTGTAGGCGTCGGAGGCGATGTACATCTCTTTCTTGCCTTCGAGCTTCCAGTCGTAACGATCCGGTGCACCGTTGTACATGTCCAGGTTGTCAGAGGTACGCAGGCCATCGGCTGCGGTACCCGGCCCGTCATAGGACACTTGTGGTGCGCGACGCACACGACGCTGACCAGCGTTGTAGACCCACGCCGAACGTGGTTCTTTCACCTGGTCGAGGGTTTCGTGCACCAGCAGCACACCACCGGCCAGACGTGCCGGCGCGGTCACTTTCTGCTTGAAGTAGAACAGGATGTTGCCCGGGTTCGCCGGATCGTAATCCTTCATCTTGTCGCGGAACACGAACTGATCCTGGAAGTACACCAGGCTGTACGAGCCGTTCGGCTGCGGCGTGGCCTGGGTCACCAGACGGGTCACGCTGCCACCGCGATAGCGGGTGATGTGGTTCCAGATGACTTCGACGCCGGTCTTCGGAATCGGGAATGGGATTGCGGTTTCGAAGTTCTCCAGACCGTTGCCGCCGGACACCAGGTTAGTGGCGGTGGCGTTTTTCTTGATGGAGGCAAACACGGCATCCGGCACGGTCGCGCCGCGATGGGACGGGTAGACCAGCATCTTGAAGGTTTCCGGGTAGCGCTTGAACATCGCGTACTGGCCCGGTGCGAGTTTGTCCTTGTACTGGTCGACGTTCTGCGCCGTGATGGTGAACAGTGGTTTTTCACTGGCGAACGGGTCGGACAGGAAACCTTTGCTGTCGACGGTGCCGGCGTTTTTCGCCATCGGCTTCCAGGCCGGGATCGATCCGTCAGCGTTGCCCGCCATCTCGGCGCCCATCGGGGTCAGGCTCTTGCCCAGTTTGTCCGCTTCGGCCGCAGGGACCGCCGCCATGACGCCGGTCGCCAGCAGCGAAAGCCCCAGAACACCGACGTGGAACAGACTCTTTGTTATTTTCATAGGTGTGTTCGTCCTGATAATGCAGTGCTTAGAAGTTCACGCCGAAGCTGAGCGCAACGAAATCGCGGTCATCGACGGTGGTGTACTTGCCATCAAAGAAGTTGGTGTAAGCCAGGCTCGCGGTGTAGGTGTTCTGGTACTCGGCATCGACGCCCAGGCTCACCGCTTTGCGACCTTCCTCGAAGTTGCCGCCAGGGCCAGGCGAGTAGCCTTCCACGTCATGAGACCAGGCGACGTTCGGTTTGAGGTTCACACCGGCGAATACGTCGTTGTATTCCCAGATGGCACGACCGCGGTAACCCCAGGAGTTTGCAGTGGTGAACCCGTCGTTTTCGCAGTAGCGACTGACGTTGTTTTGCGGTCCGCCTGCCAGGGTTGAGGTGTTCAATGCCACGCACTGGCCACTCGGCAATGGGCCAGGGCCGTAGCTCGGGTCACGGCCGTAACGCGCTTTGTTACTGCTTTCCAGACCGCCAACGTGAGTAAAGCCGACCTCGCCAACCAGCGTCAGTCGCTCGGCGCCCATCACCTGGTCGAAGAAGTGAGTAAGGGTGGTCTGGAGCTGGGTCACTTCCTTGCGGCGATAGCCTTGTTGATCCTGCCCTGGCGTCCCCTGGAGCACGGAAACGTTACGGTTCAGAGGCGTCAGACCGGAAAACAGGATGTCGGTGGTGTTGAGCTGAACCGGAGCATTCGGCCGATAGCTGACTTCACCACTCCACGCAGTACCTGTAGGTAACGTGGTGGAGAAGCTCAAGCCATACAGGCGAATATCTTCAGGGTACTCGACGTAGTAGCTGGAGTTACCCGCCACCACCAACGGCAGCAAGGTCGGGGCCAGGCCTGCCGCGACACCGGCCGGAACACCCGCAGCCCTCAGTGAACCCACCAGGCCCGCCGCGCTGTAAGCGCTCGCCGGAGCACCTTGGCCGCTGAAAATCGGCGCACGGCTGTGGTAGTTCATGAAGTAGGCACCGAACTCGGTGTCCAGCGGATCGAACATGTATTTGAAGGACACGCCGAATTGACCGCTGTCACGGGCATCGCGATCCGGACCGCGACGAACGATTACACCTTCATCCGGGTTGCCCCAGGTCACGCCTTTGGCAGCCAGGGTGTTGATGCTGGCGTTACGCAGCGAAGCCGGCAGCCCCGCAGCCGTCAATGCGCTGTTGAGTCCGTTACGGGTGCGCAGTACGGCCAGGTTGTTGTCGCAACCATCGGCAATCACGTCCGGTTGCGAGAAGAAGGTGCCGCAGTTGTCGACAACGGTCTGGTCCCATTCGAGCTGGTAGAAGGCTTCGGTCGAGAGGTTCTCGGTGAGGCTCTGGGACACGTAGAACATGTTGACCGGGATCAGGCCTTCCTTGATCTCGGCACCGGGACGACGGAACGCGGACACGTCGATCGGGTTGATCGAGTTGATGCCGCCGCCGATGAAGGTACTTTCGCCCCAACTCACTACTTGCTTGCCCAGACGCACGGAGCCCGGCTGATCGGCAACGGAATAGTTGTGGTAGACGAAGGCGTCGAGGATCTGGCCGCCGGAGGACTTGGCGCCTTCCTTGCGGTTGCTGTCGCTGATGTCCTTGAACGGACGACTTTCGTCCTTGAGTTCGAAGTCGTACCAGTATTTGCCTCGGACGAAAACACCGGTGTCGCCATATTTCAATTCAAGGTCATGGATGCCCTTGAAGATCTTGGAGAACGTTTCGCCGCTCTTGAAGTTCAGATGACCGTCGTCGGAAGTCTGGGACAGTCCGCGGCCGCCGTTGTTGACGCCGATGAGGTTCTTGTTGGCATTTTCAGTAGACCAACTGGCACCGATCGACAGGGACGAGTCGAACTGACCTTCGATTTCACCAACGTTGAAACTGACGCCGAATGCTGGCCCGGCGAGCGTAGAGGCAAGACTGACCGCCAGGGGCAGTTTTGCCCGGCGCCAGAACTGGTTTACTGATGTCATCGACGCTACTCCATGTGCATTATTGTTATGGCAGTGAGTACTTCTAAAAACGCTGTGGATGACTGGGAGCCAAGGTGTCCCTAAGTCATGCCAAAGTTGCATCGCCCCGGTGTGTGCGTTTGCTCCGTTCTTAAAAATCCTTGAGCGGACTATAGCCAGCAGGTAGTACTGCTTGATCCCTCTAAAGTGTGATTTGTAGCTGCCAGCCACTCTGGAACAGTCCTTTGCCAAGCCGACACCCGTCGGCCCGTCTAGGATGGCTGAAAATTCGGATTTGACAAGCCAAGCGCTTGCTTGGTGGGGCTGGCGTGCCCTTTTGGGCACGCCAGGTGACGCTTAAAGCGTCGAGAGGAAAGTGCTGTTGTTGGCTTGCCATTCGGTGATGTCGACGCGAATGCGCTTCTTGTCGAGTTTGCCGACACTGGTCTTGGGAATTTCAGTAACAAGGGCGATCTGGCTCGGGATGGCCCACTTGCTCAGGTGCCCCAGTTCCACGAACGGCTTGAGGTGTTCCTTCAGTTCCTTGGCCCCGATCACATGGCCTTCGCGGACCACCAGCAATGCGAACGGACGTTCGCCCCACTGCGGATCGGCGATGCCCACAACTGCTACTTCGCGTACCGCAGGGTGGCGGCTGATCAAGTCTTCAAGGTCCAGGGAGGAGATCCACTCGCCGCCGGTCTTGATCACATCCTTGATCCGGTCGCGAATGTCGATCACACCCATGCTGTCCAGGGTCGCTACGTCACCGGTGTGCAGCCAACCCCCGGCCCAGAGCTCGGCGCCCTTTTGCGGTTCGTTGAAATAGCCCTCGGTGAGCCACGGCGCACGCAGCACCAGTTCGCCCTGGGTCTCGCCATCGGCGGGCAGGAAGTTGCCGTCGGTGTCGACGATCGCCGCCTCCACCAATGGTCCCGGCACACCGGCCTTGATCCGGTACGTGGTGCGTTCGTCTTCGGTGCCGGCCATCAGCTCATCGTTGAGGTGGGCACACGACACCAACGGCCCGGTTTCCGACATGCCGTAAGCGGCGGTCAGTTGAATGCCCTTGGCCTTGGCCGCGTCGTACAGCGCACGGTTCAGCGCACTGCCGCCGATGACGATTTTCCAGCCACCGAAATCCGTGCCTTGCGCTGCTTTGGAATTGAGGACCATTTGCAGGATGGTCGGCACGCAATGGGAAAAGGTGACCTTCTCCTTGCGCCACAGCTCCACAAGGTACTCAGGGTCATAGCGACCGGGATAGACCTGCTTGAGCCCGAGCATGGTCGCCACATACGGCAAGCCCCAGGCGTGCACATGGAACATCGGGGTGATCGGCATGTACACGTCGTTGGTGCCCAACAACCGCACGCTGTCGATGGCGCCCATGATGGTCGACACACCCATGGTGTGCAGCACCAGTTGCCGATGGGTGAAGTACACACCTTTGGGATTACCGGTGGTGCCGGTGGTGTAGAACGTGGTCGCGACCGAGTTTTCGTCGAAGTCCTGGAAGTCGTACTGCGTGCTCGCCGCCGCCAGCAACTGCTCGTACTCGCCGATGAGGTTCGGCAAGTCGGCGGTTTTTTCCGGCAGGTCGGTCAGCAGCAGGGTTTTCTCCACCGTGGTCAGGTGCCCGGCAATGGCCTGGTACAACCCGACGAACTCGCTGTTGACCAGCACAAAGCGGTCCTCGGCGTGGTTCATGGTGTAGAGGATCTGTTCCGGCGACAGGCGCACGTTGATGGTGTGGATCACCGCGCCGATCATCGGGATGGCGAACATGCATTCCAGATAACGATGGCTGTCCCAGTCCATCACCGCCACGGTATCCCCGGCCTTGACGCCGGCCGCCGTGAGCACGTTGGCCAGCCTGGCGACCCGTTCGATCAGGGTCGGGTAGCTGTAGCGCAACTGGTCGCGGTAAATGATCTCGCGGGTTTTTTCATAACGAGCGCCGGACATCAGCAGCCGTTTAATCAGCAGCGGATACTGGTAAGCGCCTTCGGCTGGGGGGATAACGCGAGTCTGCAACATAAGAGTCCCTTTTCTGACTGCACGGTCGTGGCTGAAAGTAAGCACTTTAGTGCCCTTGGACGCCAGCCAAATCAGCCAAAGGAATGATTTGCAGAACCGGACAAATGCTAGCTTTGCGCCACTACCCGGCGTGTTTCGTCGGGAATTCGGGATCTGCGCTGTAAAACTTTGAAACGCATGCACGCAACACTTGTCTGTGACCCTACATACGATACGGACACGATGAGCCGATCGGTTGGCAGCCAAACAGTTGCCCAGGTCGCCCAACCCTCCACCTCATCTTCAAGAGAAGGATCTTGTCACTGGACCTGTCTGGTCACACGCCATCGGTATCGCATACAACTATGAGTATTGAACTGACCGCCCCCGAGAACTCCCCATCGACACAAGCGCCCCTGGTTTCCATCGTGGCGCCCTGCTTCAACATGCAAAGATTTCTGGAAGACGCCATCAAGAGCATCTTCGCCCAGGACTACCCGAACTTCGAAGTCATCATCGTGGATGACGGGTCCAGCGACGACAGCCGCGCCATACTCAAGCGATTACAACAAACCTATGACTTCCAGCTGTATTCGCAACCGAACCGGGGCGTGAGCGCGGCGCTCAACCACGGCTTGCGATACGCCAAAGGCACCTATGTGTCGACGCCGGACCTGGATGACATCATGCTGCCGGAGTCAGTGCGTATTCGCGCCGAATACCTGGGCAAGCACCCGAATGTCGGCTGCGTGGGTGCGCTGATCAGCTACATGGACAGCGATGGCAACACCATCAAGCAGCAACAACGCGACAAGATCCACACCTACAACTTCGATCAGGTCCTCAGAGGTGCCGTCGTGATCGGCGCCCCTGTTGCGCTCTATCGCATGAAAGCGATGCGAAGTGCCGACTTCTACGCGCCGAAGCTGCGGGTTCAGGACTTTCAGATGACGTTGCGGATTGCCTGGCTGGGTTATGAGATCCATGAATTGCCGATCTGCATGACCCGCTATCGCCGCCATGCCAACAACCTGTCGAGAAAATACCGGATGTTGCTCCAGGCGGACCTTGCGGCCATCGAACCGTACGTGAACCATCCCGGCTATCAGAGCGCCCGCACCAAACTGGTAAACAAGGCCCTCAAATATGCCGTGGTCGAAGACAAGAAAGAAGCCTGGCAGCTGTTGCGCTCGATTCCCTGGCGGCACCTCAATAGAACCAGCTTCAAACGCTTCAAGCGGCTGGTACTACATCGCTAGCCGCCTCACAGGGCCTCAGTGCATCTCGGTAAACGCGAGTTTCACACCGATGGCGATCAGTACCGCACCCATCGTCCGATCGAACCAGTGGCCCATCCGGGCAAAACCTGCGCGCACGCGCTGCTGGCTGAACAGCATCGCCACCAGGCAGAACCACACAGCGGTGGCCACCGCGAGGTAGATGCCGTAGCCCGCCTGTACCGCCAGCGGCGTGTGCGGATTGATCACCACGGTGAACAGCGAAAGGAAGAACAGCGTCGCTTTCGGGTTCAGGCCGTTGGTCACGAAACCCGAAGTGAAAGCGCCGCGAGCAGTGCGCTCGCCCGCTTCCTTGTGCAGATCGTCAGCCGCAGGTTGGGCCGGCTGTGCTCGCAAGGCCTTGAAGCCGATGTATAGCAGGTACGCGGCGGCCGCCCATTTCAGGGCATTAAACAACACGATCGACTGGGACACGATCAGGCCAATGCCGAGCAACGAATAGCCGACGTGCAGGAAAATCGCCGTGCCGACACCCAGCGCCGTCCAGGTGCCAGCGCGACGACCATGGGTCACGCTCTCACGCACTACCACCGCAAAGTCCGGGCCGGGGCTGGCCACGGCCAGCAAGTGAATCAGGGCAACGGTCAAAAACTCTGTCCAGTACATGGGGGATCCTTTTTGGGCAGGGCGATCAATAAAAAGCTCTGAGGTCGACTTCACTTCTGTGCCAACTCTCAAATCTGTGGCATCCGCCAAACATGTGGCGAGGGAGCTTGCTCCCGCTGGGCTGCGCAGCGGCCCCAACCCAGGCGACCACGTTTTGCCAGACATACCGTGTCATCCGGTTTACGACTGCTTCGCAGCCGAGCGGGAGCAAGCTCCCTCGCCACAGGTGTTTCATCTGGTAGGCTCGGCAGATTACGCCTTCAGTTCATTGCACAAAAGGTACAGTTGATGACGAACACTCACCGCGCCGTTTTCCTCGACCACCCGTCCCTGGACCTGGGCGACCTCGACCTCAGCCCGCTGCAAGAGTGTTTCAGCAACTTACAGCTTTTCGCCCAGACCACGCCGGACCAGGTGATCGAACGCCTCAAGGGCGCCACCGTTGCCATCAGCAACAAAATCCTGATCGACGCCGCCGCCATCGCTGCCAGCCCCGAGCTGAAGCTGATCCTGATCACCGCCACCGGCACCAACAACGTTGACCTCGCCGCCGCCCGCGCCCACGGGATTACCGTCTGCAACTGCCAGGGTTACGGTACGCCGTCGGTGGCGCAGCACACGATCATGTTGCTGCTCAATCTGGCAACGCGCCTGGCCGATTATCAAAAGGCTGTCGGCGAAGGTCGCTGGCAGCAGGCGAAACAGTTCTGCCTGCTGGATTACCCGATTGTCGAACTGGAAGGCAAAACCCTCGGCCTGCTCGGTCACGGCGAACTGGGCGGCGCGGTCGCACGACTCGCCGAAGCCTTTGGCATGCGTGTACTGCTCGGTCAGATTCCCGGGCGCCCTGCCCGGCCGGATCGTTTGCCACTGGAGGAGCTGCTGCCGCAGATCGACGCGCTGACCCTGCACTGTCCGCTCAACGAACACACCCGCCACTTTATCGGAGCCCGTGAGCTGGCCTCGATGAAACCCGGTGCGTTCGTGGTCAACACCGCACGCGGCGGCCTGATCGACGAACAGGCCCTGGCCGACGCCTTGCGCAACGGTCACCTGGGTGGCGCGGCCACCGACGTGTTGAGTGTCGAACCACCGACCGCTGGCAATCCGCTGCTGGCCCATGACATTCCACGGTTGATTGTCACCCCGCACAACGCCTGGGGCAGTCGCGAGGCACGCCAGCGGATCGTGGGCCAGTTGACCGAAAACGCGCAGGGATACTTCGGTGGTAAAGCGCTGCGGGTCGTCAGTTGATAGACTGCGGCACTTTTTTTCACAGGAGCAGAGTATGGATCCGCGCAGTGAAGTACTGCTTCGTCAGGCCGAGTTATTCCAGGGTTCGGTGCTGCTGGCCGGTTTGCCCGCCGATGACCTGCTGGGCCGTCTGCCCGACGCTCATGGCTGGTGCTGGCATGCCGGCGATCAAGCAGCGCTGGACGCCCGCTTCGCCGAGCGCAGCCATTTCGGTGTGACTGTAACGGAGCGCGCGTTCGACACCGCCGTGGTGTTTCTGCCCAAGTCCAAGGACCTGACCGACTACATCCTCAACGCCCTCGCCTCCAGACTGGCCGGTCGTGAACTGTATCTGGTGGGTGAAAAACGCAGCGGCATTGAAGGCGCAGCCAAGCAACTGAACCCCTTCGGCAAACCGCGCAAGCTCGACAGCGCGCGTCATTGCCAACTCTGGCTGGTTACCGTCGCCACTGCGCCAGAAGCCAAGTCGCTGGAAAGCCTGGCCCAGACGTATGAGTTGCCGCTGGCCGAAGGTCCGCTAAAAGTCATCAGTCTGCCGGGCGTGTTCAGCCACGGTCGGCTGGATCGCGGCAGCGCGCTGTTGCTGGAGCATCTGGACAAATTGCCGAGCGGCCATTTGCTGGACTTCGGTTGCGGCGCCGGTGTGTTGGGAGCAGCGGTGAAACGTCGTTATCCACACAACCAGGTCACCTTGCTTGATGTGGATGCGTTTGCCGCTGCCAGTAGTCGCCTGACATTGGCTGCCAACGGTCTGGAAGCTGATGTGATTACCGGTGACGGCATCGACGCAGCACCGATGGGTTTGAGTGCGATTTTGAGCAACCCACCGTTCCATGTCGGCGTACACACCGATTACTTCGCCACCGAGAACTTGCTGCGAAAAGCAGCCAAACATCTGAAAAACGGCGGCGAACTTCGCCTGGTGGCGAACAGCTTCCTGAAGTATCAACCGCTGATCGAAGAGCACCTCGGCGTGTGTGCAATCAAGGCCGAAGGACAGGGTTTCAGAATCTATCGGGCCAAACGCGGCTGATAAATAAGTGCTTGCCTAACGGATTTTGCCTAGGCAGAATCCGCTCCGTCCTAGGGGAGTAGTCTCCCACGAGCGCCATGCTCGTCCGGCATACGTCAACATACTTGGTCAACAGACCATGGCGTATGCGACCCAAGCGTCCGCATCAGACGGATCGCAGGGTTTGACAAGACCTATGACACGAACACCTTACCCGGGGCGGGAAGGCTGTACGTGTCATAGCCGTGTCGACCCGCCCCTTAGGAAAACCCTGATGCTGGATTCACTTCTCGTTCCCACCGCAATCGTTGCCTTGGCCGAAATCGGCGACAAGACGCAACTGCTCGCGCTCATTCTCGCCGCTCGCTTTCGCAAACCCTGGCCGATCATCGCCGGTATCGTCGCTGCAACCCTGGCCAACCACGCTGCAGCCGGCGCGGTAGGCGCCTGGGTCGGTAGTTTCTTCTCGAATGCGACGCTGCACTGGATCCTCGCCGCGAGCTTCACCGCGACCGCATTGTGGACCCTGGTGCCAGACAAGATGGATGACGACGAAGCCAGCACCGCCCGCAAGTTCGGACCGTTCCTGACCACGCTGATTGCGTTTTTCCTTGCAGAGATGGGCGACAAGACTCAAGTCGCCACGGTGATGCTCGCTGCGCAGTACCCGGAGTTGTGGCTGGTGATCATCGGCACTACCGCCGGCATGTTGATTGCCAACGTGCCAGTGGTTTTGGCGGGTAACTTTGCCGCGGATAAATTGCCGTTGACGTTAATTCGTCGCCTGGCGGCATCGGCATTCTTCATCCTCGCCATTGTCGCGGTGTACAAGGCGATGCAGAGCAGCGGGTGGGTTTGATGGTGTAGGTCGGTAGACCGCGTTATCGTTCTTCGCGAGCAAGCCCGCTCCCACATTCGACCGCATATGCTCTGGAAGAACTCGGTCAAATGTGGGAGCGGGCTTGCTCCGGGCGGCGTTCCGACGAAGGCGTCAGTGGCAGCACCGCATGTGCATCAGGATTTCCTGGCTTTCTCGTACAACGGCATGACTTTCGGAATCGCCGCCTGCAACGAAGCAATACGACTCGACGACGCCGGGTGAGTGCTCATGAACTCTGGCGGCGAGCCTTCCGAGGCCTTGGTCATCTTGTTCCACAGGGTGATCGCGGCGTTCGGGTTGTAACCGGCGCGAGCGGCCAGTTCCAGACCGATCAGGTCCGCCTCGTTTTCATTGGCGCGACTGTTGGGCAAGGTCATGCCGTAGTTGGCCACGGTATCCGCCAGCGCCAGACTGTCCTGACCCAGACCGAACAAGGCACCGGCGCCCTGCTTGGCCATTTCGATGCCGTAAGCCTTGGACATCGCTTCACGACCATGCTCGCGCAGGGCGTGGGCGATTTCGTGACCCATGATCGCGGCGATTTCGTCATCGGTCAGTTGCAGGCTGTCGATCAGCCCCGTGTAGAAAATGATCTTGCCGCCAGGCCCGCAGTTGGCGTTGAGTTCATCGCTCTTGATCAGGTTGACTTCCCACTTCCATTGGGCCGAATCCGGACGGAAAATCGGCGCCTGGGCAATCAGCCGGTCGGCAATGACCTGGACACGTTTGGCCTCGTTACTGGTCTTGTCCAGCACGCCTTTGGTGTTCGCCTCGCCGACAGTCTTTTGATAAGACTGGGCGTACATCTGGTTGACCTCGTCGGTCGACAACATACTGAACATGTACTGCTTGCGCTCAACGCCCACCGCGCCGCCGCTGGTGGTATTGACCGACTGACAACCGGCGAGCAGCAGACCTGCGCTCAGTGCACACACAACCAATGTCTTGTTCATCAAAAAAACCCCTGAAAACATGCCGCGTATCCTAGGCGTGGAATTGTATCGACGCCAGATACCACAGAGGTGTAGACGCTCATTTCAGATAAAGCTCTCATGGACGTAGGAAAAAATTCACATAACGGTGCCCACTGTGGTCGATAACGGCCCGCAGTGATTTGTTTGCGACATCAATCCCTCCAAAACAGCCAATTCGCCAACCTCCACTCATGGCCATCGCCCCCCCTGCCGATACAGCACCGCAGACGTCCTCTTGCGTGCGGAGCACCCATGAAATTCAAGTCGATCCAGTTTTCCGTGGCGGCCCTCGCCGGCGCCATCGTTCTTAGTGTCGTGGCAGCCCTGGTGCTGTACGCACTGTTTTCCGGCGCACGGACACAAGACATGGTCCAGCAGCGGACCCAGGCACAATTCGAGCAAGTCATCGAACAACGCCTGACATCACTGGCGCAAACCCAGGTCAGCCAGATCCAGCGTGAGCTTGAAGCGCCACTGCTGATTGCCGGCGGACTGGTGCGAGTCAACGCATTGATCGGCACACCGGGTGCCGATGGCCAGCCACAGTTGAACCTGAGCCGTGAGCAATTGATCAGTCTGATCAAGGAAAACGTCGTCAAGAACCCGAAAATTCTCGGCACCTATATTGGCTGGGAAAAAAACGCCCTCGATCACAACGACGCGGCCTACGTCGACACCCAGGTAGTCGGCATCGACGCCAGCAACGGCCGCTTCCTGCCGTGGTGGTTCCGCAACGAAGACGGCAGCCTGGGCCTGGACAAACTGGTGGACGTCGACGACCAGAAAACCCTGTCCACCGGCGTACGCGCCAGCGAGTACTATCTGTGTTCGAAAGAAACCAAAAAATCCTGCGTGATCGATCCGGCGCCCTACAAGGTCGGCGACAAGATCGTCATGCTCGCCTCCTTTATAGAGCCGATCATGCTCAACGGGGCCTTCCAGGGCATCGTCGGCGCCGACCTCTCGGTGAACTTCATCCAGGAGATGCTCCTCGGCGCGAATCAGAAGTTGTACCGCGGCGCTGGTGAAATGGCCTTGATCGGCGGTAATGGCCGGATCGTTGCCTACACCAAGGACCCGAGCAAATTCGGCGAGAAGGTCAGTGACATCCTCGACAGCCAGCAAATCGCCAACATGGCCAATCTCAAGCGAGGCGAAGTCACCTACACCGTCGACAAGGCCCAGGGCCGGATCGAGTTGTACCTGCCGTTCGGCATCGGCCAGACCGACGCTCGCTGGACCCTCATGCTGCAATTGCCGCTGAACGCAGTGATGGCCGATCTGCAAAAACTTCAGGGCGATCTGGACGCCCAGCGCAAGTCCGACACCTTCGGCATGGCCATGGTCGGCTTGTTGATTGCCGGTATCGGCTTGCTGGTGATCTGGCTGGTGGGCCACGGCATTGCCCGGCCGCTGAAGCAGATGGTCGCGATGCTCGACGACATCGCTCAGGGCGAAGGTGACCTGACTCGCCGCCTGACCAGCGACCGCACCGACGAACTGGGCTCGATCGCCAAGGGCTTCAACACCTTCCTGGCCAAGTTGCAGGTGATGATCACCCAGGTGGTGACTTCGGTGCAGAGCGTCAGTGATTCATCGGAACACACTGCCGACATCGCCATCCGCACCAACATCGGCGTGCACAAGCAAATGGCCGAGATTGATCAAGTCGCCACGGCAGTGCATGAAATGACCGCCACCGCCCAGGACGTGGCGCGCAACGCGACCCAGGCTGCGCAAGCCGCCAGTCATGCGGATCAGGCAGCGGCGCAAGGCATGCAAATCGTCCGCGATACGTCTAACTCGATTGGCGTGCTAGCGATCGAAATCGGCAAGGCTGTCGGCGTGGTGCAGACCTTGGCCAAGGACAGCGAGAACATCAATGCGATCCTGACGGCCATTCGCGGGATCGCCGAACAGACCAACCTGCTGGCCTTGAACGCGGCCATCGAAGCGGCCCGCGCCGGCGAACAGGGGCGCGGTTTTGCGGTGGTAGCCGATGAAGTGCGCAACCTGGCGCAGAAGACTCAGAAAGCCACTGAAGAAATTCAGACCATGATTCAGCAACTGCAACAAGGCACGCGCGATGTGGTGCGTGTGATGGAGGACAGTCAGAACCGTACCGATGAAAGCGTGCAGCATGCGGCGAAAGCGGCCGAGGCACTGGAGACGATTACGCAGGCGGTGTCGGTGATCAACGACATGAACACGCAGATTGCCAGTGCGGCTGAGGAACAGAGTGCGGTGGCTGATGACATCAATCGTAACGTGATCAACATTGGGCAAGTGGCCAATGAAGTGGCGGGCGGGGCGGATGAGTCGAGTGCGGCGAGTGCGGATTTGACCAAGTTGGCGGAACAGCAGCGGCGGTTGATCAATCAGTTCAAGGTCTGAAGAGACCCCTCACCCTAACCCTCCCGAAACGTCGGACCGCCCGTAGGGAGAGGGGACTGATCGAGGTGCTCTTAGAGCTACATCGACCTGAATTACCGAGTCGAACTCAGGTTCTGAAAGCAACCGAGATCGGCTCCCTTTCCCCTCTCCCCTGTGGGGAGAGGGCTGGGGTGAGGGGTGGCTTTTAAACAACACCAAGGTCTCAACCCGGAGTAAGACACTCCGGCCCATTGAGCTTCGGATCATTCACCAGATTCGCCAACACCCGCTCGCGCAACGCCGCGGGTTCACTGGCGAGCAATGCCTGCAAGGCATGCAACGGTGTCTCGGGATTGAGCCACGCATCCTGCCCCGCCGCATCGAGAATCAACGGCCGGCGCTGACTCGCCGCCGGCTGCGTGATCACTGCCGTGCTCAGCCACACCTGCTCCTGCACCGGATACGCTTCCCAAATCGCCGCAAAGAACAGCGTCGAGCCCTCCCCCGGCGTCAGCCAGTACGGCCGTTTGCGCGTCGTGCCGCGCCATTCGTAAAAACCGTTGGCCGGCAGCAGGCAACGGCGTTCGCGCAGAGCCTGGCGAAACATCGGTTGTTCCGCGACGGTTTCGGCCCGGGCATGGGCTGGCGTACGGGACAAGTCGGTCAGCCACGGCGGCGTCAACCCCCAACGCGCGCGGGCCAACTCACGCTGGCCATCGACACCTGCACGCAGCATCAACACCGAATCATTGGGAGAAATATTCCACTGGGCCTGCTGATCGGCGGGGAAGCCAGGCAGGGCCGCGAAGGCGGGGTTCCAGCGAAACAGGGCATAACGTCCACACATGGGGCAACACGACTCTAGATAAAACGAACGTCAGCCTAACAGACCAGCGTGCCGGGAAAACTCTCCGGTTCATCACCGGGCATCGGCAGCGCGGCATTGTACGCGGTGATCAACTCGCGGGCGTAATCGGCCTCGTCGTTATCGACCGACAGGCCCAACAGGCCAAAGATCGGCAATTCGCCGCTGCCACCGAGCAAATCGCGCCCCACCAAATGCGCTTCGATGCCCTCGCTGGCCAACATGCTTTGCAGCAACTCACCTTCCATGAGGTTTTCCGGCTCGTAGATTCGCTGCATGGGGCGCCCCTTTCATTCGTTTTCGCTGTGAACTTCGAGCAACCATTCCTGACCGTCAGTCTGCAGAACAAACGTGATGGGGCGACAACACACCGGACAGTCTTCGATATAGGTCTGATCGCCACCGGACAAGTCCAGAACGGCCTCAGCCTCTTCACCACAATACGGACATTCGTAGCGCTCGGTTTCCAGCATCGCGGTCTCCCAGGTGACTTGTGCGTATAATCGCCGGTCTATTTGCAGGGCTATTTTTGTCTGGCTAACTCTTCAGACCGTGCCCCGTTGGTTTTCGATCAAAACCTTTACTTACCCTAGCCGTTTCTAACAAGAGAGCATGATGGGCGAATTCGATGCCATCCGACCTTACGACGACAGCGAAGTCCCAGCGGTACTGGACAGGCTGCTCGGCGACAAGGCGTTTCTAGATATCCTCACCCACTTCCGCTTCCCGCGCTTTGCCGGTGCTTTCGGCTGGATGCTTAAACCTCTTATAGCTCATCGGCTGCGCCGTGAGTTCGCCGGCGTTCACTCGGTGGCCACGTTGCAGGACAAGGTCGAAATGTACGTCGACCACACCATCGAACGCGCAACCGACGGCGTCACGTACACCGGCGTCGAGCAGTTCAAGTCCGGCAGCGCCTACCTTTTCATCGCCAACCACCGCGACATCGTGATGGACCCGGCCTTCGTCAACTACGCCGTGTACCACGCGGGCCTGCCGACACCGCGCATCGCGATCGGCGACAACCTGCTGCAAAAGCCCTTCGTCAGCGATCTGATGCGCCTGAACAAGAGCTTCATCGTGCACCGTTCGATCACCGGTCGCCGCGAGAAGATGGCCGCGTATCAACTGCTGTCGGCCTACATCAACCACTCTATCCGCAACGATTGCGCCTCGATCTGGATCGCCCAGGCCGAGGGCCGGGCGAAAGACGGCGACGACCGCACCGAGTCGGCCATCCTCAAAATGTTCCACATGAGCCGCAAGGACGAGCCGTTCGGCGAAGTCATTCAGTCGTTGAACCTCACCCCTGTGTCGATCAGCTACGAATATGACCCGTGCGATCAAGCCAAGGCTCGCGAGCTGTTCATCCGCGCCACCACCGGCAGCTACACCAAAGTACCGGGCGAGGACGATGCGAGCATCGCCAAGGGCATCACCGGCTACAAGGGCCGAGTGCATGTGAACTTCGCCTCGCCGATCACCGAGCTGTTCGATGACACCAAACAATTGGCGATCGAGATGGACCGGCAGATCCTCGGCGGCTACCGCCTGTTCCCGGTGCACTACCTGGCCTACGCCCAGTGGAAAGACGCCGACCCGCAATTGCAGGTGCCGAAAGCCGCTGAGGTGTTTGCGGCCGACGAACTGGCCAAGGCTCAGGAGCAATGGCAACAGCGTCTGGACGCGTGCCCTGAGGAGCATCGTCCGTTCATGGTCCTGCAATACGCGACGCCGGTGCGCAATCAGTACCGTGTGAAAGCAGGTTTGCCGTTGTAAGGTTTTTTTGAAGCAAGATCAAAAGATCGCAGCCTCGTTTCACTCGACAGCTCCTACAGGGCGAACGCTATCCCCTGTAGGAGCTGTCGAGTGAAACGAGGCTGCGATCTTTTGCTTTTTAGCGATTCAAACCCGAGTGCTGATCCACGACACCAGCAGCGCCAACCCCAGGCAGGCAAAACCGAATCCATAGAAAAACCGGTTCATGCGCAAGGTCGCCCCATCCAGCATCAACGTCGGTTCATCGATACGACGGCTCTGGCTTTGCGCTTCGAGAGTGGCCAACGCGCGCTGTTCGCGGCGACGAGTGGCATGCAGCAACCAGCCGCCCGGAAAGGCAAACAACAAGGCCAACAGGTTGATCAACTTGGCGGGATGGTTGGTAAACAGCGAAATCAAATGCAACGACATCACGGACCTCAGCAAAACAGGTGTGGCAGACGCCGAACCGGCGACCGCGGCGCGGATTCTACCGAAAGCCTCGCCACCTGCCCTTGCTTTCCGACAAATAACGATTCGCAAGCGGCATGAAAAAGCCCGGGGCCATTGCTGGCACCGGGCTTTTTGTATCCAGCGAAGGCTTATTCGCCGAGAATCTGACCAATCGTCGGATCCTTGAACAGACGCGTCAACGCATCGCTCAGCACATCACTGACCAGCTTGGTATTGGTTTCCTGATTCGGCGCCATACCAAAACGCTGATCCAGGGACGCACCATAACGACCGCTGTAACGACGATTGGCATTCTGCACATCGGAGCGGAATGTCGCGCCAATGGTGGCCTCAGTCACATACATGCCTTCTTTAGGCGACTGATACTTCAGCTCGGCCAGGGTCACGGTTATTTGCGGTGCATTCGGTGCATTGTTGGTTGGCGTAAAACCCAGCAACCGCACGGCCGCTTCGGCCTGAGCCTGCAACTTCGGCAGAATCTGCGCGCCCTGCACGGTGATCGCGCTGGTCTCAGGGTACAGGCCACCACGGGTGCCCAGCGTTGGCGATGGACGACCGTCCACCACCCGCACCACCACCGGTTGACCATGACCGACCGGTGCCAGCTGAGCCGTCAGCTTGGGTTCCGGGTTCAGTTGTTGCGGGCTGTGGGCGCAGCCAACCAGGGTCAAACTGGTCACAGTGATCAAACCGAACAACAGGCGTTGCAACATGCTCTTCTCTCCAGAATCAGGCACAAACAGGCCCGCAGTATAGCGGTGGGCCACTGTGGGTAACTAGCACCTCACAGTGATTACTGAAATCTCTGACAAACCCTTCAGACCGCGGCTCCTGTCACAGAGATGTCACCACCCATACACTTGCTCGTCACGGCTCGCTGGCAACCTTCACTGCAGTCACCCCACAAGGTACTTCGCCATGCGCTATCTCATCTCGCTGTTCAACCCACGTCCTCTGCATCGCTGCTTCGCCCTGCTCGACCGCAACGGCCATTGCCAGGCATTCAAACAGTGCAGCCTCCAGCCGATGGGTGATGACTGGGTCGAAATCGAAGAAATCCGTCTCAACTGGTTACACCATCCCCTGCCCCCTAGCGCCCGTGTCAGCCAGCGCCAGCCACGTGCGCGGGCTCAACACCTGTTGACCACCTGACCGAACACCTAATAAAAGTCATTAAACACGACCATTTCCCTGCGTTTCTTCGCTACAATCTCCCCCCGATTATAAGGACGTCTCCTGATCGGGCCTCGCAGCATCGTCAATGCGCTTGTATTGACACCCCGCACCGCCCACAGAGAGCCGCCCACACAGATCGAGTGAAGCTGGCGCGCTTGCTGTTCCTTGAGCAAAACCCCCACTTTTCGCGAATCTGCAGAGCTGTCATTACGCTCGGTCACTGAGCTGTTTGCCCGTTTTGCCTGTCATGTATCCCATGGCGGCAATCCATCCGGGCACAGTGCCAGGCTGGGGCAGCCCTTTTTTGAGGTTCACGTCTTCAAAAGAGCGTGAAAAAAACGGGTTTTCACAACTTCACAAGAGTGTGGCGAGCAAATGAATAGTTTTGCGTCTGAATATGCACCATTAGCGTCTGAAACAGCCCAACGACACAGGCCCGAGTACGCCTCGAACACCGGAGCCTGAAGCCTGTCCTCTACGGATTTGGTTGCACAAACGGATGTATCGACCATAAGTCGAATTGCCAGCCGCGCGTTGAAGTGAGTTCATGTAACTCTTTTAGACCCGGCCGGTAGCGTCCGTCGAAGTTGCGAAAAATTGCGAAGATTCGGACATGGCGATTACTGCCATGGGTACTTGGGGCATCACTGACACGCCCCTGAACGCCTGGCAGCCATGCCGACAATTTGGTGCTGCAGATTTTGGAGACGCGTTAAATGGCGCATAACGAAGCAGTCGACGTAGTACTGGTTGGGGCCGGCATCATGAGTGCCACCCTCGCTGTACTGCTCAAAGAGCTCGACCCCGCGATCAAGCTGGAAGTCGTCGAGCTGATGGATTCCGGTGCCGCGGAGAGTTCGAACCCGTGGAACAACGCCGGTACCGGTCACGCCGGGCTGTGTGAGCTCAACTACACGCCGCAGGCCGCCGACGGCACCGTCGACATCAAGAAAGCCGTGCACATCAACACCCAGTTCGAGGTGTCGAAGCAGTTCTGGTCCTACCTGACCAGGAAAAGCACCTTCGGCTCGTGCAAGACGTTCATCAGCCCGGTGCCGCACCTGAGCTTCGTCCAGAGTGACGATGGCGTTTCCTTCCTCAAGGAACGCTTCAAGACGCTGAGCAAGCACCACGCCTTCTCGGACATGGAATACACCGAAGACAAGGCCACCATGGCCGAGTGGATGCCGCTGATGATGCCTGGCCGGCCGGCCGACGAAGTCGTCGCCGCCACCCGCGTCATGAACGGCACCGACGTCAACTTCGGCGCCCTGACCAATCAACTGCTCAAGCACCTGACCAGCGCACCCGATGCACAGGTCAAGTACTGCAAGCGCGTGACCGGCCTCAAGCGTAACGGCAGCGGCTGGACCGTCAGCATCAAGGACGTCAACAGCGGCAATTCCCGTGACGTCGACGCGAAATTCGTGTTCCTCGGCGCTGGCGGCGCGGCACTGCCGCTGCTGCAAGCTTCGGGCATCGAAGAAAGCAAAGGCTTCGGCGGTTTCCCGATCAGCGGCCAGTGGCTGCGTTGCGACAACCCGGAAGTGGTCAAACACCACCAGGCCAAGGTTTACAGCCAGGCGGCCGTGGGTTCGCCACCGATGTCGGTGCCGCACCTGGACACCCGCGTAGTCGATGGCAAGAAGTCCCTGCTGTTCGGACCTTACGCCGGCTTCACCACCAAGTTCCTCAAGCACGGCTCCTTCATGGACCTGCCGATGTCGGTTCGCGCCGGCAACATCGGCCCGATGCTGGCCGTGGCGAAAAACAACATGGACCTGACCAAGTATCTGGTCAGCGAAGTGATGCAGTCGATGGAGCAGCGCCTGGATTCCCTGCGTCGCTTCTACCCTGAAGCGAAAGCCGAAGACTGGCGCCTGGAAGTGGCCGGCCAACGGGTGCAGATCATCAAGAAAGACCCGAAAAAGGGCGGCGTTCTGCAGTTCGGTACCGAACTGGTCGCGGCCAAGGACGGTACCCTTGCTGCTCTGCTCGGCGCTTCGCCAGGTGCGTCGGTGACTGTTTCGATCATGCTTGAGCTGATCGAGAAATGCTTCCCGAACAAAACTTCTGGTGAATGGGCTGCCAAGCTCGCGGAAATTTTCCCGGCCCGCGAAAAGGTTCTGGAAACCGACGCTGCGCTGTATCGCAAGATCAATGTGCAGAACAACGTCGCGCTGGAACTGGTTGAAGCCAGCAACGAGACCGAAAGCTACGCTTGATTCGGCCGCATAAAAAACGCCCCGTTCTCATTGAGAGCGGGGCGTTTTTTTGTGTGCGGTGAAACAATCTTTGTGGCGAGGGAGCTTGCTCCCGCTGGGCTGCGCAGCGGCCCCAAAATTCTGCGAACGGCGGAGATTTTTGTGAGCGCTGCGCACTCAAGCGGGAGCAAGCTCCCTCGCCACAAATGCCTACGTTAGCCGCGAGCCTTTTCGATCAGTTCGATGTACTCGGCCGCGTTGCGCTGATCCTTGATCAGGGCGACGAAGTCATTGCCGTGCTCATCCTTGCCGTCCAGATCCAGACCGGCTTCGACGAAGAACGTCAGAAAGCGCCCGAAGTCATCGATGCGCAGGCCGCGATAGGCCTTGATCAGTTTGTGCAGCGACGGCGACGTGGCGTCGACCGGTTCGAAATCGAGGAACAGCTTGATCTGCTCATCGCCGATCTCGTCACCAATCACTTGCTTCTTATCTTTACGCATTGCCGACTCCAGCTCGCAGACATTTCACGGGGCGGGCAGTTTACCCCTCCCTTGCCACCGGGCTCAACGCGGACGAACGCTGCCGG
This sequence comes from Pseudomonas sp. GL-B-26, assembly GCF_019947405.1. NCBI lineage: Bacteria > Pseudomonadati > Pseudomonadota > Gammaproteobacteria > Pseudomonadales > Pseudomonadaceae > Pseudomonas > Pseudomonas sp. GL-B-26. Next base: position 57,283 of record NZ_JAGYGJ010000002.1, on the reverse strand, counting down.
TGTGCAGATCGGCCCAGACATGGCCGTTGGCGTAGCTGAGGAACTGGCAATACACCGTGTCATTGCGCAACAAGTCGATCACCACCCGGTACTGGGCCATCGGGTAAAACAGCGTCAGGGTTTTGTTCTTGTCGTCGTAGATCGGCTTTTTCAGGCTTTTGCTTTCGCCATCGAAATTGACCAGCACCTGGCTGATGGTCGCGCCCTTGTTCAAGGATTTGCCCTTGAGACGGATCAGCAACGGTGAGGTCACCGGAATCGGCTGCTGGTTGGACTGGCGCTGGCTGCCGACCACCACCGAGTACTCGGTAACCTGCAACAGCTGTTGCTGCTCGGGTTCCGCGTCACGCAGGGTCAGGTCATCCGGGGGCAGGAACTGCGCGTGCATCGGCGCCGGGGCGGCAGCCAGAGGCAGGCTGACGGTCAGCAACAGGGCGGCGCAGCTGCGGATCAAAAGGCTCATGACAGGCTCCCAAGGCGAGGCCGAGCACTGTAGCAGCTGCCGAAGGCTGCGTCCGGCTGCGAAGCAGTCGTAAAACAGGCGATGCGGCTTTTCAGTTAAACCGCGGGGCAGGGTTTACGACTGCTGCGCAGCCGGACGCAGGCTGCGCCAGCTGCTACAGATTGTGTCCGGCTTACATGCCTTTAACAGCAAAAATCCCGTTGGCGTTACGCCAGTAGCCTTTGTAGTCCATGCCGTAACCGAAGATGTAACGGTCGATGCATGGCAGGCCGACGAAATCGGCTTTCAGGTCCGGGCGAGCCTTGCGGTCGTGGTCCTTGTCGATCAGCACGGCGGTGTGCACAGCACGGGCGCCGGCGTGTTTGCAGAAGTCGATGATCGCGCCCAGGGTGTGACCCTCGTCGAGGATGTCGTCGATGATCAGCACGTCACGGTCGATGAACGACACTTCCGGCTTGGCTTTCCAGAACAGGTCGCCGCCGCTGGTTTCGTTGCGATAACGGGTGGCGTGCAGGTAGGACGCTTCCAGCGGGAAGTTCAGATAGGTCAGCAGCTTGCCGGAGAAAATCAGCCCGCCGTTCATCACGCAGAACACCACCGGATTGCTTTCAGCCAGCTGGTCGTTGATTTGTGCACCGACGCGGGCGATGGCCGCCTCGACTTCAGCTTCGGTGTACAGGCAGTCAGCCTCTCGCATGATTTGACGGATATGCTCGAGATCAGCGGACATAGCGCTCTCCAGGGGGTGGCGGATTCAGGAAAAGCGGGCAAAGGTACGCATCAAGCGAGGCCAGATCAAGCGTTTGTGGACTAACGTACTTCATGTCTATAGGACAACACCCTCGGATAGATTAATCTAGGCCGGTTTTTTTGCCCGCCGCCGGAGCCTTTCCCATGCCCATCCTCGAGATCCGCCATCCGCTGATCCGCCATAAACTCGGCCTTATGCGCCGCGCCGACATCAGCACGAAGAATTTCCGTGAGCTCGCTCAGGAAGTCGGTGCCCTGCTGACCTATGAAGCCACCAAAGACCTGCCGCTGGAAAGCTACGACATCGAAGGCTGGTGCGGCACGGTGTCGGTCGAGAAAATCGCCGGCAAGAAAATTACTGTAGTACCGATCCTGCGCGCCGGTATCGGCATGCTCGAAGGCGTGCTGAGCCTGATCCCGGGCGCCAAAGTCAGCGCCGTCGGTGTAGCCCGCAACGAACAGACCCTGCAGGCCCACACCTACCTGGAAAAACTGGTTCCGGAAATCAACGAGCGCCTGGCGATGATCATCGACCCGATGCTCGCTACCGGCAGCTCCATGGTCGCTACCATCGACCTGCTGAAAAAGGCCGGTTGCCGGGATATCCGCGCGATGGTGCTGGTGGCGGCCCCTGAAGGCATTGCCGCCGTAGAGAAGGCTCACCCGGACGTGACCATCTACACCGCTTCCATTGACGAGAAACTCAACGAACACGGTTACATCATCCCAGGCCTGGGCGATGCCGGTGACAAGATCTTCGGCACCAAGCAGAAGGACGCTTGAGCATGCAGCAAGAGTTCAACGATCCGCTCTGGCGCACGGTGCTGTCGGGTGCGCAGATGCTGTTCGTGGCCTTCGGCGCCCTGGTGTTGATGCCGCTGATTACCGGCCTCGACCCGAACGTGGCGCTGTTCACCGCTGGCCTGGGGACGATTCTGTTCCAGATTGTCACCGGGCGTCAGGTGCCGGTGTTCCTGGCGTCGAGCTTTGCCTTCATCACCCCGATCATTCTCGCCAAAGGCCAGTTCGGCCTCGCGGCGACCATGGGCGGCGTGATGGCGGCGGGTTTCGTCTACACCTTCCTCGGCCTTGCCGTGAAGATCAAAGGCACCGGTTTCATTGACCGCCTGCTGCCACCGGTGGTGATTGGCCCGGTGATCATCTCCATCGGCCTGGCCATGGCGCCAATCGCCGCCAACATGGCGATGGGCAAGGCTGGCGACGGCACCGAGCTGATTCATTATCAGACGGCGATGCTGATCTCGATGCCAGCGCTGCTGACCACCCTGATCGTCGCGGTGTTCGGTAAAGGTATCTTCCGCCTGGTGCCAATCATCTCCGGTGTGCTGGTGGGTTTTGCGATGGCGTTCTACTTTGGCGTCGTTGATACCGCGAAAATCGCCGCCGCACCGTGGTTTGCGATCCCGCACTTCACCGCGCCGGAATTCAACTGGCAGGCGATTCTGTTCATCGTTCCGGTGGCCCTGGCTCCGGCCATCGAGCACATCGGCGGCGTGATCGCTGTCGGTAGCGTGACCGGTCGCGATTACCTGAAGAAACCCGGCCTGCACCGCACCCTGCTCGGCGATGGCATTGCCACTACCGCCGCAGGCCTGTTTGGCGGCCCACCCAACACCACCTATGCCGAAGTGACGGGCGCGGTGATGCTGACCAAGAACTACAACCCGAAGATCATGACCTGGGCGGCGATTTTCGCCATCACCCTGGCGTTCATCGGCAAGTTCGGCGCGCTGCTGCAAAGCATTCCGGTACCGGTGATGGGCGGGATTCTGTGCCTGTTGTTCGGTTCGATTGCGGCGGTGGGCATGAACACGCTGATTCGCCACAAGATCGACCTGGGCGAAGCGCGCAATCTGGTGATCGTCTCGGTGACCCTGGTGTTCGGGATTGGCGGCGTACTGGTCGGCACCGGCACTGGGCCGGACGACTTCGGCCTCAAAGGCATCGCGCTGTGCGCGGTGACGGCGATTGCGCTGAACCTATTGCTGCCGGGTAATGACAGCTGGAAGCACAAGAAGGCGAATGAGCCGGTGCTGTAACAGACGACTCAACCCCCTGTGGCGAGGGAGCTTGCTCCCGCTTGAGTGCGCAGCACTCACAAAATATTCATCGACTGCAAAGATTTTGGGGCCGCTTCGCGCCCCAGCGGGAGCAAGCTCCCTCGCCACAACAAGCCCACCTTCACTTCAAGGTGTATTCCTACAGCGCCAACGGCGCTCTTTCGCACAAGGTGCTCAACGCCCGCGCCCACTGCGGATCGTCGTTGAGGCACGGCACCAGCACCAACTCCTCCCCTCCCGCCTCGCGGAACAGCTCTTTGCCGCGATCCCCGATCTCTTCCAGCGTCTCGATGCAATCGGCAACGAACGCCGGGCACATCACCAGCACTTTCTTCACGCCCATTCCAGCCAACTCATCAAGGCGCGCTTCGGTGTAGGGTTCGATCCATTTGGCCCGCCCCAGACGCGACTGAAACGACACCGACCACTTGCCGTCCGGCAAGCCCATGCGTTTGGAAAACTCCGCCGCAGTTCGCAGACACTGACCGCGATAACAGGTCGCGACCACTTCCGGTGGTGCACCCGCGCAGCAATCGCCGCCGCCCTCAAAACTGTGACCCGGATTGAGCTTCTTCAAGTGCCGTTCCGGCAAACCGTGGAAGCTCAACAGCAAGTGATCGTAATCCTGCTGCAAATGCGGCTTGGCGCTGGCCACCAGCGCATCGAGGTATTCCGGTTCATCGTAGAACGGCTGGAGAATCGAAAACTGCACATCCAGCTGCTTATCGCGCACCACCCGTTTGGCCTCCTCGATCACTGTGGTCACAGTGCTGTCAGCGAACTGTGGATAGAGCGGCGCGATCGTGATCCTCTTGTGACCCTGAGCCGCCAGGCGCACCAGCGCCGATTCAATAGACGGCTCACCGTAACGCATCGCCAACTCCACCGGACCGTGGGTCCACTGGGCCGTCATGGCCTGTTGCAAGCGACGGCTGAGCACCACCAACGGCGAGCCCTCCTCCCACCAGATCGAGGCGTAGGCATGGGCAGACTGCTCCGGGCGCCTGAACAGGATCAGCGACACCAGCAAACGTCGCACCGGCCATGGCAGGTCGATCACATACGGGTCCATCAGAAATTGATTGAGGTAACTGCGCACATCCGCCACCGAGGTGGAGGCCGGAGAGCCCAGATTGACCAGAAGCAATGCGTGATCGGTCATGCAACGTCCTATTTCAAAGGCGGCTGGAAAGGTCGTCCAGAGCCGCGCGCAAATCAGTGAACTGGAAAGTGAAACCCGCTTCCAGCAAGCGAACCGGTACGGCCTTCTGGCCGCCCAGCAACAGCAATGACAATTCGCCCAGACACACCTTCAACGCAAGGGCCGGCATGGGCATGAACGTCGGGCGGTGCAGCACGCTGCCCAATGTCTTGGCAAACTCGCGGTTGCGCACAGGCTTGGGTGCGCAGGCATTATAAGGACCACTGGCGTCTTCCTGACGCAGAAGAAAATCAATCAGGGCGATTTGATCGTTGATATGGATCCACGGCATCCACTGCCGGCCACTGCCAATAGGCCCGCCCAGCCCCACTTTGAACGGCAACAACAGCCGCGACAAAAAGCCGCCCTCGGCCGATAACACCAGCCCGGTACGAATGAAGATCACGCGAATGCCCATGCCTTCGGCACGCTGGGCGGTTTCTTCCCAGGCGATGCACAACTGGCTGGCGAAATCATCGATAACCGGTGGAGACTTCTCGGTCAATTCCCGTTCGCCCCCGTCACCGTACCAACCGACCGCAGACCCGGAAATCAACACCTGCGGTTTTTGTTCGCGGGCTTCGAGCCAGGCCAGCAGGGTTTCGGTCAGGGTGATGCGGCTGCTCCACAACAGCGCTTTGCGTCTGGTTGTCCAGGGACGATCGGCAATCGGTGCACCTGCGAGGTTGATAATCGCATCCACTGGCTCCTGGCCGATGTCCTCGAGGCGGGCCACTCCGCGCACTTGGGCACCACAGATTTTCGCGACTTTTTCAGGCTTGCGACTCCAGACCGTCAGGCGATGACCCTGACTCAACCAGAGGCGGCAGAGTTGACGTCCTATCAAACCAGTACCGCCGGTCAGCAATATGTGCATGACTACTTCCTCGCGTAGCGTTTTACCCTGATCACTAGTCTATTTTTATAAGCAGGGATCTTTGGTATCGGGCAGGCTCTGTGATTAACAATAGGCCAAGCTGTCAGAACGAGAACGCTAAAAGTTATACCAAAAAACAATATTGTACAGGTTTCAACCACGGCGTAGTCTGTACAGAAAGGTAAACGAGGCCCCTATGACTGTACCTATCGCGATCATCGGCACCGGCATCGCCGGACTCTCCGCCGCCCAGGCCCTGACAGAGGTCGGGCATGTCGTTCAACTTTTCGATAAAAGCCGCGGCAGTGGCGGACGCATGTCAAGCAAGCGCAGCGATGCGGGTGCTCTGGACTTGGGCGCGCAATATTTCACCGCCCGCGATCGCCGCTTCGTCACTGAAGTCCAGCGCTGGCAAGGCAACGGCTGGGTCGCCGAGTGGATGCCGCAGCTCTACACCTACCACGGTGGCCAGCTCAGCCTGTCGCCGGACGAACAGACGCGCTGGGTCGGCACGCCGCGCATGAGCGCCATCACCCGCGGCCTGCTCGGCGACCTGGAAGTGCATTTCGCCTGCCGCATTACCGAGGTCTATCGCGGCGAGGAGCACTGGCATCTGCAAGACGCCGAAGGCTTCACCCACGGCCCGTTCAGTCATGTGATTATTGCCACGCCAGCGCCTCAGGCGACTGCATTGCTGGCCTCCGCGCCGAAACTCGCCGGTGCCGCCGCCGGGGTGAAAATGGACCCGACCTGGGCTGTCGCGCTGGCGTTCGAGACACCGCTGGATACGCCCATGGAAGGCTGCTTCGTACAGGACAGCCCGCTCGACTGGCTGGCTCGCAACCGCAGCAAACCGGGACGTGACAACACGCTGGACACTTGGGTCCTGCACGCCACCAGCGCCTGGAGCCGGCAACATATCGACTTGTCCAAGGAAGCAGTGATCGAGCAATTGCACGGCGCATTTGCCGAGTTGCTGCACGACGCCATGCCCGCCCCGACCTTCAGCCTCGCCCACCGCTGGCTCTACGCCCGGCCCGCCAGCAGCCATGAATGGGGAGCCCTGGCCGATGCCGATCTGGGCCTCTATGTGTGTGGCGACTGGTGCTTGTCCGGTCGTGTCGAAGGCGCCTGGCTCAGCGGCCAGGAAGCCGCCCGCCGCTTGCATGCGCATCTGCAGTGAACCGCATCGATCCGGTAGAAGGCCGACGATAAAACCTATACAAATAATTTGACTTGTATACCTTTGAATCTATGATGAAGTTATGTTGTACAGACCGAGCAGTCTGTACAGGTTTAGATTCGAGGTGCTCCGATGCCCCACGTCACCGTGAAACCGAAGATCGCCATCAGCGCCTGCCTGATGGGCGCAGAAGTGCGTTTTAACGGCGGGCACAAGGCGTCGCGGCTGTGCAGTCGCACCCTCACGGACTATTTCGATTTCATCCCGGTCTGCCCGGAAGTCGCCATCGGTCTCGGCATTCCCCGTGAACCGATCCGTCTGGTGGGCGATCCACAACATCCAGAAGCCATCGGTACCGTTAACCCAACACTCAATGTCACCCGGCCGCTGACCGAGTACGGTCAGAAAATGGCCGCGGAACTGGGCGATCTCTGCGGCTACATCTTCATGCAGAAATCCCCGTCATGCGGCCTGGATCGGGTCAAGGTCTACCACGCCAACGGGGCGCCGGTGGACGGTGGTGGCCGTGGCATCTACGCGCAGGCGTTCTGCGCGCTGCATCCGGATTTACCGGTGGAAGAAGACGGCCGACTCAACGACCCGGTGCTGCGAGAAAACTTCCTCACCCGCGTGTTCGCCTATAGCGCCTGGCAGCAGTTGCTGCGCGACGGCCTGACTCGCCGTGGCCTCACGGACTTTCACTCGCGCTACAAATACCTGCTGATGGCTCACAACCCGGTGCAATACAAAACCCTGGGCAACCTGTTGGGCAACAGGGGGCAGACCGATCCGAATGAACTCGGCCCACGCTATTTCAGCGAGCTGATGGCGGCCTTGAAAAAATGCGCCACACGCCGCACCCACACCAACGTCCTGCAACACATCAGTGGCTATCTCAAACAGACGATCAGCCCTGAAGACAAACAGGAAGTGCAGCACGTCATCGGTCAGTACCGCCATGGCATCGTGCCGCTGGTGGTGCCGTTGACGCTGCTCAAACACTACTTCCGTCAACACCCGGATCCGTACATTGCGCAACAGGTTTACCTGCAACCGCATCCGGAAAATCTCAGTCTGCGAAACGCGATCTAATGAAAACCCTACTCGACACCAGCGCCAGCGAAGACCTCGGCGCCGACTTCAAGAAAGCCCTCGACGAAGGCTGGCTGCCGATCCGCGAGGTCGCGCGGCAGACCGGCGTCAACGCCGTCACCTTGCGGGCCTGGGAACGGCGTTATGGCCTGATCGTGCCGCAACGCACGCCCAAGGGGCATCGGCTGTTCTCTGCCGAACACGTTCAACGCATCCTGACGATTCTCACCTGGCTCAACCGTGGCGTGGCCGTCAGTCAGGTCAAGCAACTGCTCAACACCCCGCAGGCCTTTACCGAATCTGTCGAAAACGATTGGCAAGTGATGCGTCATACGCTGCTGCAAGCGGTCACTCAACTGAACGAACGCACCCTCGATGACACCATCAATCAGGCCATGGCGTTGTATCCACCACGGACCTTGTGCGCACAACTGCTGATGCCATTGCTGGCTGAACTGGAGCAACGCTGGCAAGGCCAGTTCGGTGCGCAGATGGAGCGGGTGTTTTTTTACTCCTGGTTACGCAGCAAATTTGGCGCACGCATCTACCATAACAACCGTCAGTTACGCACCGCGCCACTGTTGTTGATCAATCAATCGGACCTGCCACTGGAACCTCACCTGTGGCTGACCGCCTGGCTGATCAGCAGCGCCGATTGCCCGGTTGAAGTGTTCGACTGGCCACTCCCCGCCGGCGAACTCGCGCTGGCGGTCGATCATCTGCAAGCCCGCGTCGTACTGCTGTATTCCAGCAAAGCCATGAACCTTTCGCAGCTGCCGAAACTTTTGAATGGTGTCAGTTGCCCAAAAATGATTGCCGGCCCCACGGTATGCATCCACCACGCCGAGTTGTCCGCACGAACGTTCAAGATTACTGATTTGTTCCTGGCTGAAGATCCGTTAGCGGCGCATCAGGGCCTGGTTCAACGTGGGCTCATTTAATGGCGAATTTTTAATGAATCGTGCGGACTCCTCTCTGCAATTGATCTGGTTGCGCAGCGACTTGCGCCTCCATGACAACACCGCCCTCTCGGCCGCCGCAGCCCGCGGCCCGACTGTGGCGGTGTATCTGCTAAGCCCGGAGCAATGGCTGGAGCACGATGACGCGCCGTGCAAAGTGGATTTCTGGCTGCGCAACCTGAGCGAGTTACGCAGCGCGTTGGATGAGCTGAACATTCCCTTGTTGATCCGCAAGGCATCTCGCTGGGAGGACGCACCCAAGGTGCTGCTCGATCTTTGCCAACAGTTGAAGATCGACGCGGTGCACGTCAACGAGGAGTACGGCATTCATGAAAGCCGTCGTGATACCGCGGTGGCTCAAGCCCTGAAAGCCCAAGGCATAGACTTTTACCGCTACCTCGATCAACTGCTGTTCAAGCCTGGCACCGTGCTGACCAGAACCGGCACCTATTACCAGGTTTTCAGCCAGTTCCGCAAGGTCTGCTACGAACGCTTGCATGCATCATTGCCGAGATTGGTTACCGCCCCCGCCATCCAGGCTCCGCTGGGTATCGCCAGTGACGAACCGCCCTCTCGCGCCGAGGGTTTCGACACGCCCAGCGATAGTTTGCGTGCTCTCTGGCCGGCCGGCGAAGCCGAAGCCCGACGCCGCCTTGAGACCTTTACCGACGCACAGATCGACTATTACCACAGCGAGCGCGATTTCCCGGCAAAACCCGGCACCAGCCGGCTCTCGGCCTATCTCACCGCCGGGGTCATCTCCCCTCGTCAGTGTCTGCACGCCGCGCTGCAAAGCAATCAGAGCGAGTTTGAAAGTGGCAAGGTCGGCGCCGTCACCTGGATCAACGAATTGCTGTGGCGCGAATTCTACAAACACATTCTGGTGGGCTACCCACGGGTCTCGCGTCATCGCGCCTTCCGCCCGGAAACCGAAGCCCTCGCCTGGCGCGATGCACCCGAAGATCTCCTGGCCTGGCAAGAAGCCCGTACCGGCCTGCCGATCATCGACGCGGCCATGCGCCAATTGCTCGAAACCGGCTGGATGCATAATCGCCTGCGCATGGTGGTGGCGATGTTCCTGACCAAGAACCTTTTGATCGACTGGCGTGAAGGTGAGCGTTTTTTCATGCGTCATCTGATCGATGGCGACCTGGCGGCGAACAACGGTGGCTGGCAGTGGAGTTCCTCCACTGGCACCGATTCGGCGCCCTACTTCCGGATTTTCAACCCACTGAGCCAGTCGGAAAAGTTCGACGCCGAAGGGGTTTTCATCAGGCATTGGTTGCCGCAGATCAATGGAATGAACAAAAAAGACCTGCACAATCGCGCGAGACTCGACGGATTATTCGGTGTGATGGATTATCCATCGCCGATCGTCAACCTGAGCACTTCCCGCGAACGGGCCTTGGCCGCGTTCAAGAACCTGCCATCCCGACAGGGTTTATCCCCCCCGGAATTAAATTGATGCCGCCGCATGCGTTATAAATACGGTATTGAGCCGGGAAATTATCTGGTTAAAAAGGGAATTTGGATGAGTCGTACACCCCCAAGGCGATACTGGTTGACCGGCGCCAGCAACGGCATTGGTGCCGCTTTGGCCGAAGAAATACTGAAAAACGGTGCCCACCTGGCTGTCAGCTCCCGCTCATTGGCGCCATTGAAAGCCTTATCTCAGCGCTATCCCGGACAAGTGCTGGTGGTCGCGGGTGATTTGACCAACGGCCAGCGGGTGCGCGAAATCGGCGAGCAGATTGCCAAGGAGTGGGGTTCTCTGGACACCATGATCCTCAACGCGGGTACCTGCGAATACGTCGACCCCAATCAGTTCGACTCGTCAATCATCGAGCACATCGTGCGTACCAACCTGCTTGCCAGCAGCTATTGCATCGAAGCCGCCCGGCCCCTGCTGCAGGCGGGCACTGCGCCGCATCTGGTGGGCATGGCCAGCTCGGTGACCTACCTGCCCCTGCCACGGGCCGAATCCTATGGCGACTCAAAGGCCGGGTTGCGTCACCTTTTCGAGTCCTTGCGCATCGACGTGGCGCCGGAAAACATCGAAATGACCATAGTCAGCCCAGGACTTATCGATATACCCCTGAGCAATGACGTTGCAGAACACCTCGACTGGTCGGCGGACAAAGCTGCGCGATACCTCTTCGACATGCTCAAGCATCGTCCCCTGGAGCTCCCTTTACCGGAACTGCTCATGCCTGTCCTTTGGCCTCTGCCACAAAAGCCCGGCCAGACGGGACTGGAAATTGGCAAGCGCATGGAGCGAAACAATCCGCCGACCGAGGATCTGCCGTGAAGCCTGAGCGTCCGTCAGACCTTTCACACAGCGTGGGCCTACTGCCTTACACTGAGCGCCATGAAAACCATTCCCCATACGCAAATCGCCGAGCCTGCGGTCACATGCTCGACCTGCGCAGCTTGCTGCTGTCAGCTCGAAGTCATGCTGATCACGGACACGGGCGTGCCCGAACGTTTTATCGATACCGATGACTGGGGCGGGGAAGTCATGCTGCGTCTGGATGACGGCTGGTGCGCCGCACTGGATCGCAACACGATGATGTGCACCATCTACGAAAAACGCCCGTTGATCTGCCGGGAGTTCGAGATGGGCGCACCGGAGTGCATCGACGAACGCCAAGGGATTACCACGGCGTATCGCTGATCGAGAAAACACCGAAGATCTAATGTGGGATCGCCGCACCGCCGCTCCCACATTTACCAAGTGCAGGCTTACAACGGCATCGTGTAGTGCAGCGCGTAACTTTCTACACCATCGTTCGAGCTGCTGATTCCGGCATTGGAATAGTGCGTCGCACGAATCCCGACTTCATGCCCGCCCGTAAAGCGCAGCCCAAAACCGAACCGGTCTTCAAACTGAAAGGCATTGCCGAGATTGTTGTTTTCGACTTCGGTATTGGCGAACACCGCGACGCCAACCCCCAACTCCAGGTAGGGTTTGACGGTCTGCCCGGCAAACTCGTAAACCAGCACCGGCGCGAACGACAGGCTGTGGTTGCTAGAGGTCTTGTCGCCGTCCCAATAGGTGTAGGCACCGCTCCAGTAACCAGTCAAACGACCGATATCACTCTGCAGCCAGCTCTTGTCCCAATCGAATTGCATGCCCAGTCGATAGGTCATGGTCGACTCGCTAGTCTGACCGACCGCGAACTCCACGCCTGCCGCCTGTGCGGTAAAACTGTGCCCCATTAGTGCGGCCGCAATCGCGGCCAAGCAGAATAGTCGCTTCACTAGAAACATCCTTTTCCGAACGATTTCGTATGGTTTTTTTGTCGCTTGATGCTATAGAAGTCGACACTTAATCAGAAGTTCACCCCAATTACTCGCTTGCCCCGAGTTTTGTTTACTCCTTGAAGCTTCGCACAACGCCAGCGGTATTCCACAGTATCGGCAAGATATTTTTGAAATGCTCCGGATCGGCACTCGTCCAGAACTGTGCAGCACGAGCAGGCTCCTCGGCGAGCAATTCACGCTCGGCCAATAAACGCTGAAGTTGCCGCGCTACAGCGGCGCCGGTGTCGATCAAGCTGATGTCATCGGGGATCATCTGCTTTAGCAACGGCTTTAGGAAGGGGTAATGCGTGCAGCCAAGAATTATCGTGTCGCACCCGGCACCGAGCAGCGGTTCGACATACCTGGCCAGCAACTCGCGCAGAGCCGGACTGTGCAGATCACCGTTTTCAATCAGCTCCACCAGACCGGGACACGGCTGGGTGATGACTCGCACATCGGTGGCGAAACGGTCGAGCAACGCGGCGAACTTGGCACTCTGCAAGGTGCCGGTGGTGGCGAGAACGCCGACCACACCGCTGCGGGTGGCGGCAGCGGCCGGTTTGACCGCAGGCTCCATGCCGACGATGGGCCACTCGGGATAATCGCGCCGCAAATCTGCAACCCCAGCGACCGTCGCCGTGTTACAGGCCAGCACCAAGGCCTTGGCGCCCTGCTGCTGAAAAAAATCGGCCATCACGCTACAGCGATAACGGATGAATTCCGGGGTTTTCTCGCCGTAGGGAATATTCCCGCAATCGGCGACATACAACAGTGACTCGTTGGGCAGCAAACGCTGGATCTCGGCCAGCACCGAAAGCCCACCGACACCGGAGTCGAACACGCCAATCGGCGCTTCACGCATGCTTCGAACCACAGACGCTGCAGCCCGGATCACGCTTGACCCGCAATTCGCGAAAGCGCGAGCCCAAGGCATCGATCAACAACAGGCGCCCCACCAGCGGCTCGCCGAAACCCACCAGCAACTTCATGGCCTCCAGCGCCTGAAGGCTGCCCACCAGCCCAACCAAAGGGCCTACGACGCCGGCTTCGCTGCAGGTCAGTTCGGCTTCGCTGCCGTGACCATATAAACAGTGGTAGCACGGGCTTTCCGGACGACGCGGGTCAAACACTGACAACTGACCTTCGAGCCGAATCGCTGCACCGCTGACCAGAGGTTTGCCGGCGGCGACACACGCAGCGTTGACCGCTTCGCGGGTGGAGAAATTGTCGGAACAGTCCAGCACCAGATCCACCGCGGCCACGGCGGCGGCCAGGGAATCTTCGTCCAGCGCGGTGCGATGGGCGATCAACTGAATCTCGGGATTGATCGCGCTCAGTCGGCGTATAGCCGAATCGACCTTGCTCAGGCCAACGCTGTCGGTGTCGTGAACGATCTGGCGTTGCAGGTTGGTCAGATCGACAGTGTCGAAATCCGCCAAATGCAACTCGCCGACGCCGGCAGCTGCCAGATACAGCGCAACCGGCGAGCCGAGGCCGCCGAGACCGACAATCAATACGCGGCTTTCTTTCAGTCGCAACTGGCCGTCGATATCGACGTGTTGCAACAGAATCTGCCGACTGTAGCGCAACAATTCCTGATCATTCAGCACGGCAGGCGCCCCAGGCTGATACGTTCGTGACCGCCCAGATCGGTGCGGCTGTGGACTTCTTCAAAGCCGCGGGTCAGCAGCAAATCGCGTACCGCAGTGGCTTGATCATAACCGTGTTCAAGCATCAGCCAACCGCCCGCCTCCAGATAATCCGGCGCCTGGGCGACGATCAGACGCAGATCGTCGAGTCCGTCGATGCCGGCCACCAAGGCACTGGCCGGTTCGAAGCGCACGTCGCCTTCCACCAGATGCGGATCGGCTGAGGCGATGTAAGGCGGGTTGCTGATGATCAGCTGAAAACGCTGACCTTCCAGCGCACTGAACCAATGACTGCTCAGCACGGTGGCGTTGTTCAGGTGCAAGCGCTGGCGATTGCGCTCGGCCAGGGCCACGGCTTCGAGCACACGATCCACGGCGGTCACCTTCCAGGCCGGACGCTCGCTGGCCAGGGCCAACGCAATGGCGCCGCTGCCGGTGCCGAGATCGAGGACCTTGGCAGGTGTGGCTGACAGCAGTTCAAGTGCGGTTTCCACCAACAACTCGGTGTCCGGGCGCGGGATTAGCGTATGCGGCGCCACTTCCAGATCAAGCTTCCAGAAACCTTGCTGACCGAGGATGTAGGCCACTGGCTCACCGCCACGGCGGCGCTGCAAATACTCGGCAAATTTAAGCGCCGCTTCGCTCGGAACGATGCGCTCGGGCCAGGTGTGCAGAAAACTGCGGGACTTGCCCAACGCAGCGGCCAGCAACAATTCGGCATCCAGGCGCGCGGAGGGCGAATCCGGCAAGTCGGCGGCGCGTAACAAACTGGCAATGATCGTCATTTACTCACCTATCGCTGCCAATTGGTCGGCCTGATATTCGGCCAGCAACGGCTCGATCACCGCATCGACGCCACCCGCGAGGATTTCGTCGAGGGAATACAGCGTCAGGTTGACCCGATGGTCGGTGACCCGCCCCTGGGCAAAGTTATACGTGCGGATCCGCTCCGAGCGATCACCCGAACCGACCAGCAATTTTCGCTCGCTGGCGATAGCGTTCGCGGCGGCGCTGGTCTGCTGATCGTTGAGCTTGGCCGACAGCCAGGACATCGCCCGGGCGCGGTTCTTGTGCTGGGAACGTTCTTCCTGGCACTCGACGACAATACCGGACGGCAAGTGCGTGATGCGGATCGCCGAGTCCGTCTTGTTGACGTGCTGACCACCGGCACCGGAGGATTTGTAGGTATCGATGCGCAAATCCGAGGGGTTGATCTCGATCGCTTCCTGCTCGTCCGGCTCGGGCAACACCGCTACGGTGCAGGCCGAGGTGTGGATGCGGCCCTGGGATTCGGTAGCGGGAACCCGTTGTACGCGGTGCGCACCAGATTCGAATTTCAGCTTGCCGTAGACGTTGTCGCCTTCGACGCGGGCGATGACTTCTTTAAAGCCGCCGTGTTCACCAATGTTCTCCGAGAGGATTTCCACCCGCCAGCCGCGACGCTCGGCGTAACGCGAATACATGCGGAACAGGTCGCCGGAGAAAATCGCTGCCTCGTCACCGCCGGTGCCGGCGCGGATTTCGAGGAACACGTTACGCCCATCGTTCGGATCCTTGGGCAGCAGCATGCGTTGCAGGCCGGCTTCGATGTCGATCAGTTGCTCTTTGGCTTCGCGGACTTCTTCCACGGCCATTTCGCGCATGTCCGGGTCGCTGTCCTTGAGCAGCGCCTGGGCACCCTCGAGATCGCTTTGTACCTTGAGCAACTGTTTATAGGTTTCGACAATCGGTTCGACTTCCGCGTATTCCTTGGAATAGGTGCGGAATTTGTTCTGATCGGAAATGACTTCGCCGTCGCCAAGCAAGGCGGTCAATTCCTCGAAACGGTCCTGGAGGATGTCCAGCTTATTGAGCAGTGACGCTTTCATTGCGGTTTTTTATCCGAAAAGCTATCCGATGAGCCCTCATTCAGGGCAAAGAGTTCCTGGGCCATGGCCAACGCATCGAGGCGGCCTTCGGCAGAGAGCTTTTTCAACTGCACGCTCGGTGCGTGCAAGAGTTTGTTGGTCAGGCCCCGCGCCAGTTGCACCAGCACGTCTTCGGCGCTGCTGCCGTTGGCCAGCATGCGCTGGGCCTTCTGCAATTCTTCGTCGCGCATGCGTTCGCTTTGTTGGCGATAAGCCTTGAGCACATCCACCGCAGCCAGTTCACGCAGGCGGACCATGAAATCTTCGGCACCGATCGAGACCATCTCTTCCGCCGCCTGGGCTGCGCCCTGCCGACTCTTGAGGTTCTCGGCGACCACTTCGTGGAGATCGTCGACGCTATAGAGGTAAACGTCGTCCAGTTCGCCGACTTCCGGCTCGATATCCCGGGGGACAGCGATATCTACCATGAAGATCGGCTTGTGCTTGCGCAGTTTCAAGGCGCTTTCCACCGCGCCCTTACCCAGGATCGGCAACTGGCTGGCGGTGGAGCTGATGACGATGTCGCTGCGCACCAGTTCCGCCGGGATGTCCGAAAGCAACACCGCGTGGGCGCCGAACTGCTCGGCCAGAATGCTCGCGCGCTCCAGGGTGCGGTTGGCAACGACGATGCGCTTTACACCCAGTTCGTGCAGATGGCGGGCGACCAGGGTGATGGTCTCGCCAGCGCCGATCAGCAAGGCCTGGCTGCGTTGCAGGTCGCTGAAAATCTGTTTCGCCAGACTGACCGCGGCAAACGCCACGGACACCGGGTTCTCGCCAATGGCAGTGTCGGTGCGCACCTGTTTGGCCGCATTGAAGGTGGCCTGGAACAGCCGCCCGAGCAACGGACCGATGGTGCCGGCCTCGCGGGCCACGGCGTAGGCCGATTTCATCTGACCGAGAATCTGCGGTTCGCCCAACACCAGCGAATCGAGCCCGGAGGCCACCCGCATCATGTGACGAACTGCCGCATCATCTTCGTGCACATAAGCACACGCGCGCAGCTCTTCGAGGCTCAAATGGTGATAATCGGCCAGCCAGCGCAATATGATGTCAGCCGAAAGGTGATCCTGTTCTATATAGAGTTCACTGCGATTGCAGGTGGAGAGGATCGCAGCTTCGCGGCTGTCGGTGAGTCGGCAGAGCTGCTGCAAGGCCTCCACCAGCTGCTCAGGGGTAAAGGCCACGCGCTCGCGGACGTCTACTGAAGCAGTCTTGTGGTTAATACCGAGTGCAAGGAAGGCCATTCAAAGTCGCTGATGGTGACGTGAAGCCGGCAATTGTCCTACTTCGACAGAGCCAGAACAACTACCGCTGACTATTGTCCCAATGACCTGCCTCTATAAAGGCGCCAATTGAGACTCGGTTATGTTTGGCCGAAGGCTTGTGTCATGATGATCCGACCGCAGGTTAGTCGTCCTCTTCCTATATGAATAGATCTTCCGCGTTGCTTCTCGCTTTTGTCTTCCTCAGCGGCTGCCAGGCCTTGGCACCCGTTTCGTCGGACGGTACGCCGCCGGTCGAAGACAGCACTCCGGCCCCTGAAAAGCCCAAGGTTTACAGCTCATTCAGTGAAGAAACCATCTTCAGTCTGTTGAGCGCCGAACTGGCTGGCCAGCGCAATCGCTTCGACATTGCCCTGGACAACTACGTGACCCAGGCGATCAATACTCAGGATCCGGGTATCTCCGAGCGGGCATTCCGTATCGCCGAATACCTGGGCGCCGATCAGGCGGCCCTGGACACCTCGTTGATCTGGGCGAAAAATGCCCCGCAAGACCTTGAGGCGCAACGGGCCGCTGCCGTGCAACTGGCTCGTGCCGGGCGTTATGACGACTCCATGGTCTATATGGAGAAAGTCCTGCAAGGCAAGGGCGATACGCATTTCGACTTCCTCGCCCTGTCTGCGGCCGATACCGACCAGGACACGCGCAACGGCTTGATGAAAAGTTTTGACCGCTTGTTGCAGCGCCATCCGAACAACGGCCAGCTGATTTTCGGCAAAGCCTTACTGCTGCAACAGGACGGTGACGCCAAGGGTGCGCTGGGCCTGCTGGAAGACAATCCGCCGGACGAAGGCGAAATAGCGCCCATCCTGCTGCGCGCACGCCTGCTGCAGACGCTCAGTCGTGGCGATGAAGCCTTGCCGCTGCTGCAAAAAAGCATCAAGAAATACCCGGACGACAAACGCCTGCGCCTGACTTACGCGCGCATGCTGGTTGAACAGGACCGCATGGACGACGCCAAAGCCGAGTTCTCGAGCCTGGTTCAGCAGTACCCGGAAGACGACGAACTGCGTTACTCCCTGGCGTTGGTCTGCCTGGAAGCCAAGGCCTGGAATGAGGCCAAGGGCTATCTGGAAGACCTGATTGCCCGAGAAAGCCACGTCGATTCGGCGCACTTGAACCTCGGTCGTATCGCTGAAGAGCGCAACGACCCTCAAGGCGCGCTGATCGAGTACGCCCAGGTCGGCCCGGGCAACGATTACCTGCCGGCGCAATTGCGTCAGGCCGATATCCTGATGAGCAATGGCAAGACCGCCGAAGCCCAAAGTCGTCTGGCTGCGGAGCGCGATGAGCAGCCTGATTACGCGATTCAGTTGTATTTGATCGAAGCCGAAACCTTGTCGGCAAATAAACAGCCCGACAAGGCCTGGAATGTATTGAAGCAAGCCTTGCAGCAATACCCGGACGATCTGAATCTGCTGTACACCCGCGCCATGCAAGCGGAAAAACGCAATGACCTGGCGCAGATGGAAAAAGACCTGCGCCTGATCATCAAGCGCGACCCGGACAATGCGATGGCGCTGAACGCCCTCGGTTACACTCTGTCCGACCGTACGACGCGCTACGCCGAAGCCAAGGCCTTGATCGAACAGGCGCACCGAATCAATCCGGAAGACCCGGCGGTACTCGACAGTCTCGGCTGGGTGAACTTCCGCATGGGCAATCTCGACGAAGCCGAACGCCTGCTGCGCCAGGCGCTGGAGCGCTTCCCCGATCAGGAAGTCGCCGCGCACCTGGGCGAAGTCCTGTGGGCCAATGGCAAGCAACGGGAAGCCAAGCAAATCTGGAACAAGTTCCTCAAGGAGCAGCCCGACAGCCCCATCCTGCGCAGCACCATCAAGCGCCTGACCGGATCAGAGACTCTTTAAGATTATGTTTTTGCGCCACCTCATTGTTTTCAGTTTCATCGCCCTGCTCGCCGGTTGCGCGGGCTTCGGTGCCCGCGAATCGGTCCAGGGTCAAGGCAACCCGGCCCAATGGCGCGTGTATAAACAGCAACTGACCAGCCTCGACGGCTGGCAGATCAACGGCAAGATCGGCATTCGCGCCCCGAAAGACTCGGGCAGCGGCACACTGTTCTGGCTGCAGCGACAGGATTACTACGACATTCGCCTCTCCGGCCCCCTGGGCCGCGGTGCAGCACGCCTGACCGGTCGCCCCGGCAAGGTCTCGCTGGAAGTCGCCAACCAGGGCCGCTATGAAGCGCCGACGCCTGAAGTGTTGGTCGAAGAACAGCTGGGCTGGAAGTTACCGGTGTCCAATCTGGCCTGGTGGGTTCGCGGGCTCCCGGCCCCGGACAGCAAAAGCCGTCTGACGCTGGATGCCGACAGCCGCCTGGCCAATCTTGAGCAGGATGGCTGGCAAGTCGAATACCTCAGCTATGCCGAGCAAAACGGCTTTTGGCTACCCGAGCGGATCAAACTGCACGGCACCGACCTTGATGTCACGCTGGTGATCAAGGAATGGCAACCTCGCAAATTGGGGCAGTGAACATGACCGCTCCGCGCTTGACCCTGCCCTCCCCGGCCAAACTCAATCTGATGCTGCACATCCTCGGTCGCCGTGAAGACGGTTATCACGAGTTGCAGACTATTTTTCAGTTTCTCGATTACGGCGATGAAATCACGTTCGCCGTTCGCGATGACGGTGTGATTCGACTGCATACCGAATTCGATGGCGTTCCTCACGACAGCAATCTGATTGTTCGAGCTGCAAAAAAACTTCAGGAGCAATCCGGTTGTTCGCTCGGTATCGACATCTGGATCGAAAAAATTCTGCCCATGGGCGGTGGAATCGGTGGCGGCAGTTCAAATGCCGCGACGACTTTGCTCGGCCTCAATCATCTTTGGCAACTGGGTTGGGATGAGGATCGACTGGCCGTGTTGGGCCTGACACTTGGCGCCGACGTCCCGGTTTTCGTGCGTGGGCACGCGGCTTTTGCCGAAGGCGTGGGGGAGAAACTGACCCCTGTAGACCCCGAAGAACCGTGGTATCTCGTACTTGTGCCGCAAGTCTCTGTAAGTACAGCAGAAATTTTTTCAGATCCGTTGTTGACACGTAACTCTTCTCCCATTAAAGTGCGCCCCGTTCCCAAGGGAAACAGTCGAAATGACTGCTTACCGGTGGTAGCAAGGCGTTACCCAGATGTACGTAACGCATTGAATTTGTTAGGTAAATTTACCGAAGCAAAACTCACCGGAACTGGAAGTTGTGTGTTTGGGGGCTTCCCAAACAAAGCTGAAGCTGATAAAGTCTCGGCCCTTCTTACAGAGACCCTTACAGGGTTTGTAGCAAAGGGAAGCAACATTTCGATGTTGCATCGCAAGCTGCAAAGTCTGCTCTAAAAGGAACCGAGTACTGGGTACTCGTTGCAACAGATACAGGGGCGTCGCCAAGCGGTAAGGCAGCAGGTTTTGATCCTGCCATGCGTTGGTTCGAATCCAGCCGCCCCTGCCATTTTCTATACTCATCCAGGTTACCCTCAGCCTCTAGGTACTGCGCGTGTCCAAGATGATGGTCTTTACGGGGAACGCTAACCCCGATCTGGCTCGGCGTGTTGTACGTCAGCTGCATATCCCTCTCGGTGACATCTCTGTCGGTAAGTTCTCCGACGGCGAAATTACTGCCGAGATCAATGAAAACGTCCGCGGTAAAGATGTCTTCATTATTCAGCCGACTTGCGCTCCGACTAACGATAACCTGATGGAACTGGTAGTGATGGCTGATGCCTTCCGCCGCTCCTCGGCTACTCGTATCACTGCTGTTATTCCTTACTTTGGTTATGCCCGTCAGGATCGCCGTCCGCGTTCCGCACGTGTGGCTATCAGCGCGAAAGTCGTTGCTGACATGCTTACCGTAGTCGGCATCGACCGTGTTCTCACGGTTGATCTGCATGCTGACCAAATCCAGGGTTTCTTCGATATTCCGGTAGATAACATCTACGGCTCCCCAGTATTGGTGGATGACATTGAAGATCAGCGCTTCGAAAACCTGATGATCGTGTCCCCGGACATTGGTGGCGTCGTGCGTGCACGTGCTGTTGCCAAATCCCTGGGCGTGGATCTCGGGATCATCGACAAACGCCGTGAGAAAGCCAATCACTCTGAAGTGATGCATATCATCGGTGATGTCGAAGGGCGTACCTGTATTCTGGTCGATGACATGGTCGATACCGCCGGCACTCTGTGCCACGCGGCCAAGGCCCTGAAAGAGCATGGCGCTGCCAAGGTTTTCGCCTACTGCACACACCCTGTGCTGTCCGGTCGGGCGATCGAAAACATCGAAAATTCCATGCTGGACGAACTGGTGGTGACTAACACCATCCCGTTGTCCGCTGCTGCTCAAGCCTGCTCGCGTATCCGTCAACTGGATATCGCGCCGGTAGTTGCCGAAGCGGTTCGCCGCATCAGCAACGAAGAATCGATCAGCGCGATGTTCCGTTAAGGGCCCTGCCCTTCTCGAATATCTCGTTGACGAAAAGCGCCCCGCCCCGGCATTCCTGTCGGGGCGGGGCTTTTTTGCCCATATCGCCTTTAGCGCTGGTCGCAAACGCTAGGGCGAATGTGGTTATTTTGGAGATACAACATGAACGAATTTACTCTGAAAGCTGAAGTGCGTTCCGACCTGGGGAAAGGTGCGAGCCGCCGCCTGCGTCGTCTCGCAAGCCTGGTTCCAGCTGTAGTTTACGGTGGCGAAAAAGCCCCTGAATCCATCAGCATGCTGGCTAAAGAAGTTGCCAAACTGCTCGAAAACGAAGCGGCTTACAGCCACATCATTGAGCTGAACGTTGGCGGCACCAAGCAAAACGTAATCATCAAAGCTCTGCAGCGTCACCCGGCCAAAGGCCACGTGTTGCACGCTGACTTCGTACGCGTTGTAGCTGGCCAGAAACTGACCGCTATCGTGCCTGTACACTTCGTTGGCGAAGAAGCTCCGATCAAGAAAGGCGGCGAAGTTTCGCACGTTGTTGCTGAAATCGAAGTGACCTGCCTGCCAAAAGACCTGCCTGAGTTCATCGAAGTCGACCTGGCTAACGCCGAAATCGGTTCGATCATTCACCTGTCCGACATCACCGCCCCTAAAGGCGTTGAATTTGTTGCTCTGGCTCACGGTAACGACCTGGCTGTTGCCAACGTTCACGCTCCACGTGTTGCTCCAGAAGCTGCAGAAGGCGCTGCAGAGTAATTCACTCTGTACGCCGGAGTGACCGGTAACATCGCGGACTAGAGCGTAGCGAGAAAGCGGGCGAGAACGCGGAGTTTACATAATGGTAAATGAGCACTTGTCGTCCACTTTCGCCGCACTTTCTGAATGCGGCGATGTTATCCACCACTCCAAGGAAGGGCCCCTATCGTGACTGCCATCAAACTGATCGTTGGCCTGGGAAATCCAGGCGCTGAATACGAACAGACCCGGCATAACGCAGGGGCCCTTTTTGTTGAGCGCATCGCGAACGCACAAGGCGTAAAGCTTGTGGCGGATCGCAAATATTTCGGCCTGACCGGGCGCTATTCGCATCAGGGTCAGGATGTTCGTCTGCTGATTCCCACCACCTACATGAACCGCAGCGGCCAGGCCGTCGCGGCACTTGCCGGCTTCTTCCGCATTACGCCTGAAGAAATCCTGGTGGCGCATGACGAACTCGACCTGCCACCGGGCGTTGCCAAGCTCAAACAGGGCGGCGGCCATGGCGGTCACAACGGGTTGCGCGACATCATCGCGCAACTGGGCAATCAGAATACCTTTCACCGCTTGCGGCTTGGCATTGGCCACCCGGGCGTTGCCAGTATGGTTTCAAATTTCGTCCTGGGTCGTGCGCCACGCGCCGAACAGGAAAAACTCGATGCCAGCATCGACTTTGCCCTCGGCGTGCTGCCGGATATCCTCGCCGGTGAATGGAACCGCGCGATGAAAAACCTGCACAGCCAGAAGGCCTGACTCTACTCCTCGGGGAAAACACCATGGGATTCAATTGCGGCATCGTCGGCCTGCCTAACGTCGGCAAGTCCACCCTGTTCAACGCCCTGACCAAATCCGGGATCGCGGCCGAGAACTTCCCCTTCTGCACCATCGAACCGAACACCGGTATCGTGCCGATGCCGGATCCGCGTCTGGAAGCCCTGGCGGCCATCGTCAATCCCAAGCGCATCCTGCCGACCACCATGGAATTCGTCGACATCGCTGGCCTGGTGGCCGGCGCCTCGAAAGGTGAAGGCCTGGGCAACAAGTTCCTGGCCAACATCCGTGAAACCGACGCCATCGCGCACGTAGTCCGCTGCTTCGAAGACGAGAACGTGATTCACGTCTCCAACAGCGTCGACCCGAAACGCGACATCGAAATCATCGACCTGGAACTGATCTTTGCCGACCTCGACAGCTGCGAGAAGCAACTGCAGAAAGTCGCCCGCAACGCCAAGGGTGGTGACAAGGACGCCGTGGTCCAGAAAGGCCTGTTGGAGCAACTGATCGCTCACTTCACCCTCGGTAAGCCTGCGCGTACGCTGATGAAGAACATGGGTGCCGACGACAAGGCGGTGATTCGTGGCTTCCATCTGCTGACCACCAAGCCGGTTATGTACATCGCCAACGTCGCTGAAGACGGTTTCGAGAACAACCCGCTGCTGGACATCGTCAAGGCCATCGCCGAAGAAGAAGGCGCCATGGTGGTTCCGGTCTGCAACAAGATCGAAGCCGAAATCGCCGAACTGGAAGACGGCGAAGAGAAAGACATGTTCCTCGAAGCCCTGGGCCTCGAAGAGCCTGGCCTGAACCGCGTAATCCGCGCCGGCTACGAAATGCTGCACCTGCAGACCTACTTCACCGCCGGTGTCGAAGAAGTCCGCGCCTGGACCGTCCGCGTCGGTGCCACCGCACCACAAGCCGCTGGCGTGATCCATACCGACTTCGAAAAAGGCTTCATCCGCGCTGAAGTCATCGCCTATGACGACTTCATCCAGTACAAGGGCGAAGCCGGCACCAAAGAAGCCGGTAAATGGCGCCTGGAAGGCAAGGACTACATCGTTAAAGACGGCGACGTGATGCACTTCCGCTTCAACGTGTAACGGTGACCGTGGATTTACACGGACCTCGATAAATACAAAATCCCCGTAATCACTCGCTGATACGGGGATTTTGCTTTTTGGGATCGCCATCCTCAGGGACGCTGGGAATAACTGGATATCACGACTGTTTCCGCTAGCGGCAGAGCGGCAAACGCTTCTCCAATGAGCCGCAAGGCGCTTCACTCAAGCGGTGCTTGTCGCGCAACTCTCTCACAGGCGCTCTGCTAGACTAAAAGCGGCTCATCCGTGATCTGGAGAACCGTCATGCTGGAGAAATTTGAACGCTATCCACTCATGTTCGGCCCAACGCCGATCGAGAAACTGAATCGCCTATCGGCATGTCTCGGTGGAAATATCGAGCTCTATGCCAAACGAGAGGATTGCAACTCCGGACTTGCGTTTGGCGGCAACAAGATCAGAAAGCTGGAATACATCATTCCCGATGCCATTGCCTCGCAGGCAGATACGCTGGTTTCCATCGGTGGCGTTCAGTCAAACCACACGCGCCAGGTCGCGGCTGTCGCTGCCAAACTCGGCATGAAGTGCCGTCTCGTTCAAGAAAGCTGGGTTCCATTCCCGGATGCGGTCTACGACCGGGTCGGGAATATCCTGATGAGTCGTGTGCTGGGAGCGGAGATTGAATTCGTCGACGAAGGTTTCGATATCGGTATCCGCGAGAGCTGGGAGCGGGCGCTAGAAGACGTTAAGGCGAAAGGAGGCAAACCGTATGCAATTCCCGCCGGCGCTTCCATGCACAAATATGGAGGTCTCGGCTATGTCGGCTTCGCCGAAGAAGTACGCGAGCAAGAGGCCAGGATGGGGATCAGATTTGATTACATCATCGTCTGCACTGTGACCGGCTCCACGCATGCGGGCATGTTGGTGGGATTCGCCAAGGATGGTCGTGCGCGCAATGTGATTGGTATCGACGCCTCCGCCACACCTGAACAAACCAGGGCACAAGTGTTGGCAATCGCTCAGCATACAGCCAGGCTTATCGGGCTTGGCCAGGAAGTCACTGATGACGATGTTGTCCTTAAAGAAGAATATGCCTATCCGGCCTATGGTATTCCATCAGAAGAGACCAATGCAGCCATTCGGTTGTGCGCTCGCATGGAAGGCATGATGACGGACCCGGTCTATGAGGGAAAATCCATGCAAGGCCTCATTGATCTCGTCCGCCAGGGTTTTTTCCCGGATGGGTCGAAGGTGCTCTATGCACATCTCGGTGGCGTACCAGCGATTAACGCGTATAGCTATATCTATCGAAACGGCTGATTTTTGTAGAAGGTCGCAAGCTGCGATCGAGGAGTTAACGCACGCAGTAAGGCCGTACTAACTCCTCTTCGTCATCCGCGCCAGTGTGCCACTACCGCTATTGTCACACCCGGTACTTTGTCCGATTGAAGAACATCGAAGCCCCCGCCCCCACTACCGCGATTGCAAAGATCCCGACATCGATACTGCCAATGTAGGGCGGCAGTACAAACATCACGCCAAAGGCCATACCGACCAGAGCAGTACCCAGCCATTTCCTGAGTACATAGCTCCTTACGCAAGTGTACAGCAGCATCATCCCCACGCAGGCCAACGCATACTGACTGTAGAGATTCATGGGATGATCGCCAACGTGATAGGTCAGTAGCTTGCTCTTCGCCAACTCTCGGCCAAAATAGCCTGCCGCCGGTCCGGCTCAGACTTTTTTGGTCCGTGGCAGAAAGATCGCCAACACCCCAAGCAGCGGCAGGAACGAACACAGGAAGTACACGTATTCGATGCCGTGTATGTCCGCCAAATGCCCGAGCAACGCCGCACCAATCCCGCCAAAGCCGAACATCAGTCCGAAGAACACCCCGGCAATCATCCCGACATTGCCCGGCACCAGTTCCTGCGCATACACCACGATCGCCGAGAATGCTGACGCCAGGATGAAGCCGATCACAACGCTGAGGATGCTGGTCCAGAACAGGTCCACATGAGGCAGGATCAGGGTGAACGGCGCTACGCCGAGGATCGAAAACCAGATCACCGCCTTACGCCCGATCTTGTCGCCGATCGGCCCACCGAAGAATGTCCCCGCCGCTACCGCTCCGAGAAACAGGAACAGGTGCAACTGTGAACTCGCCACCGACAGGTCGAATTTCTCGATCAGGTAAAAGGTGAAGTAACTGGTGAAGCTGGCCATGTAGAAATATTTGGAGAACACCAGCAGCCCGAGTACCACCAGTGCACTGATCACGCGGTTCTTCGACAAGCCATGCGTCGCCGCCTGGCCTTGCTTGAGTTTGAACAGGCTCAAGTGATTGGCGTACCAGCGGCTGATCCGATAGAGCACGAACAGCGCAAACACCGCGAACAGTCCGAACCAGGCCACATGGCCCTGACCGAACGGAATGATGATCGCCGCAGCCAGCAACGGACCGAAGGCCGAACCCGCATTGCCGCCGACCTGAAAGGTCGATTGCGCCAGGCCAAAGCGCCCACCCGAGGCCAGCCGCGCCACGCGAGAAGCTTCCGGGTGAAAGGTCGAGGAGCCGATACCGATCAACCCTGCCGCCAGCAGAATCATCGGGAAGCTGCCGACCACCGACATCATCAAAATGCCGATCAACGTGCAGACAGTTCCGGCCGGTAGCAGCCAGGGTTTGGGGTGCCGATCGGTGTAGTAACCGACCCACGGCTGCAACAGCGAAGCCGTCAGCTGGAACGTCAAAGTGATCAAGCCAACCTGGGTGAAGGTCAGGCCATAGTTGGCCTTGAGCATCGGATAAATCGACGGCAGCACCGACTGGATCAAGTCGTTGATCAAATGCGCCAGCGCCACGGCGCCGATGATGCGCATGACCAAAGGGCTGCTTTGTGAAGTCGCGGATGCCGGCTGCGCGCCGGTCTGGACATTGCTGATAGCCATAAGAGTTTCCGTACAACAGATGGGTGCACACGGGCAGGTGCGTCAATGTGCCATTTTTCGGGGCAGCAGCGCCATCCCCTTAGCCTGCTAACGACTTCGATTTTCATCACTGAAAAGGTGATAGCGCAACGCCATGGTCTGAATCTTGCCTTGGTTATCTGCTTCAACGCGGCCCCTTACAAAGGGGACCGAGAATGGGAAGTTTCGCTACAGAGTCGGCCTACAGAGCTGACGAGGGTGAACTTTCGAGGCCTTTTAAAAGGGCACAGGTCGCCGCCGCAACGGTTGCGACGCACGCCAATGGCGCGTGGTGTCCAGAGGAGTTTTGGGGCATGCAGGCTTTTTTATCACCGGGGATCGGGTTGCTGGGGCGTTTTGGCTTCGCACGCAAATTTCAGTTGTTGTTTCTGCTGTTTATCCTGCCGTTGACGGGCAGTCTGTGGATGATCGGTCAGGACTATCGCGACAAATTGAACCTGATCTCCGGCGAACGTGCCGGGGTTCGGCAACTCCTCGCCCTCGATGCTCTGGATAACCTGCTCGCCGCCCAGCGTGACCGCGCGGCTCGCTGGCGCGCCACGGAAACGAATCGCCAGCCGACACCCGCGACGATCGCAGCGATGGCTGCTTTCGATACGGTTCAG
The DNA here is from genome assembly GCF_019947405.1 of Pseudomonas sp. GL-B-26. NCBI lineage: Bacteria > Pseudomonadati > Pseudomonadota > Gammaproteobacteria > Pseudomonadales > Pseudomonadaceae > Pseudomonas > Pseudomonas sp. GL-B-26. Next base: position 29,916 of record NZ_JAGYGJ010000002.1, on the reverse strand, counting down.
CCAGCCGTCGCCCAAGCCACCTCGGACCTCGGCAACGCACTGCAAACCGAAGGCGCCGAGGGCGAAACCCTGGCCCGTTATCAAGCCCTGCAAACCGCCCTCAACGGCCTCGACTCTAAAAGCCTGAGCAGCGTCGGTTGGTGGCCGGACGGTTACGATCGTTTCACCAATGCCTTGAGTGCCCTGCAAGCCTTGCGCGAGCAGATCGCCATGGACAATCGCCTGACGCTGGCGCCGTGGCTGGAAACCTATTTGCTAACGCAGATCTCCACGCAGCACGCGCCAGACCTGATTGAACGAGTCGGCCGTCTCGCCAGCGTCGGCCAGGCATCAGTGGTGTCCGGGCAGTTCACCCTGCAAAGCCGCCTGCAATTGCGCGACTTGCGCAGCCGGATCGGCGATGCCCGGGAGCAGCTGGTCAAAACCGCAAGCCTGCTGGAAGCGCGGCTGCCCAGCGCGTTGCAAGCCTGGGCCGGGCAATACCATGACAGCCTCAAGCACCTGGACGCCGAGTTGAAAGTCCTCGATGACGGCGTGTTCGGTGGCAGCATCAAGCTCAAGCCGGAAGAGTTTGAACGCAGCCTCGACACCCTGCTCTCCGACCTCGCTTCGCTGCGTCAGCAGTCGTTGGTGTCGCTGGATCAGCGTCTGGACTATTACCACGGCTCTGCCATCCGCCAGTTCATCCTGGTAGCGACCATTTTTGGCTGCCTGCTGCTGGCCGCGCTGTACCTGTTCATCTGCTTGCAGGCCTCGATCCGTCGCAGCGCCAGCGGCATTACCCTGCTGGCTGAAGCCCTGCGCGACGGCAATCTGAGCCTGCAAGTACCGGTGGAAGGCCGCGACGAACTGGCCGCCATCAGCACCGCCCTCAACGTCGCGGTGGTGCAACTGCGCAACAGCCTGTTGGGGGTCGATCATGAAACCTTGCAGCTGAGCAACGCGGTGCGCACCCTCAACCATCACTCCAGCGGCGCCCTTGGGGAAGTCGAAGCTCAGCAGTTGCAGATCAGCCAGATCGCCGCAGCGGCCACGCAATTGGCCGCCACCTCGCAAGGGGTCGCCCAGAGTTGCGAACAGGCCTCCGGCAGCGCTCAGCACACCCAGCGCATCGCCGCCGACAGCAGCCGTGACAGCCAGCGCACGACGGCGAGCATTCAGCAACTCAATCAGCGCTTGAACGACACCGCTGCGGCACTGGGCCGGGTCAGTGAGCAAGGGCAGCAGATTCAATTGGTGGTGGACACCATTCGCGGGGTTGCCGAGCAGACCAACCTGTTGGCACTTAACGCCGCCATCGAGGCCGCTCGCGCGGGTGAGCAAGGTCGCGGCTTTGCGGTGGTGGCCGATGAAGTGCGCAGCCTGTCGCAACGCACCCAGTCCTCCACCGCGCAGATTGCCGGCACTGTCGACAGCCTGCGCAGCACCGTGAACGAAGCGGTGAGCCTGATGGAAGCCGCTTGTGGCCAGGCTCAGTCCGACGCCCAAGCCGTCACTGGCCTCGGCGAACGCCTGGGGGAAATTGCCAGTGCCGTGCAAAGTGTCACCGACACCCTGGCGCAGATCGCCACAGCGGTCGACGAGCAAGCGACCACCGCCGACGAGGTCAGCGGCAACATCCAGCAAGTCGATCAGGCGGCGGTACGCTTGCTCGAAGGCGCGCGGGCGGTGAATCTGGCGGCGGACACTTTGAGCCAGGGCAGCAAGGCCTTGAGTGCCAATACCGGGAGATTTCAGCTCAGTTGACGCCCTCCCCTGACCCGTTTTTTCGGGTCAGGCGGATAAGCGGTTGAAAGCGTAGAGAAATATTTTAGATTTACGCTTGACACTTCTCTGTTACGAGCCAATAATGCGCGCCACTTGGCTACATAGCTCAGTTGGTTAGAGCATAGCATTCATAATGCTGGGGTCCGGGGTTCAAGTCCCTGTGTAGCCACCAAGTACTAAAAACGGCTTACCGAAAGGTAGGCCGTTTTTTTATGCCTCGAGAAAAGTGCTCCCGGCCCAAGGGGGTTAATGCCCGCTCTTCGCGGTTCTCTCCTACAGTTAATGCCAAAGCTTGAACACAGAGAGACCACCCTATGCACTGGGGCCTGGACGAGATCATTGTGTTTTTCATCGTGGTCGCCATCTTCTGCGTGGTGCTGGAACTCGCTTTTCGTCTCGGCCGTCATCACCGAACTCACATCAGTGATTCGAACCGATCCCACCTCACCGTTTTGCAAACCGCCCTCCTCGGTCTGCTCGCGTTGTTGCTGGGTTTCAACTTCGCCATGGCCACCTCACGTTTCGAAGCGCGCAAAACACTGATTCAAGATGAAGTCACGGTGATCGGCTCGACCTATTTACGAGCGAAGTTGCTGCCGTCTGATCTGCGCGGGAAGGTGACAGCGCTGCTCAAGGATTATGTCTCGGCGCGAATTGAGTTCATGCGCGCCGGCACGGACGAGAAACTGCTGAAGGCGGCTAGCGAATCGTCCCGGACGATCGAGGACCAGCTATGGAATCTGGCTGCCGCCGCCGAGGCCCAGGGCGAAGCGACAGCCGCCATGAACCTGGTGATCCAGTCGTTGACCGACGTCTACAACGTCAATGAAAAGCGCCGCGCCGAGCAGGACGATCATGTCCCGGCAACCGTCATCAATCTGCTGTTCGTCGTGGCCATCGGTGCGTTGGGTTTCATCGCCTACAGCTATGGCTTGGGCCACCGTCGACGGCACGGCTCGACGGCCATCTTCGCGATCTTGATTGCCATGGTCTTCACCATCATCCTCGACCTGGATCAGCCCCGCAGCGGCTTCATCCGCGTCGGCGAAGAAAGCATGCTGCGGTTGCAGGAAGATTTGAACCGCATGAGTTCGGGCAACGAGAGGCCACGTCCCCGTAAACCACGTCAGGAACGAATTGCCGGCAATGCTGACAACGCCCGCTCCCAAATCTGCCAGGTACGCAGCCAGACCATCGCCTGCCAGTCGCTGTCGGCGGGATAGAACTGCTCAAGCAGATTCAGTTTGATCCCGCGCCCCACTGCATCACTCGGATTGCCGTGCAGATGCAGCCAGTGATCATCGCGCAGATGACGATGAACCTCCGCGCCGGGATACGTCCCGCACTCGATCACAAACGGCATCAACCGCACGTGCGGCAGCGCGTTAATCAACGCTTGCGAGGTGTAGCCGGTGGCGGTGGCGGCAACGCCGGTTTCGCTCAGCGTGTCGGCGCCCGTGTGCAAGGTATAGAGCCAAGGACCATAAATCGCCTGCGCATCCGCAAGCGCTGGATACTCCGCCTCGGTAATGGTCAGCAACATCGGATGCCCGTACTCCCCGGCACCGGTGTGCAAGTCGAAACACATGGCCACTTCGGCATGGGAAACATGTTTTTGAATGATCTGATGCAACGTGCGGTTCGACCAGCTCGGTGCCAATCCGCCGTAAAACAAACCCTCGGGATGACGGTGCTGGCCGCCCTCGACAATCGACATCACCGCTGGCCAGCCGTGTTCAGCGATTTGCTCATCGAGCAAGGCATCGGCGCGATCACGCTCCGGACCCTGCAACTGCGTGCAGGCATAAATTTCATGCAGCGCTGCGTAGGCCCGATTATCTGGCAATGCGTGGTCGAAGTTCAGGTGATTGCGGTTCAAGTCGATGTTGTCTTCGTTGACCCGACGCAGCCACGCAGTGCCCCACGGATTGATCAGGTGGATCATCACCACCGCGACATCGGTCGGCAGCGAACGCTTGCCCAACTCCTGCAACCACTTGATCTGACATCCCGAACCATAGAAGCCTTCGACCCCATGGGTACCGCTGAGCGCAATCATCAGCCGCTTCGCGCCCGGATCACCCAGCACAGCCACATCGGTGCTCAACGGCTCACCGAACGGCCCTTTGAGTGGATGCGGGTACTCGGTCAGCGTCGCGCCGGCCGCGGTCGCGACGGCCAGGAATTGATCACGCTGGGTACGGTAACTTGGCTGGGGGGGGAACTCGGTCTGCATGTCTGCCTCTTGTTGATCTTCTGGCCAGTCTGTTGCCCTCGACCCTACAGAAAATCCATGGAGTGATGAAGGGCAAAAGCATCTTTACTGTAGGCCTTGGTTTGCGTCACCTCCTTTCGGCCGATAAAGTCCCCTGATCTTTCCCACGGACGGAGTGCCCCCCACGTGTTCTCAGCCTTCCACTTGAGCCACTATCGCCTGTCAGCCTTTTCGCTGATCGCTGCCGCTTTAACCCTCGCAGCCTGTAGTGCCCCGACCTCTTCGACGTTGCCTGTTGCGCCGGAAGTCGCGTCGGGTTATCGCGCTGACCTGCAAACCCAATACGCCTCAAAACACATGGCGGCCGCGGCCAATCCGCTGGCGGCCGAGGCCGGGCGGGAGATGTTGCGCCTGGGCGGTTCGGCAATCGATGCCGCGATTGCGATGCAGGCCGTGCTGACCCTGGTCGAGCCACAATCCTCGGGCATTGGCGGTGGCGCGTTGATCGTGCTGTGGGATGGCAAGGCTGTGCGCACTTATGACGGTCGCGAAACCGCTCCGGCCGGCGCCACCGAGAAGCTTTTCCTGCAAGCCGACGGCAAACCGATGCCGTTCACCCAGGCGCAGATTGGCGGTCGTTCAGTCGGGACACCGGGCGTGTTGCGGGCGCTTGAGTTGGCCCATCAGAAACACGGTCATCTGCCGTGGGCGCGGCTGTTCGAACCGGCGATCAAACTCGCGGAGCAAGGCTTCGCCATCTCGCCGCGCCTTCACCAGTTGATAGCCTCGGACTCGTCCATTCGACGCTCGCCGGACATGGCGGCCTACTTCCTGAATGCCGATGGCAGCCCGAAAGCCGCAGGCACGCAACTGAAAAACCCGGCACTGGCCGCGGTGTTCAAACGCATCGCCAAAGAAGGGCCTGACGCACTTTACAAAGGCCCCGTCGCACAGGAAATCGTCGCCAAGGTTCAAGGCCACGCCAACCCCGGCAGCCTGTCGCTGAACGACCTCAAAGGCTACAGCGCCAAGGAGCGCGCGCCGCTGTGCACCGACTACAAACGCTGGCAGGTCTGCGGCATGCCGCCACCGTCATCAGGCGGGATCGCCGTGGCGCAGATCCTCGGCACCTTGCAGGCTCTGGAAACCCGTGACCCGCGTTTTGCCCTGGCGCCGCTCAAACCGGTCAAAACCACCCAACCTGCGGGCGTTGAGCCGGCGCCTGAAGCCGTGCACCTGATCTCCGAAGCCGAACGCCTGGCCTACGCCGACCGCGCGCTGTACGTGGCCGACGCAGATTTCGTGCCCGTCCCCGTCAAAGGTCTGGTGGACCCTGCGTATCTGGCCAACCGCGCCGCCCTGATCGGCGATCGCAGCATGGGCATGGCCAAACCCGGCACCCCGCCGGGCATTCAGGTCGCCTACGCACCGGACCGTTCGCCGCTGCGCATTTCCACCTCGCAAGTAGTGGCGGTGGATGACAAAGGCGGCGCCGTGTCCATGACCACCACCGTGGAATCCGCGTTTGGCTCGCACCTGATGGTTCAGGGTTTTCTGCTGAACAACCAGATGACCGACTTCTCGTTCATCCCCGAAGAGAATGGCCAGAAGGTTGCCAACCGCGTCGAACCCGGCAAACGCCCACGCTCGTCCATGGCACCGACCCTGATCTTCGACCGCCAGAGCGGCGAATTCCTCGCCACCATCGGCTCCCCCGGCGGCTCGCAGATCATCGAATACGTCGCCAAATCCACCATCGGCCTGCTCGACTGGAACCTCGACCCACAAGCCGCCATCAGCCTGCCCAACTTCGGCAGCCGCAACGGCCCGACGGAGCTGGAACAAGGGCAGTTCAGCCCGACACTGATTCAGGCGCTGAAGGACAAGGGGCACAGCGTGAACGAGATCGACATGACCAGCGGGACCCAGGCGATTGTCCGGGTGAAGGATGCGCAGGGGAAACCGTCGTTGGCGGGTGGGGCCGATCCGCGGCGTGAGGGGGCAGCGTTGGGGGATTGAGTCGTACGCAGGAATGAGCAAGGGCTTACCGGGAGGTAGGCCCTTTTTTATAGGTAACCTGAAATCAGCGCGGCACACCCAAAATGATATGCGACGCCTTGATCACCGCCGTCGCGCTCACCCCCGGCGCCAGGCCCAGTTCTGCCACAGCCTGGCGTGTCACGATCGAATAGACTTCGGTGCCGCCGTCGAGCTGGATGACCACTTCGGAGTTCACGGCGCCTTCGATGACACTGGTGACCTTGCCTTCCAGGCAGTTGCGCGCCGACAGGCGAATGTCGCTGGATTCGGTCATCAACATCACCCACGGCGCCTTCACCAGCGCGACCGCTTCCTTGCCGACCGCCAGGCCGAGGTTCTTCACGCTCTCCATGGTCACCACGGCCACCAGTTCATTGCCGCCCGACAGTTTCAGTGAGACTTCGGCGTTGACCGCGCCGGGCTGCAATTGACTGATGGTGCCTTTGAATACGTTACGTGCGCTGACTTTCATGACGTGTCCCCTCGAATAATTATTGTTGGATTAAGCCTAGCGAGAGATCTTCAGCGCCTGTCTCGCCTGATGCTTCTCCAGCGCCAGCTCGATCAAACGGCTGACCAGCTCGCTGTAAGTCATACCGGCGGCCTGCCATAACTTGGGGTACATGCTGATGCGGGTGAAGCCGGGCAACGAGTTGATCTCATTGATCAGCACTTCGCCGCAGTCGGTCAGGAACACGTCGACCCGCGCCAGCCCGGAACAGCCCAACACCTGAAACGCCTCGACGGCCAGGGCACGGATGCGCTCACTGGCCTCGAGGCTGATGTTAGCCGGGACGACCACTTCAGCCGCTTGAGCGTCGATGTATTTGCTGTCGTAGGAATAGAACCCGCTGCTCACCACGATCTCGCCACAACCGCTGGCGATGGCGTCTTCGTTGCCGAGCACTGCGCATTCAATCTCGCGACCACTGACGGCGGACTCGACCAGGACTTTCTCATCGAAACCCAAGGCCAGCTCTACTGCTGCCGCGTACTCGGCTTCGTCATTCACCTTGCTGACGCCCACGGAGGATCCCTGGTTCGCCGGTTTGACGAACAACGGCAGACCGAGTTTGCCTTGCACCTCAGCGAACCCGGTACGCGCTGCGGTGGCGCGGGTCAGGGTGACGAACGGCGTGACCGCCAACCCGGCGTCACGCAGCAGGCGCTTGCTGATGTCCTTGTCCATGCAGACGGCGGAACCGAGCACGTCGGAGCCGACAAACGGCAGATCGGCCATGCGCAGCAGCCCTTGCAGGCAACCGTCTTCACCCAGGGTGCCGTGGACGATCGGGAAGATCACGTCGACGTGCCCCAGCATTTCCTGACTGGAGGTTTCCACCAATTGCTGACTGACCTTGCCCGGCACGACAGCCAGTTCACGGTTGGATTGGTTAAGGGCAATCAGCGCCGGGTTTTCCTGATTGAGCAGGAAGTTTGAAGGGTCATTAAGGTGCCAGCGACCTTGCTTATCGATGCCGATCAGCACCGGCTCGAAGCGCGAACGATCCAGCGCATCGACGATGTTTTTCGCCGATTGCAGCGACACTTCGTGTTCAGCCGAACGGCCGCCAAAAATAATGCCTACCCGCAGCTTGCTCATTCAGAACTCCTCAACGATTGGCCACCAGATGCGCGCCGAACAGCAGATAACAACTGCCGGCGAAGCGATCCAGCCATTTACGCGAACGATCGTAGGCACCCGCGACCCTCCGGCTGGCGAACAGCAGTGCCACGCTGCAATACCAACTGAATGACAAGGTCGCCATGGTCAGCACGGCCAGCGCCAACAACATCGGTGGCGGCGAGGCTGGCATGGCCGTGGCGAAAATCGTTGCAACGAATAGCGCGGCCTTGGGATTGGTCATGTTGCCGACAAAGCCCCGGCCATACGCCGATAGCAGCGTGCGACCTGCGCCATTCAGCGAGTGGCTATCGCCCGGCACACTCGGTGGTTTGCGTTTGAACTGCTTCAATCCCAGATAGATCAGGTAACAACCGCCGGCAATCTTGAAGCTCAGATAGAGCGTCGGCGCTGCGCTGAACAGCGACTTGATGCCCAGGCCACCCGCCAATCCCCAAAGCACCGTGCCCGTAGCCACGCCCAGTGCGGCGACGACACCGTGGCGCCGGGAGCAACTGGCAGCCAATTGCGCGGTATTGAAGAAGTTCGGCCCCGGCGTCACCACCGCAACCGTCCACAACAGCGCCAACGACAACAACGGAGCGGCGTAACTCAGGTGGGATATTTCCATGATGTGGGGCGCCTTCGTGGCTTAAAAAATATTCAACACCTTGCAACATTAGTCGGGGATTTTCTACCAGCCGGGTGATTCGAACGGCAGCAGACAGGCGGTTGCTCCGTGGGGTAACGTGTTCAGCATCGAGTTCAAGGCAACACCACCATGGCCAAGCACACGCCTCCCATCGACTGGTTCCACCGCGCGCCCGACGTCGGCGGGCTTCAGCGTTTCGAGGCGTTTTTTGCAGGCCACGGCTATGACCTTCACCGCCACGACACCTATGCCATCGGCCACACGCTGGCTGGCGTGCAGAGTTTTCAATACCGCGGTGGCTGGCGCCACAGTCTGCCGGGCGGGACCATGGTGCTGCACCCGGACGAAGTTCACGATGGCGAAGCCGGCACCGAGACCGGGTTCCAGTACCGAATGATGTACATCGAGCCGGCGCTGATCCAGCAGATGCTCGGCGGCCAGCCGTTGCCGTTTATCAAGACCGGCCTGTCGAACGATCCACGTTTGTTCGCCGCGACCGCCGTGCTGCTGCGAAGCCTCGATTGCCCCCTCGAGCCTCTGGAAGAGCAGGATGCGCTGTTCGATCTGGCGCAAGCCTTGAACAGCGTTTGCGGAGTGCCTGCCACCCGCCAGAGCTTCGACTACGTGGCCGCCGAACGCGCGCGGGAATTCATCCACAGCGCCCTGGATCGCACCGTGACGCTGGAAGAACTGGCGCAACACAGCGGTCGAGATCGCTGGAGCCTGTCACGGGATTTTCGCCTGTTGTTCGGCACCAGCCCTTATCGATACCTGACCATGCGCCGCCTCGACCTGGTCCGCTCGCTGCTGATTCAGGGCCAGACATTGGTCAGCGCCGCGCTGATCGCCGGCTTCACCGATCAGAGCCACATGACCCGGCAGTTCAGCAAAACCTACGGCCTGTCGCCGGCCCGGTGGATGAAAATGCATCGCCGCTGAGCCACGCACAATCGTTCAAGAAGTACGCCGATGCGCCGGCTATCGTGGATTTACGATCAACCACGAGAGCTGCTTCATGAAAGCTTACGAAAGCCTGAATTTCGCTGAAAAAATCGCCAGGATCGACCCGTACTGGACGCCTAGGGTCATCGCCGAAATGAACGACTACCAGTTCAAGGTGGTGAAACTGCTGGGGGATTTCATCTGGCACGATCACCTTGATACCGACGAAACCTTCATCGTCCTCGAAGGGCAACTGCGCATCGACTTTCGCGATGGTCACGTGCTGGTGAACGCCGGTGAAATGTATGTGGTGTCAAAAGGTGTCGAGCACAAACCGTTCGCCGAGCAGGAGGTGAAACTCCTGCTGATCGAGCCCAAGGGTGTGCTGAACACGGGTAACGAAGGTGGCGAGCGCACGGCGCAGAATGACGTCTGGGTGTGAAAGGCCGGCTGCTTATGGCTGCAAGGTTTTGCCGTCCACTGGATCGCCGATTTTCAGGAAATGCCCGCCAGCCACATGGTGCAAGGTGCGCAACGCGTCTTGCCCTTCGAAGTGCCAGCGACCGTCACTGAACACGCGCTCGTCTGCCTGAGCGGCAATCACTTCAGCCAGGAACAGATCGTACTGCTGGTGATTGCCCGGCTCCGGCAGCAATCGGCATTCCAGCCAGGCGACGCAGCCTTCGAGCATCGGCGCCTCGATCAATTCAGCGCTGAAGGTCGGCAAGCCATAGACCTGGAACTTGTCCCGGCCTTGGTCCCGGGTCAACTCCAGGCCGGACGTCGAACCTACGGTCTGGACAATGTCGGCCTGGGCGGCGCAGGGAACGTTCAGCACAAACGTGCCCGAAGCCTCCAGCAATTGCCGTGTCCAGGTGGACTTGTCCAGCACCACGGCAATTTTCGGCGGCTCGAAATCCAGCGGCATGGCCCAGGCCGCCGCCATGATGTTGCGCTGGCCGTCATGGGCCGCGCTGACCAGCACGGTCGGGCCGTGATTGAGCAGACGATAAGCCTTGGCCAAGGGAACCGGACGGCGGTGAGAAACGCTCATGATGGCTGCTCCTGGGGAAAACGCCGATTGTAGCGATTTACGCCGCGATGGCAGGCATCAAGTCGCCAACTGATTGGCAAACTGCCCGACCGCGTTCACCACTTTCTGTGCGCCGTCCTGAATCTCGACAATCACCGTCCCCGCCTCTGCCGCCAGCGCCAGCCCCTGCTCAGCCTGGAGTTTGCCCTCGGTCATCAGCGCCACGGCGTTGCGCGCCATGTCCTGGTTCTGACGCACTACGCCGACAATCTCATCGGTTGCCTGGCTGGTGCGCGAAGCTAATTGCCGGACCTCATCCGCCACCACCGCGAAACCACGCCCCTGTTCCCCGGCCCGAGCCGCTTCGATGGCCGCGTTGAGCGCCAGCAGGTTGGTCTGTTCGGCAATCCCGCTGATGGTTTTGACGATGGTGCCGATCACCAGCGACTGCTCGTTCAGCGCTTCGATGCCTTCGCCGGCGGTCTGCATGTGCTTGGCAAGGTCACGCATCACGTTGACCGCCTGAGTCACCACGGCGTTACCGCGCTGCGCGCTGCTGTCGGTTTGCTGCGAGGTGCTGTAGGCAATGTTGGCCGCTTCGGCGACGGCTTGCTCCTGATTGACTTGATCGGTGATCACCGTGGCGAACTTCACCACTTTGTAGAGCTTGTTGTTGGCATCGACCACCGGGTTGTAGGAAGCCTCCAGCCAGACCACGCGACCGTGGCTGTCGATGCGTTTGAAACGGGCGGCGATGAACTCGCCTGCATTCAAGCGGCGCCAGAAGTCCTGGTACTGGGTGCTGTTGTATTCCTCCGGTTCGCAGAAGGTGCGGTGATGTTTGCCCTTGATCTGCGCCAGGCTGTAACCCATGCCGCTGAGGAACCGGTCGTTGGCCGCCAACACATTGCCATTGAGATCGAACTCGATCACCGCCGTGGAGCGCACGAGGGCGCCAATCAGGTTCTCATGTTCACGAGACGCTTCGATGGTGCGGGTCAGGTCGCTGGAATAAATCGAGAAGTTCTTGATCTGGCCGCCCGCGGACCGGACCGGCTGCACGATCGAACGCAGCCAGGCTTCCTGACCATTGCCGCGCAACAAACGCACCGTGCCGGCAAAGTGCTCGCCACGGGTCAACGCGACCTTGAAGCGCTGGTGGAATTCGTCCGACTTCACATGGGCCGGGACGATGTCTTCGATGTGTCGCCCTATCAGGTCGCTGCTTTTGTAGAGCATCTCGCCGATGAAGTTCTGGTTGACCGATTGAATCCGCCCATCGGCATCGAGGGTCAGGACCAGCATCTCGCTTTCCAGACTTTCCTTCACTTGCTGGAGGCTGGAGAGTTCTTCGCGAAGAGCCGACAGCTCCTGCTTCAAGCGTTTGTTGAACATGGGGATACACCGATGGACAGGGATAGAAAGCGGCATGCAGCCTAACCATCGGCCTCAGGGATATTTTCTGAAGAGTGTTTCAGGGTTGCCCTACAAAAATAGTTAGGCATCTTGATGCGCGTCTTGTCGCCAGAAGCCGAATGGTTCTCGAAACATCGTTTCTTCCCAACATTTCCGGAAATTAAACACCGCTCGACAGCACGTGTTGAAAACGGCTCAAGGTTACTTCCTGCAAGCTACAACACCTTGCGTCGTTGCCTACAGCTACGCCAGAATCTGCCGGCTTGTGCGCCTTGGGGGCGGTCGGTAACTTGGTTCCTGTCACTGCCCATCAGTGATCGGGTTTAGTAGCCCGTCGATGTCAAGACGCACAACGTCTCTATCTAGCAGGCAGCCCATGCCCGCACTTGATGGCGGTTGTGTGCAGGGCGCTTCGGCGCGCCGATTTCTTGGCTCATCGGTCTACTAACCTGTGCACAGCTGCCACCCTTACGTTTAGTAGCGAACGGGTTGCAGCCTCACTCATATGAGGATTGAGCCAATGTTCAAGGTCACACCAAATCCGCCGGAAACCGATCCGGCATCGCCCTACGAATCACTCGACTCCAACAAGCTCCACGAAGCCGCCGAGCGCGCCCTCGACCATCACTTTCCGCCAGCCGACCCCAAACCACCAAAACGCAACGGTCAGCTCTTCAGCGTCTGCCCGGGTATCAACCCTGAAACCCTTCTCGCCAATGCCTCGGAAGATTTGCTGTCCATCAGCGCCATCGCCGCCAACCTCGCCGACGATGTGGACGGTTCCCGCCGCTCCGTAGCCTTGGCGCTCAGCCGCATGGCTGACGGCGTGCATTTGTTGGTGGAGCGAATGCTGGATCATCTGGATGAACCCGAGATAGCGGCGATTTTCGCCAAGCAACAAAGCCGCGTCATCTAATCCGCCACCCCCATAAAAAAATGGGCACCCAACCTGGTTGGCGTGCCCATTCTTTTTTCCGCTCCGCGCCACGCGGGACATAGATGCCTGTTACGGATTAACGCAGTCTTTCAACGATTTGCCCTGGCTTGAAGCCACGCTACGGCTCCCGACATTAGGCATCCGCGTCCCGAAATACGCGGCACAGCTCACACCCACAGCCCCCATCACCGCGCAGAAAATCACGCAGATCCATGGGCTCCACGGCATCAGACCGATCAGCAACAACGGTGTGATACTCGCCCAGACGGCGTAGGCAATGTTGTAGGTGAAGGAAATCCCCGAGACACGAATCCGCGCCGGGAACAGGCTGACCATCACCGACGGCACCGCGCCGACCACCCCGCAACCAAGGCCGGCCACCGCGTACGCCAGACCGATCCAGCTGCCACCGATGATCAGGCAGGTATAGAGCACGCCAATGCCCAATGGCAGCAGCAGGCTATAGAGCATCACCGTGCGCCAGGCGCCAATGCGGTCGACCAGCAGGCCGGCGAGTACACAGCCGATATTCAGAAAAACAATGCCCAAGGCACTCAGGGCGAAGGTGTGGCTGGCGGTCATACCGAAGGTTTTCTGCATCATGGTCGGTGTGATCACCACGAACACCACCACCGCCGAGGTCAGTACGCAGGTGAGGATCATCGCCGGCAGCATGGCCAGGCGATGTTCACGCAAGACCGTGCGCAGCGGCAGTTCGACAGCTGCATCACGTTGCGCCTGCATGGCCATGAACACCGGGGTCTCGCTGAGCCAGCGGCGTAGCCACACGCCGATTACGCCGAACACGCCGCCCAGCAGGAACGGGTAACGCCAGGCGTAATCAAGGATTTCTGCCGGGGTGAACGCCTGAGCCAGAAAAGTCGCCGTCAGTGCACCGATCAGGTAACCAAACGTTAGCCCGGCCTGCAGGAATCCGAGGGCATAACCGCGATGCCCGGCGGGTGCATGTTCGGCGACGAACACCCAGGCGCTCGGCACTTCACCGCCCACTGCCGCGCCCTGGAGGATTCGCAGGGCCAACAGCAACAGCGGTGCGAAATAACCGATTTGGGCGTAGGTCGGCATGATGCCGATCAGCAGACAGGGCAGCGCCATCATCAGGATGCTCAGGCTGAAGACCTTCTTGCGGCCCAGTCGGTCGGCGAAATGCGCCATCAGAATCCCGCCCAACGGCCGCGCCAAATAGCCGGTAGCGAAGATCCCGAAGCTTTGCAGCAGTCGCAGCCACTCAGGCATTTCCGGCGGGAAGAACAGCTGGCTGAGGGTCAGGGCAAAAAATACGAAAATGATGAAATCGTAGATTTCCAGCGCGCCGCCCAGGGCCGCAAGGCCGAGGGTCTTGTAATCCGAACGGGTGAACGGCGCCGGGTGCAAGTGGGGGTTGGCAGTCATTAAAAGAACTCTGGCATAGGCAAAAAACCAAGGCGCCCATGGTCTACGCAAACGCGCCAACGGACAACCCGTTAGACCAAAGTCCTAGACGCGTAAAACTTCGTCACAAAATAGAACCGATTGTTTTACTGTTGGCACCTGTCTAGACGGGCCTTTGCGGCCCCAAAGACCACAACAAACATAAAAATTCGAGGTACACCCGTGGCCGCTGATATCGAAGATACCCGCTCTGCCCGCTTTGCCCTGCGCTGCTCAAGTTTTGCCGAACGCTGGTTCCCCGACTCCTGGGTGTTTGCCGCACTGGCGGTGATTATCGTCGCCGTGGCCACCCTGTTCATGGGCGCCAAACCCACCGACGCCGCCATGGCCTTCGGTGACGGCTTCTGGAGCCTGATCCCGTTCACCATGCAGATGGCTTTCGTGGTGATCGGCGGTTATGTGGTTGCCAGCTCGCCACCGGCGGTGAAACTGATCGACCGGCTGGCGCGGATCCCGAAAAACGGCCGCTCGGCCGTGGCCTGGGTTGCGTTGATCTCCATGGTCGCTTCGCTGCTGAACTGGGGGTTGTCGCTGGTGTTTGGCGGTTTGCTGGTGCGTGCCCTCGCCCGCCGTACCGATCTGAAAATGGACTACCGCGCCGCCGGTGCTGCCGCCTATCTGGGTCTCGGCGCGGTGTGGGCCTTGGGCTTGTCCTCGTCCGCCGCGCAATTGCAGGCCAACCCGGCCAGCCTGCCGCCATCGATTCTGTCGATCACTGGGGTGATTCCTTTCACGCAAACGATCTTTCTCTGGCAGTCCGGTGTGATGTTGCTGGCGCTGATCGTGATCTCGCTGATCATTGCCTACGCCACCGCCCCCGGCCCGAACTCGGCCCGTGATGCCAAGGCTTGCGGCATCGATCCAAGCTTCAACCTGCCGCCGCTGCAACCGCGCACCCGCCCCGGCGAATGGCTGGAGCACAGCCCGGTGCTGACGATTTTGCTGGTGCTGCTGGCGGCCGGATGGCTGTTCCACGAATTCTCGACCAAACCGGCGATCAGTGCGATTTCCGGGCTGAACACCTACAACTTCCTGTTCATCATGCTCGGAGCCCTGCTGCACTGGCGCCCGCGCAGCTTCCTTGACGCGGTGAGCCGTGCGGTGCCGACCACCACGGGCGTACTGATTCAGTTCCCGTTGTACGGCTCGATCGCCGCGCTGATGACCACCGTCAAAGGGACTGACGCTCAGACGCTGGCTCACCACATCTCGACATTTTTCGTACAAATCGCGTCACACGACACCTACGCGCTGCTGATGGGCGTGTACTCGGCGATCCTCGGTTTCTTCATCCCGTCCGGCGGGGGCAAGTGGATCATCGAAGCGCCGTACGTCATGCAAGTGGCCACCGACCTGAACTACCACCTGGGCTGGGCCGTGCAGATCTACAACGCCGCCGAAGCCCTGCCGAACCTGATCAACCCGTTCTACATGCTGCCGCTGCTGGGCGTGCTCGGGTTGAAGGCGCGGGACTTGATCGGGTTTTCGTTCGTGCAACTGCTGGTGCACACGCCGCTGGTGCTGTTTCTGCTGTGGGCGTTGGGGACGACGCTGACGTATACGGCGCCGGTGATGCCATAACACGTAAGTGGTTGCACCTGCTGCGGGCAGGTGCAATCAGTTCACCCTGCTTGAGCATGAAACAAACGCCTGGATTTATCCTACAAACAGGCTCGATTGCGCCTGACATGAAACCCGGAGAGTTCTTATCTCCAACCTATAAATCACTGCGTAAACTCCGACAGCTCACAAACTTTTTAAAGCAAGACAGCACTGACCAAGGATGAACAAACACATGTCTTTAATTTCGAAAACGCTGGAAGAGATGATTAACGAGATTTACCAGGACGGTAGGGTTTCAGTCGTTGAATATAAAAAGCTGCGTGATGATGCAGATCGCCGTATGGACGCTGTCGTCCGCGAGTTCGGCCAGCACAACAATTTGACGGCCCTTCAAAAAGCAATGGATGTAGTCATGCAATTAACGCAAACGTCCATCATTGATGCCAAAAAAGCCAAACTGACCGATACAGGAGAGGCCATCGTCAAGGATGCTGTATTTGCACAGGTCGAGTACTTGCGCGCCGGTACTCATCTGGCACTAAAGCTGTTGTAACGCTTCAACCTCCGTCCGGCCCATAGACATCAAGCCCGGGCCGGACTCCATAACCCAGAGTTCCTGGCATACACACCGCAGGCTCTACGCAAAAAAACTACACGCAGACACTGTTCTGTGTAACGCCGCTGATCCAGTATGGCGCGTAGCCCAATCAACGGGACCACGCTGAAAAGGATCTGAGCATGTTCAAATTCGCAGGATTCACCCTCGCGGCCCTCACCCTGAGTGCCGCCGCCCATGCCGATGTCGACCTGAAGCTGGGCAGTACCGAACGCGTCACCCGCCTGTTCGCCTATCCCAACAACTGCAACGTGATCTGCTTTCGCAACTGGACGCTGGAGCAAACGGTCGAGCATTACCTGACCCAAAGCGTGCAGCGCGATGGTTACAGCGCGGCGAAAGTGCTGGTCAAAACCGATAACAATCAGCTCTACGCCGAAATCAGCGGCGTACCCCGTGGCTATGAAAAACCGCTGGCGGCGTTGCTCGATGCCGGTGATCTGGCCTACACCGGCGCCAGCAAGCTGAATGCCGACGGCAAGTGGGCTTACAGCTGGTATCTGTTCCTGCCACTGGGCATGGCCCTGGAAAACCGCAAAAGCGTTGAACTGTTGCACTTCCCACCCGACTATTCGTTGACCCAGGCTCAGGATTACCTGCGATCCGCCACCACCGATCGCTGGGCCACACTGCTGACTGTCAACGGAATCCCGACCGACCAGACGCCGGGCTACCAGACCATCATCGACATCGCACCGATTGCCGCACCGTCCAACGCCGGCAAGGATCTGGAAGGCGTCTACGACTACTTCAAGGACTACCAGACCACCATGGTCAAGCAACTCAGCCAGAACGCCAGTGGTGCGGCGTTGCCGATGGTCGCCTTCGGCGCGCCAGTGCGTAACTGGATCAAGCAGCAATACGGGCCGACCGTGAACGTGCTGGGTCTGGTCAGCATCAGTCCGAGCGACGGGGTGAAAGTGCCAGTGCTGGGTTCCAACCACCCAAGCTACATTTGGTACGCCGCCGACCCGGAAAGCTATACCGGCAGCGATGCCCAGGCCAAGGCCGATGCCGCTGGCCTTAAAGTCATGGGCCAGGATTTGAGTGCCGCGTGCTGGCAGGCCGCCATGGGCCGCCAACCGGACAGTAATCCCGACATTGAACTGAGAAGCTGCACCCAAACCTGGCAAGTGGCCCAAGCAGATAAAACCTGCGAGCTGTTCTATACCTCGATCCGCAACCTGACGCCCGAAAAAGCCGTGGCCAAGTGCGCGACGGCACCGATCAAATCTCAGCTCAAACAGCTGAAAGCTCCGGTACCCGCGACGGCGATCCCTGTCCCGGCGCTGTAAAACGATGAACGGCGGGTCTACTGTCATAACTGACAGTAGACCCGCCGTTTCATTTGCGAGAGGCTTGAGTCGTACCCATGTGTTGCAGAGCTGACAGGATCGTCAGCTGATGGAGGTCGCAGCACCCAGCCGACAAGGATCGTTATGAAAACCCAGACCCTGCACGGGACGCTTGCGCAACCACCCGATGGGATTTATCCATTTAAGGAGTTGCCCGTTCGCCTTGGATTCCCCTCCAGGGCCGACTTCGAGATTATCGACAACACCAACGGATCGGCGGCAGCCGTCGCAGTACTTCGGGACTTTCCACGCATCAGCCGAATTTGTCGGGCTTCGGGGCATCTGCTGCCTTATCGGTGTCGGCATACCCGGCAACTGGCCCGTGGCATCCATGTCTACGACCCGCGCTTCTGCGGGCTGCTGCGACACTCCTGCGACCCAAACGTATTTCTCGACATGAGCGAGCTGTGGTTGTGGGCGCTGAAGGACATCAAAAAAGGCGACCGACTGACGATGGACTACGCTTCCACCGAAGACAAACTCCTGCGTCAGTTCGCCTGCCAGTGTGGCTCGTTCGACTGCCGTGGCTGGATCACCGGCTACGATGAATCGCCGAACGCCGACGGCCAGTTGTTTCTGCAGCACTGGCGCCGGCGAAGTCTCTGCTGAAGGGCGTTACAACGCCTCGACCGGACGCAGACGGTACTGCGGCGGCAATTGCTCGAAACCACTGATGGTGGCGTTCAGGCTTTTCCAGCGACCGTCCTTGATGCCATAGATGCAGCCGTGAACAGACAGGCTCTGCCCGCGGTGCCAGGCGTTTTGCACAATGCTGGTGTGCCCGACATTGGCCACTTGCTGGATCACGTTGTATTCGCAGAGGCGGTCGACCCGCTCTTCTTCAGTGGGCAATTTGGCGAGTTCTTCGCGTTTTTCATAATAGAGATCGCGAATCGAGCGCAGCCAGCCGTCGATCAGGCCCAGCTGACGGTCCTGCATCGAGGCGCGCACGCCGCCGCAGCCATAGTGGCCGGTAACGAGGATGTGTTTGACCTTCAGCACGTCGACCGCGTACTGAATCACCGACAGGCAGTTGAGGTCGGTGTGCAGCACCACGTTGGCCACGTTGCGGTGTACAAACAAATCACCGGGCAGCATGCCGACGATCTCGTTCGCCGGCACCCGGGCGTCGGAGCAACCGATCCACAGGTATTCCGGGGTTTGCTGACGGGCCAGCTTGGCGAAGAAATCAGGATCTTCTTTGGTGATCGCGTCAGCCCAGCGCTCGTTGTTATCAATCAGATCTTGTAATTCGTTCATGCAATGAAGCCTCGAGAATGATGCGCTTCTATGACAGACAACCATCTGTCGGGGTCACGCGCCAGATGCAGATACCCGGTTTTCCATGCCGGAGGAATTCTCAGCAGCCCAGGGGGTCCACCGTAGTAAGGCCTACAGTATGAGGAATTGCCATGACTGAATCACGACGTCCGTACGATGCGGTGCAACCCGAGCCCATCGATGACAACGAAGACCGCATGGGTTCGATGCATGAGCTGGACTTCGACGAGGAAGAACCCAGCGCCAAAATCGGCGACGAGCTGCCGCAAACGGAGCGTGAACGCCTGATGCCTCGGGAACGCGTACGTGAAGCCGGCATGACAGGGGCCTCGACCGATGACCATGAGTCCACCGACGACGACATGAGCCCGGAAACCCTGATCCGTGAAGACGGCGCACGGGACGCCCACGAAGCGGGTGAAGGTGGTCAGGCCGATTGGGATTTGAGCATTGTCGATGAAGACGATATCGGCGGGGGCAATGGGCTGGATGAAGAGGAGCTGGCGCGGCAGGATCCGATGGACGGTAATCGTTGATTCTCTGGCGCCTGACAAGCCGCCTTCGCGAGCAAGCCCGCTCCCACATTGAATCGGTGTCGTACACAAATGCTGTGATCGACTGGAATCAATGTGGGAGCGGGCTTGCTCGCGAAGCTTTTAAAACAGCTCAGTCAACGAGGGTGCAGGCCATCACCACCGCATCTTCACGCCCACCTACCGCTGGGTAGTAATCGCGCCGCCGACCGATCTCGTTAAACCCATAACGCTCATACAACTTAAACGCGCCACGGTTGCTGTCGCGCACTTCCAGAAAACACTCCCGCGCCTTGGCGTCATACGCCCGGGACATCAAATGCTCCAGCAACGTCAAGCCCAGGCCACGGCCCTGGTTCTCCGGTTTGACGGTGATGTTCAGCAGATGCGCTTCATCAAGGATGATCTGCACCACCCCGTGGCCAACCTGCTGCTGGCCTTCAAACATCAGCCATATCTGATATTTACCCAGCCCATCGAGAAAAATCCCGCGAGTCCAGGGATGGCTGTAAGCCGCATATTCGATTTTCAGTACAGCGTCCAGGTCCGCCTCGGTCATCGGGCGGAACGATACAGCGTCACTCATTCGATTCTTTCCAGCGCGCCATCAGCCGACGCATGGCTTGCCAGACATCAGCCTTACGCTGTGGCTCTTCCATTAATAATTCCAGACCCGGCAGGGCCCAGACCGAGCCCAGGCCTTCGACCTGGAGTTCACGGTTGAAGGATTCGGCGCTCGCCTCACCGGCGAAACGCACCGCCGGCAGGCCGATCAGCCACACGCAGACACACGGTGCGTCTTCCAGCCGGGCCGAGAGAAAACCTTGCACGAAGTCGCGAGCCGCTTCCGGGCCTTGATCCATGGTGCCACGAGACAACAGCGGCCAACGCACCGGCTCGCCGACGATCTGCGGGCTGTCCGGCAGGCCGGCGGCGCGCAGCATGTCTTTAAGCAATAGATAGGCAGGGTCGCGGGTCTGGAAAGATTCGCCTGTGGGTAACTCCACCAGCAGCAGGCAACGCCCGGCCCGCAGCAATTGCAGAGCGAAACGCGGTGGCGGCACGACTGGCGCCTTGGCCACAACCGGAGCGGTCTCTTCTTCAACCTTGGCATTCGTGCGCGTGCTGGCCAGCGATGGCCGTGGCACCTCGATTTTCACCCGTTCGGCCGGTTTGACCAGCGGTTCCACGGGCGAATCAGCCACAGGTACGGGCGCAACCGGAGCAACTGGCGCGACGACCAACGGCTCGGGCATCTCCAGCAGTTCGGGGCGCGAGGGCGCAGCAAAGGGCAATTCGGTGCGCGGCAGCCAGTTGACCACCTGCATGGCGGTCAAATAAGCGCGGCGACGGGACTCGATAAGCAAAGGTCGGCCACTTGTGGATAACTAAAGTGCGGTGATTCTACCGCCCTTCGCTCAAGATCGCCCACGCTTGATCGATAGAAAGCCAACTGTCCGTCCCGAGAGTGAATCGCAACGGGCGTGATGCAGTACAATCGCGACTTTTAATCGCCAACCAGCCGGCCATTCCGATGATCGAACCCAAGCGCGTCTTGCGCGCCCTCGCTGAACACTGGGCACTTCTGGAGCCACTGTGCGAGCACTTCGACCAAGGCACCTTGAGCCTCAACGAACTGCGTTCACAGTTGGCCGCCCAGCAACTGGACAGTACGCCGCAGGACATCACCAGCCTGCTGGATGTGTGGATCCGCCTCGACATTCTGGTTCCCGTGGCGAAAAGCCCGAACCGTTTCGAGCTCAATGCGCAGATCCACGACTTCCTCGCTTACCTGCGCCGTGAGCACCGTCTGGGCCTGTGCCTGGAGATCGAAGCCTATTTGCGTCACCTCGAGCGTCTGGCCGGTTATATCCAGGACGCTTTCGACATCCGCGACGGCCACGACCTGGCGCGCCAGTTGCGCCTGCTCGACATGCGCGTACGGGACGTATTGAAGAAACTCGCCAACGACGAACAGGCCCTGGTGGCCGTCGCCGAGCGGGCCAAGACCAGCGACCGGCAGATTCCCCTGCGTCAGCGTTACGCTGAAGTGCTGGCGACCTGGGACGAATACGTCGAGCCGATGATTCAGTTGGTGAACGCCGACGGCGCCTTCGAACAAGGCGTGCGCAAGGTCGAGAACGTGCTGCTGAAGATGCTCACCGAGCAGCAGCGCCTCGGCCATCTGGTCGATGACGACATGCTGCTGCGCACCCACGCGCGCATCCTCGAAATGCAGACCAGCGCCCAGTTGACGCTGCGTCACGCTCGCGAGCTATTGCTGCCACTGCGTGAAGAAGCCCGTCGGCACAACGCCGTGACCCGTGGCGCGGCGCTGGCCTTGTCGGCCATCCGTCGTAAAGGCATCGATGCGGTGCCACAAGCGGCGATGCCGATGTTCACCCGACCGCAAAGCACCTTCCTCGGCAGTGCCAGTCAGGTCGAAGCCTACGTTTACGCGTTGGCCCGTTTCGAGCCGAAACCGGCGCGCTTCCCCAAGGCCCACAAGACTCAGAAAGGCGAAGCGCCGCGCGCGCCACGCACGGTTCGGGAAATGCTCGAACGCTGCGAAGACGCCCTGCCGATGCCGGACCTGATGACCTGGCTGCTGGAGCAGGAGCCGGACGGCGCTACCGACGAATTGCTTTATTGGTTCTCGCGCCTGTCGCGGGAAAAGCGCTTCACACGCGAGCGTCTGGAACGCCGCGATTACCACACTCACGAGCATCAGGTCAGCCTGCGCTCCTTCGCCCTGCTCTCGGCCCGCGACACCGCCGCCGAGGATTCTGCGAGCACCCCACATGCATCTTGATCTAAACGAACTATCCCAGCTGGCGCCGATCTTTCGCGAGCTGTTCAAGGGCTATCACGTCAGCCGCCGCGACCCTGAGCTGTACGCGCAATTGTCGAACTTCCAGGACCAGTACCGCACGCTGTTCAAGGCGTTGGGCTTTGAACTGGTCTGCGACACCCGGGGTTTCTACTACTTCGTGCCGGACCTCGCCGCTGCAGCAGTGAACAAGACCGCACAACGTCTGGCGCTGTTCACCTTCATTCTCGTCGAACATCTGGCCGATCAGGGCCGCGATCCGGTTGCCGTACTCGACGGTGGCAGCCTCGGCCGCGACGAGTTGCCATCGTTGCTGGAAAAGTACCGCGACTTGTTCATCCAGGCCGAAGTGCAGACCGTCGAAGAACTCGAAGAAAAAATCATGCGCCGCATGACTCAGCTCGGTTTCGCCGGCGAAGAAAACGGCATCTACCGTTTCCTGCCGCCGATGCACCGCTTCCTCGATGTCTGCCTGTCGGTCCAGCAGGATCGCGACCTGGCGGCCAGCCTGCACAGCGTGCTGCCATTGCCGGTGCCAGTGCTGATCGATGACGACAGCGACGAAAAACTACTGGAAACCGATGACCCGCTGGATTTGAGTGACTTCGAAGAAGAAAGCGAAGAAGACGCCATGGCCCGCGCCATTGCCGAAGAACAGGAGACCGACGCATGAGCAAGGAACGCTACGGCATTCGCCGCTTTGCCCTTTTGAACACCGCCGGTTACAGCCTCGGCCTGTTCCCGCTGGAAGAACCGCTGTCGGTTTACGGCGCGAACAACCTCGGCAAATCCGCCTCGATCAACGCCTTGCAGTTCCCGATCCTGGCGCGCATGTCGGACATGAGTTTCGGCAAGTACAGCCTGGAACAATCCCGGCGCTTCTACTTCGCCTCGGATACCAGTTACATCCTGGTCGAAGTCTCGCTGCCTCACGGTCCGCATGTGATTGGTGTGGTCGGTCGCGGCCCGGGCGGTGGTTTCGGTCACCAGTTCTTTGCCTACGCCGGCAAACTGGATCTGACCCATTACCAGAAAAACGACACCTGCCTGCGGCAGAAAGAATTGTTCACCAACCTTGAGCGCGAAGGCCTGAAAGCCTACGAGTTGAAGCCTGATGAGCTGCGTCGTTTGCTGGTCGGCGGTCACACCTCGATCCCGCTGGACCTGACGCTGATCCCGCTGCGCTCCACCAGCGAGCAGAGCCTGAAGACCTTCCGCGCACTGTTCATCAACCTGCTGCACATGCGCGAAATCACCGCGGCCAAGCTCAAGCAGCTGTTTCTCGATGCGTTCGAACACAGCCTGCGTTCCGGCAGCGTCGACTACATCGCCGCGTGCGAAGAAGCGTTCCGCGATGTACGACGCATGGAGCAGGACTACAACTCGCTGGTCACTGCCGGCCCATTGGTCGAAGCCCTTGCGGCAGGCGTGACCCAGCGCAATATCCTGCGCGGCAAATTGCACCGCATCTCGCCGCTGCTCGATTCCCTGCTCGGCACCTGGTCGGACTACGCCAGTGCGCGCAAGGAAGAGCTGACGATTCAGGCCGAGCACTACCGCAACGAACAAGACGCACTGCAAAACGATCAGCGCGGCGGCACTCAGGAGCTGATGCGCCTGGAGCGGGAAATTACCGGCATCCAGCGCTGGCTCGGCGAACTGTCGGTGCTCAAGCATCGCTTCGCGCTGGTCGATGACGTCAAAGTGCTTGAGCAGCAACTGCTCGCCGCCAAGGACGCGCACGATGAACTGGCCGGTGCGCTGGCGCAGTCGCGGCAGTTCAGCGCCGAAGATCTGGAAGAGCGTCTGCGGGATCTGGAAAAGCGTCTGAAGTCGGTGAAACAGCAACTCGATCACGCCGACAACAATAGCTACGCCCGTCTGCGCGAGGAATTCTCGCAACAGGACGTCGAGCGTCTGATGCGCCTGTTCAACAGCGCGTTGTTCAGCCTGCCGCTGGGTGAGCACGGTATTACGCTGGACGAGGGCGGTCAGTGGGTCAAATCCATGGAACTGATCCTCGATGGTTTCAAAGGCGAGCGCTTCGAAGTACCGGGCCTGTCCATCGACATCTCGCACATCGAACCTCCAGCGCTGCAAGCCTTGGCTGACCGCGCGGCGTTGCGAGATCAGAAAGAGCGTCTGGACAAAGAACTCAAGCAACTGAAAACCCAGCAAGCCGTGGCCGCCGACCGCGCCGCGAGCAAGACCCAGACCGAAGCGCTGTACCAGCAAGTGCTGGATGCGCAGAAAGCGCTGGAGGATTTCCGCCGCGCGCAAACCCTGAGCGCCGAGGAAGGCGACAAGCTGGAACAGCTGGCGCAGATGGAAGCGGCGCAGGACGAGTTGAAGCGTTCCAGCGACGCTTTCACCGAACGCGTCCAGCAACTGTCGGCCAAACTGCAACTGGTCGGCCGGCAGATCGGCGACATGGAAGCCAAGCAACGCACCCTCGACGACGCCCTGCGCCGCCGTCAGCTGTTGCCCGCAGACCTGCCGTTCGGTACGCCGTTCATGGACCCGATCGACGATTCCATGGACAACCTGTTGCCGCTGCTCAATGACTATCAGGACAGCTGGCAGGGTTTGCAGCGCAGCGATGGTCAGATCGAGGCGCTGTATGCGCAGGTCCGCCTCAAGGGCGTGGCCAAGTTCGACAGCGAAGACGATATGGAACGTCGCCTGCAACTGTTGATCAACGCTTACGCGCACCGCACTGACGAAGCACTGACCCTTGGCAAGGCGCGTCGTGCCGCCGTTACCGACATCGCCCGGACCCTGCGCAACATCCGCAGCGACTACGACAGCCTTGAGCATCAACTGGCGTTGTTCAACCGCGAGATCAACAAGCGTCAGGTCTCCAACCTGCAAAGCTTCCGCATCGTGCTCGCGCCGAACAAGGAAGCGCTCAAGCACATCGACCAGATCATCCACAGCGCCGGCCAGTACGAGGAAGGCGAAACCCTTTCCGTCTTCGACCTGAGCCAAAGCGCCGATCAGGACAACAAGAACGAAGAAGCCAAGGAATATCTGGCGCGCCTGGTAGCAGCGAACCACAACCAGCTCGGCCTCAAGGATTTGTTCGAGTTGGCGTTCGAGATCACCAAGGTCAACGGTCAGCCGGTTATCCATACTGACATCGATGGCGCCGCTTCCAACGGTACGACCATGACCATCAAGGCGCTGACCAACATGTACTTGTTGCTGCACTTGATGGACCGTGACCAGGCCGGTCGCGTGCGCCTGCCGTACTACCTCGACGAGGCAGCGGACATTGACGAGAAGAACCAGGCAGCGTTGCTGGAAACCAGTCTGCAACTGGGCTTCGTACCGATCCTGGCGAGTGTGAAACCGCAGGTCTGCGCCAGTGTCGCCATCGACCTGGAAGGCGGCAGCGGGCCGAACGGGATCTACATCGACGAGGCGGACTGGAAGTACATCCGTCGTCACGATGAGGTGAAGGCTGCCGTTCCCGTTGAAGCAGATGAACCGGAGCTGGATGCGGTCTGACTTGCATTAATTGACAGCCATAAAAAAGGCCGCGATCCAATGGATCGCGGCCTTTTTCATGCCTGTGTTTTGGGCTTACTTGCCGATTGAAATCTTCGGTGCCCAGGTCAGCCATTCGTCTTCGAACTTATCGAACAGCGGGAACGTTTGCTCAGCTCGCGCCGGACTGCCCATGCGTTCGCCGTCCGGCGTGGCGAAAGCGATGCCGCCCTGAATCAGCGTCTCCAGTGATTCAGTACGCATCGTCGCACCTTTGAACAAGCCATAATCAAAGCCAAAACCACTGGAGTTCCAGAAGCGCGTGCCGCTGCGCACCAACGGCGCGTACTTCGGTTCGATCAGGATGTGCACCAACACACGATCCGCCGTCTCGCCGAGTTCATAGCCTGTCACCTTGCCCACGGTGATTTCGCGATAAGTGACCGGCACACCCGTTTTCAGCGAACCACGACGGGCAGCGCTCAACACCAGACTCAAACCGGCTTCTTGTTTGGCGGTTTCCGGCGGATTGGTCAGGGCCACAAAGTTTTTTTGCGGGCCGAGGTTTTTTGCGGCCGGTTGCACTTCGATGTATTGGCCGGTGACCAGCGTTTCGAGGTTGGATGTCTTGATCAGACCCAGTTCAGGCTTGACGACCCAGAACTGACTACCGACCCGAGCGATACGCTCCGGCACTTCGGTGATTCGCGCGGTCAGCAACACCGATTGCAGGTCATCACTCAGATCGACGTCTTCAATTTTGCCGACATCCAGGCCTTTGAATCGAATCGGCGTGCCGCTGCGCAAACCATCGGCGCGATCAACCCTGATTGTTACCACGGCGCCTTTTTGCGTCGCCTCATCATGACCGGCGAACAAACGGAAACGCGGAATCCGCTTCTGCAATGGAGCCTTGGCTTCCGGGGTTTCGAAGGCAATGCCGCCAGCCATCAGGCTTTGCAGCGACTCACTTTTGACCTGGATTCCACCGGTCAACCCGCCGGTCAGCGTGATGCCGCTGGCATTCCAGAACCGTGTCGAGGCATTGACCAGCCCTTCGTATTCCTTCTCGATGTGTACACCAATCACCAACTGCTTTTTGGTGCGAGAGAACTGATAGCTCTGGACCGAACCGACCTTGACCTGTTTGTAGAGAATCGGGCTGCCGACTTCCAGCGAACCCAGGTTCTCTGTGAACAACACCAGGTGCAATCCTGGCGCACGCAAGTCGAGCGGCGGTGCCTTCGGCCGTGCCACAAACTCGCGCTGCGGTGCGGCGCCTTTGTCTCCTGGACGCACGGCGATGTAGTTACCTTTGACCAACGCTTCGAGACCGGTGATACCGGCAAGCGAGATCGACGGTTTGACCACCCAGAACTGGGTGCCTTCGACCAGGTAATCCTCAGCCAGAGGATCGAGGGTCAATTCGGCGGTGGCACTGGATAGATCAGGATCGATCTTGAGCGCTTTCAGATTGCCGACCTGGATGCCTTTGTACATAACCGGTGTGCGACCAGCCTGCATTCCTTCGAAGTCGCTGAGTTTGACCTTGACCCGAATACCGGCGGCGGCCGCATCAAAATCTTCGTAGAGACGGAATGGCAGACTCGGATCGGTAGGCGGACTGTCCTTGCGATTCTCCGGCGTGGCGAATGCGATACCGCCGGCGACGATGCTCGCCAGCGACTCGCTGCGCACTTTCACACCCGACAGGTTGGCGTCAATGCTGATGCCGCTGGCGTTCCAGAAACGCGTGTGTTTGCGCACCAGTTTGGCGTAGGTGGGCTCGATGAAGACTTTGAGTTCAACGGTGCTTTGGTCCTCGGAGAGCAAGTAGCTTTTTATCTGGCCAACCTTGATCTGCTTGTAGAACACCGGACTGCCGCGATTCAGTGAGCCAAGGCGATCAGCCTTGATGGTCAGGTGCAAACCGGGCTGGGCGTCCGACAGCGGCGGCTCTTCGGCCAGGGCTTTGAACTTGCGCGTCGGCTCACCCTCGCCCGGGCTTATCGCGACGTAGTTCCCCGAGACCAGCGTCTCCAGGCCAGTGATGCCGGCCAGCGTCACACTCGGTTTGATCAGCCAGAAACGGGTGCTGGTCCGCAGGTATGGCTCCACGTCCTTGTTCATTTCGACGGTGGCGATCACGCCTTTGGAGCTGCCTTCGTCATCAAGTTTGAGGGTCTTTACCTTACCCACCGACATGCCTTTGTAGACGACTTCGGTCTTGTTGGCCTGAATGCCTTCACCACTTTCGAAACGCACCTGAATCTCGATGCCGGTCTCGTTGTAGGCACGCCAGCCGAGCCAGCCGCCGATGATCAGGGCGATCAGGGGCAACACCCAAATGGCTGACCAGTTCGAGGCCGGCCGGGTTTTTGCTGTAGGCAAATCAGTCATGGTCGTCGTCCGACTCCGTGTTATCCCAAATCAGTCGGGGATCGAAAGTTACTGCGGCAAGCATCGTCAGAATCACCACACTGGAGAAAGCGATGGCGCCAAGATTGGCTTCGACGCTGGCAAGCCGTCCGAAATTCACAACCGCCACCAGGATGGCGATCACAAAAATATCGAGCATCGACCAGCGGCCAATGAACTCAATAAAGCGGTACATCCAGATGCGTTGGCGCGCCGACAGTGGCTGGCGACGTTGCACGGAAAACAGCAGCAGTGCGATGCCCACCAATTTGAACGTTGGTACCAGGATACTGGCGATAAAAACCACGGCGGCGATTGGAATCATGCCGTGTTGAACCAGTTGGATCACACCGGACATGATGGTGCTGGGATCGCCCTGCCCCAGTGAACTGACGGTCATGATCGGCAACACGTTGGCCGGGATGTAGAGAACCGCGGCGGTCACCAGCAACGCCCAGGTACGCATCACACTGTTCGGACGACGGGCGTGAACCAGCGCACCGCAACGGGTGCAGACCTGCTCGTCGGTATCCGCTTCCTGCTTGTTCAATTCATGGCATTCGGCGCAAATCAGAATGCCTGCATCAATCGCCCGCATGGACATCCTCTCCTGATAAAGCCTGCCAGATCTGATGGGGCGACATCACAACCTCCAACCAGACCTGGACCAACAACAAACCGATAAAGCACGCCAGACCAAGACCGACGGTAATTGCTGCCATATCTGCCAGTTTGACGATCGCCACCAGTACGCCCATGAGGTAGACCTCGAGCATCCCCCAATCGCGTAAATGGTGATAAATGCGGTAGAGCAACAGGCCGTAACTGCGTCCGATATCAAAACGAATACTCAGCAGTACAACCAATTGGCAAAGCAACTTGAGCAGCGGGATTCCCATGCTGCAGAGAAACACCACGACTGCAACGCCCTGCATTCCGGTATCGAACAGGCCAACAACACCGCTCCAGACGGTGTCGTGCGATGACTGCCCGAGTAGATGGAGCTGCATGATGGGTAAAAAGTTCGCCGGGATATACAACAACAGAGCGGCGAGAACCAACGCGAGACTGCGCTGTACGACGTTATGCCGATGGGCATAGAGCTCGTAGCCGCAGCGCGGACAGAGCGCTTTCTCGCCATGGGCGAGTTCGGGCTTGCGCATCAGCAAGTCGCACTCATGACACGCAACCAAGTCGTCCAGCGGTAATTCTGACAGCCCAGGGGCGTCAACCGGATCTGGCATAAAGGCTCTGGCTCCGAAAAAGTTGGACCTATTCTAGTGTCATGGATCGAAAATAACTGTTCAAATTTGTGCTTTAACTGAAAGCCACTTTCTTGCGGACAAAACAAAACCCCTACCTGCATACGCAGATAGGGGTTTCGGAATTTAATCTTGACGATGACCTACTCTCACATGGGGAAACCCCACACTACCATCGGCGATGCATCGTTTCACTGCTGAGTTCGGGATGGGATCAGGTGGTTCCAATGCTCTATGGTCGTCAAGAAATTCGGGTACTGAACCGTCTTTCGACGTTTCAGCAAATTGGGTATGCAATAGATTTGTGTGTTGCGTTGCGAATTTTCGACTTGTGTCGTCTTCACACACCGCAATCTGGTGCCCTTTCAGGTCAGCAAATTGCTTGGGTGTTATATGGTCAAGCCTCACGGGCAATTAGTATTGGTTAGCTCAACGCCTCACAGCGCTTACACACCCAACCTATCAACGTCGTAGTCTTCGACGGCCCTTCA